>JBKPCT010000109.1:0-6229 GCA_046727515.1 Actinomycetota bacterium | reverse complement strand
TTCCCCCGACCTTGCGCTCCTACCGCTCGAGATCGGCGATCAACCGAAGCGCACTCTTGAGCTGACCCCGTATCTGTGCAGAAACCACGACTGCAACATGGGCGTCGAGTTCTGTGAGTACCTGCTCGGCGACCGGCCGTAGCTTGTGTGCGCGCCGGGTAAGAAAAATCAAGGTGGCGCGGCCGTCGGTTGGATCGACGCGGCGCTCGATCAACCCGTCGCGTTCGAGCGCGCGCGCCATCGTCGTCATCGTCTGCTTGCTGAGCCGCGCCCGTCGTGCCAGCTCGCCTTGCCGAAGTCCATCCTCCTCGTAGAGCGGGACGAGCAGGGAGCCGTACGACGGCCGAACCTCGGGAAAGCCGGCGGCGACGAAGCGCTCGAAGAGCAGCTCGTTCCAGCGCTGGCTCGCTTTCGCGAGCAGGAAGCCAATGTTGTCGAGCGTGAGTCGCGATTCACTCGCCTTGCCGCTCGGTTTGTCGCGTCGGTCGGCGCGAGCACGGCGCAGCGCCTGCTCGTCCTCGCCGATCACCGTGCGCAGCTCATGGTCTCAGCGCGGAAGCGGGCGCGGATGTTGTCGAACTCGCGCTGCAGCGAGTGGTGCTGCGACTCGAACAGCTCGTCGGGCATATCCGGCGCCTTGAACATCGTGAACGAGTACGCGCTCCTCCTCGGCCCGAGCGCGACGACACGGGTGGGGAAGAGGACCATCGCGCCCTCGCTGGGGCCCGCGTACATGTCGATGACACCGGTCGCGCGGTCCGCCTCGATCGTGAAGTAGAACTCTCCGAGACTGTTCACGACCTTTGCCTTTCCGTCCTCGCGCTTCAGCTCGCGCGCGAACTCGGTTGCCCACAGCGGAAGATTGTCGACCTCCGATAGAAACGCGAACACCTCCTCGCGAGGGGCGTCCAAGACCGCAGTGACGGTGCGGTTGATCATCGAGCACCTCCTTAGTCTGTAATCGGACTAAAAAGTATGATAACAGACTAACACTCAACCGACGAACTCGGCCGCCGCCCAGGACGCCGATGCTCTAGAACATCGCTGGGTGCTCGTCCACCCGACCTAGAGCTTCCTCCAGCGTGTTCGTTTCGTAGATCTCGCACTCGTTCCATTGCGCGAACCTGCCCTGGATGACGAGTTCCCTCACCTTGTCCATATCGTCCGCTTCGGCAGCGACGAGAACAAGGTGATTCGTGTACGTCACGTACGTGTCCGTGATCTCGACACCAAGCTTCTCGGCCAGGGCTGACATCTCTCCGCCGGCCTGCTTGGCCAGTTCACGGACGGCTTCATTGGACGTGGGGCAGAGGTGCGGCGGATGCTTCGCTATGACGAGGAAGCGCATCGAAACCTCCCTTCCGTTGTCTGGGAAGCTTCGAGTCTATTCCACATCGAGCCTCTAGATCCGCGCGACGAAATGCGCTTGCGCCGGGGGAGAGTCCTCAGGACGAGGGCGTGCGCCGACCCGCCGCGCTCACGCGGCGATGAGCTCCGAGTGGATCCGGCGGAGCTTCGGCTCGGCGCTACGGAACGCCTCGACTACCTCCGGATCGAACTGCCGGCCGGACTGGACGACGATCTCGTTGACCGCCGCCTGCCAGGGGCGGGCGGCTCGGTACGGTCGGTCGCTCGTCATCGCGTCGAGTGCGTCGGCGACCGCGAAGATCCGGCCGCCGAGCGGGATCTCGACGTTCCCGCGCAGGTCTGGATACCCGCTCCCGTCCCAGCGCTCGTGGTGCGAGCGGATCACGCCGAGCCCCTCGCCCTCGAGCAGCGGCACGTCGGCAAGGAGCTGCGCGCCGAGGATCGTGTGCGTCCGCATCAGGCGCCGCTCCTCACGCGTCAGCGATCCCGGCTTCTGCAGGATCGAGTCGGGGATGCCGATCTTGCCCACGTCGTGGAGCAGGAAGCCGTACTGGACGCTCGGGTCGTCGAGCAGGCCGGGCTCGAGCTCGCGGGTGAGCTCGGTCGCGTAGCGGACGACCCGCTTCGAGTGCGCGCCGGTGCCGAAGTCTTTCGCTTCGAGCGCGCCGGCGAACGCGCCGATCGTCTCCTCGTACGCCCTCTTCAGCAGGTGCCGCTGGCCGCGCTCGAGCTCGAGCAGGCGGCGCAGGTCGCGGGCGTAGAGGAGGATCTGCTCCTCGGGGCGCTCGTCGGCCATCAGCGTGAACGGGCCCTCGAAGAGGCCGCCGGCGAGCTGCTCGACGAGGGCGAGCAGGTCGAGCGGGCTGAACGGCTTCTGCAGGAACGCTTCCGCACCCGCCCGTTTCGCCTCCTCCTCGTTTCCGCCGCTGCCGGAGAGGACGACCACGGGGATCTCTCGCGTCTTCGGGTTCGCCTTCAGCGCACGGCAGAAGAACAGGCCGTCGACGACGGGCATCGCCACGTCGAGAACGATTACGTCCGGCCGGTTCGAGGCCATGTGGCCCTGCGCCTCGGCGACGCTGCGGGCCTCCTCGATCTCGATGTCGATGATCTCGAAGGTCGTCCGCAGGAGCACGAGCAGCCCCGGGTCGTCGTCGACGAGCAGGATGCGGAGCGGCCGTGTTCCCGGCACGGCGGCCGACTCGGCGGGCCGGCCGTTCCCGACGGCCAAGCGCGGCCTGGCGGGCGGGACGATGCCGGCCGCGGTGAGGCGGTCGCCGCCCGCCTCCTTCGAGGTGTAGAGCGCGGCGTCCGCGCGGGCGAACAGCTCCTGCCCCGACTCGGTCCGGGCCGAATGGGCAACGCCACCGGAGAGGGTTGGCAGGCTTCGCCCCCGGCGTTGGAGCCGAGTGGCCCGCAGGATGCGCTCGCCCGCGCGCACGCCCGCTTCCGTCGTGCCGGCGATAACGACGGCGAACTCGTCGCCGCCGATGCGGAACACGTGCTCGTTCGCACGGACGGTCCGCATGAAGATCCGTGCCAGCGTCGCGAGCACCTCGTCGCCGGCCGCGTGGCCGCCGGTGTCGTTCACGGCCTTGAAGCCGTCGATGTCCAGCAGGGTGACGGCGACAGGGGTCTCGCCCGCTTCGACCAGCATCCGTCCGAGATGCTCGTCGAAGGCGCGGCGGTTGAGGAGGCCGGTGAGGGCGTCGCGACGCGCCTCGGCGAACGTCAGCGCAAGGCGTCGCTCCTGGGCGAGCGAGGCCGCGGCCAGGTCGGCGACCGCGCCGACGAGCTGCTCGTCGAGCTCGAGCTGGACGCTCGCCGGCATGGCGACGAGCAGCGCGCCGAGGCGGGTCCCGTCAGCCACGAGGGGAACGGCCAGCGCGTGCCCGCAGGGAACGCCGAGCCGGTAGAGCTCGGCAAGCTCGTGTGCGTCGGCCGTCGCGGCGACGGTCTCGGTGAACGCGCGCACGGCGACGCCCGGCGCGCTCGTGAGGCGGTCGCGGGTCGGGGCACCGGCCATTCCCGCGAGCGAGAGCCCGGCCTCCGAGGAGGTCATGTACGCGGCGGCGCACAACGCGCCGGTCAGCTCGACCAGCTCACGGGCGAGCAGCTGGCCGATCCCGCCCGGTAGGGCGCGGCCGAGGGAGTGGGCGAGGCGAACGAGGGGCTCGCCTGCGCCGGCGATCGCGCGCTCGAGCTCCCAGAGCGGCGCGCCCTTGACGCAGTACGCGCTCGCGCCGGCGTCGAGCATGCGCTCGACCACCTCGAGGTCGTCCGAGCCGGCGAGCGCGACGATCCGGGTTCCCGGCAGGAGCTCGCGGAGGCGTGTGGTCGCGTCGACCCCGTCGACGACCGGCATCGCGACGTCCATGAGGACGACGTCCGGCTCGAGATCGACCCCGAGCGCGATCGCCTCGCCGCCGTCGGCGGCCTCGCCGACGATCTCGAACTCGCCGTCGGCAAGCATCGTGCGGAGCATCTTGCGGGCCTCCGCCGAATCGTCACAGATCAGCACGCGAATCATCCGGTCCTACTCCTCCGTTCCCTGATCGTCGGTAACCGAGGCATCGGTCGCCGGAGGGAAAGGCTTGAAGGCAATGTTGGCTAAGGTTTACGAAAATTTGGCTGCGCGAAATCTCGCGAGCCTGCACGTTCGGGGACGGAAAGATCCCCCTTTCGGGCTAGCTCAGGTTACCGCGAGCGCCGGCGCAACGAGGGCCAGATCCACGGCTCCGTGCAGGCGATCCTGTTTCCGGTGAGGCACGGCGCTTTCGTAACCGAGGCTCGGGAGTGCGCATACTCTGTATCTCCGGCATGTCGGGGAAGCTGGGAATCTGGTCCGTTTCGGTCGTCGCCGGCGTGCTCGCGCTCGGTGTCGGAGGGGCGTCCGGCCGTGCGCTCGCGACGACGACGATCACCGTCCAGGTGATCGGCGGCGGCCAGGTGACGAGCGGCGGCGGTCAAATCACGTGCGGTGCCGGAAGCCAGCAGTGCTACTACACGACGAGCTCCACGACCGGCAGTGTCACCCTCACCGCGGTGGAGCAGGGCGGCTGGAGCTTCGACAGCTGGGACTGCGCCGCCACGTCCGGCGCCGACAACGAGATTTGCACAATCACGCTGAGCTCGTCCGGTGGCGACAACGAGGTGACGGCGACATTCACCTCGGTCTCTGTAGGGACGAAGACGCTGTCGGTGACGCAGCCGACTGGCGGCAACATCTCCGACGGCGACATCGACTGCGGCACCGAGTCGTCGGAGACGGACTGCAGCTCGATCGTGACGACGGATTCGACGATCACGCTGCTCGAGGATCCCGACAGCGGCTACACGTTCTCCGGTTGGGGCGGCGCCTGCGGCGGAAGCGATCTGACGTGCACGGTGACGATGAGCGACGACCGGGACGTGACGGCCACGTTCACGACGTCGGCGACGACGTTTGCCCTCACCGTGTCGGTGACCGGGAACGGCACCGTCGCGGGGTCGAGCATCTCGTGCACCTCCGCCGGCGGATCGAGCTGCAGCGCGGACGTGTCTGCCGGTACGACCGTGAGCCTGACCGCCCAGCCCAACGCGGGGGCGAGCTTCACCGGCTGGGGCGGCGCCTGCGCCGGCACGTCCCTGTCCTGCTCGGTGACGATGAGCACTGCGAAGAGCGTCACCGCCTCCTTCAGCGGCTCGTCGGGCACGGCATCCCAGTTCCCGCTCGGCGTTTCCGTGACGGGCAACGGGACGGTCACCGGCGGCGGGATCAGATGCGGCTCCGGCGAGACGACGTGCACCGTGAACCAGACGACGGGCGCGACCGTGACACTGACCGCGACGCCCGACAGCGGCGCGAGCTTCACGAGCTGGGGTGGGGCCTGCAGCGGCAGCTCGACCATCTGCTCGGTGACGATGAACGCTGCGAAGAGCGTGACCGCGACGTTCTCGGGCGGCACGACCTCGGGCACGATCAACCTGACCGTCACGGTCACGGGGCCGGGGTCGGTCAGCGGCGGAGGGATCCAGTGCGGGAACGGCGGCGCGACCTGCACCGCGAAGGAGAACGAGGACTCGGAGGTGACGCTGACCGCGACTCCGGCCCGGAACGCGGCGTTCACGGGCTGGGACGGCGCCTGCAGCGGCACCGCCACGACCTGCACGGTGACCATGGACGCCTCGAAGAGCGTGTCGGCGGCCTTCAGGTCGACGAGCCGAACGCCGAGTGCGGCGGCGGGCGGCAGGGTGCTGCGGTCGCGTGGACAGGCGATCGTCAGGCGAACCGCCAACGGGTTCCTGGTCACGCTCCGCTTCGTCACGACCCGGCGGGGAATCGCGCACGTGCGCGCGGTCCTCGCCGGCCGCCTCCAGACGGCCCTGTCGTTCCCGGTCGCCCCCGGCACGGCTACGGTCGGCCCGTTCCCGGTCGTGAAGCCGGGCTTCTACGCGTTCGAGCTCAGGCTCGGCCCGCGGCAGCTGCGCTGGGCGGCGTGCCTCGGTCGCTGCGGCGCGGCGGCGCACGCGCCGCCGTTCGTCCTCGTGCGCGGCCCCGCGAAGGCGATCGACGCGGGGGCCGTCTGGTCGGTGACGGTCAACTTCCGCGAGACGATGCCGTCGGGGGCGCGGATACGCGTTCTGCGGTCCGGCCGGCTCGCCCGGGCCGTGCGCTTCGCCGCGCCCGTGGGCGCCGTCACGGCCGGCCCCTTCCTGCTCTCGCCGGGCACGTACAGGCTCCACCTGACCGCGACCGACGCCTACGGCCGGGTACGAAAGCTCACCTGGTACGCGCTCCTTCCGTAAAAGGTTTCCGTCAGGCCGTAGCGAATGGGGCCCTTTCGGAGTAGATTGCGCGACTCATGCGGAGAGCGGCGGT
>JBKPCT010000108.1:0-4070 GCA_046727515.1 Actinomycetota bacterium | reverse complement strand
CCGAAGTTCCCCGCGTAGTCACGCTTGAGTCCGGGGCGATTTGGCTTTGCGCCTGCGGTTGCGGCGGTTTCGCGTCTTCGGAATGTAGTCACAACTGTCCGTCCGATGGGCGCGATAGTGTCTGCTTATGCCGAGAAGAGCGCGTCATTCGGGGGCGATGCATGTGGTCACAAACACGATCAGGCGCGGTGAGCGGATCTACACCGCCCAGCTGCTGCGGCGCTCCTACCGGGAGGGCGGCAAGGTCAAGAAGGAGACGCTCGCCAACCTCTCGCACCTGCCTGAGGAGGTGATCGAGCTGATCCGGGGCGCGCTGCGCGGGCAGCGTTTCGTTGCCGCTGGCGAGGCGCTTGTGGTCGAGCGCTCGCTGCCGGCCGGGCACGTGGAGGCGGCGCTGCTGATGGCGCGACGGCTCGAGCTTCTGCGGTTGCTCGATCGGACGGCGTCGCGGGAGCGGGCGCTGTGCCTGGCGATGCTCGTGCAGCGGGTGATCGGGCCCGGCTCGAAGCTGGCGATGTCGCGCGCCTTCGCCCAGTCGACGCTTGCGGCCGAGCTCGGCGTCGCCGACGCTGACGAGGACGAGCTGTACGCGGCGCTCGACTGGCTGCTCGCCCGCCAGGCGCGGATCGAGTCGGCGCTCGCGCGCCGCCACCTGCAGGAGGGGACGCTCGTGCTCTACGACGTGTCCTCCTCCTACTTCGAGGGCCACAGCTGCCCGCTGGCGCAGCTTGGCTACTCGCGCGAGGGCAGGCGGGGAACGCCGCAGATCGTCTACGGGCTCTTGTGCGACCGGCGCGGCTGCCCGGTCGCGGTCGAGGTGTTCGAGGGCTCGTTGCATGACGACAAGACGCTGCCGACGCAGCTCGAGAAGCTGCGCAAGCGCTTCGGGCTCAAGAGCGTGACCGTCGTCTCCGACCGGGGCATGGTCACGAAGGCCAACCTCGCGCTCTTGCGGGCGGATGGGGACGCCGGCTGGATCACGGCGCTGAAAGCGCCCCAGGTGAGGAAGCTCGTCAAGGACGGCGCGCTGCAACTGTCGCTCTTCGACGAGCACAACCTGGGCGAGATCGCCGCCGACGACTACCCGGGCGAGCGGCTGGTCGTCTGCCGCAACCCGCTGGTCGCGGCCGAGCGCGCCCGTAAGCGTGAGGACCTGCTGGCCGCGACCGAGCGCGCGCTCGCGGAGATCGAGGCCCGGGTCGAGCAGGGCACGCTGCACGGCGAGGCGGCGATCGGGCTCGCCGTCGGCGAGGTCTGGAACCGCTGGCGCGTCCGCAAGCACTTCCAGCTCGAGATCACCGACACGAGCTTCGCCTTCGAGCCTAGGCAGGAGCAGATCGCGGCCGAGGCAGCGCTCGACGGCATCTACGTCTTGCGCACCAGCGTCGCTGCAGACGAACTCCCCACGCCCGAGGTCGTCCGCGCCTACAAGCAGCTGAAAGAAGTCGAGCGCGCCTTTCGCACGCTCAAGGGCCCGCTCGAGCTACGCCCGATCCACCACCGGCTCGAAGACCGCGTCAAAGCGCACGTCTTCCTCTGCATGCTCGCCTACTACCTCGCCTGGCACCTGCGCCAGGCCTGGAAGCCGCTCCTGTTCGACGACGAACAGCCGCCAGCTCAGCTTGACCCGGTCGCGAAGGCGAGACGCTCGACCGAGGCCGAACAGAAGGCGCGCAGCAAACGCACCAGCATCGGCGAGCGCTGCCACTCGCTCCCGACCCTGCTCGCCGAACTCGCCACCCGCAGCCGCACCACGATCCGCCTCCACGAAAGCGGCGCCAGCTTCGACCAGCTCACCCAGCCGACGCCCACCCAGGCCCGCGCGCTCGCGCTGATCGACGACCACACGCCCACCACGTAGTCACGAACGATCCAGCCGCGAACGACCGCACAGCCGCTCAGGCAGCCGAAAAGCGCCCTCTATTTCAGGGGAACTTCGGGCTAATGGAACACGACCGAAAGCGGCTCAGATAGGCGAAAACCGTTGCCGTGGGTTGGAACCGGTTGCCATGGTGAGGAGGGGGTCGACGGTTCGAGTCCGTCAGAGGGCTTGCAAAGTACCTGCTAGCGCCGATTTCTGTTGTCTCGATGGACGATATTGACCCCCTCTTCCCCAGAGAGGGGGTCGATGGTCGTCCGGCGCGGCGGGAGAATTCAAAACGCAAGGGAGTCGACCGTTAGAGCCCGCGAAGGCTTCGCGAGCATCGGCCTCGGGTAGGAAGATGCCGCGATCGATGGAAGAGGTCTCGGCTCTGTACTACGCCCTGCTCGATGCCTGGAACCGGCACGACGCGGTCGGCTATGCCGCCCTGTTTGTCGATGACGGCTACGTCGTCGGGTTCGACGGCAGCGAGATGAAGGGCCGCGATGAAATCGAGCAGAGCCTCGGCGCGATCTTCGCCGACCACGAGACGGGCAGATACGTCGGCAAGGTAAGGGCCGAACGCATCGTCGCCAGCGACGTCGCGATGCTGGGCGCGGTCGCGGGACTGGTGCCAGCGGGCAAGTCCGACCTGAACCCGCAACTGAACGCGATCCAGACGCTCGTCGCGAAACGCGAAGCCGGCGGATGGCGGATCCTGCAGTTCCAGAACACGCCTGCGCAGTTCCACGGCCGGCCGGATGACGCCGAAGCGCTCACGAACGAGTTGCGCGCGCTCGCCTAGGCTGGACTGTGACCGAGTGGTCTCGACACTCCGGTTCCTTTTCAGCTGAGTAGCGAACTGCAATGGGTGCCGCACGGGCGTGGCTGCTTGTCCGCCGGGCCACTGTCGCCTCTTCTGACAACGCAGGATGGAGCCTTTATGGAGCCCGTAGTTGCAGCGGGCACTCGCGAGCACTGTCTGAGGTTCCCTAACGGTGGGCGCCTGAGTGGGCACGGTTGCGAGAGATTGCCGCGTCGCAGCCGAGCCATGGCGGAGGGTGTTAGCGTCCCGTCGTGGCCGTTCAAAGCGCCCCCGGGGACCCAGCGGCGATCGTCACTGGGGTCTCCCGAGGCCTCGGGGCAGCGCTTGCGGGAGACCTCCTCGGGCGGGGCTTCATCGTGCTGGGCGTCGGCCGCACTGCGAACCGCGGTCTCGAGGGCGAGCGTTATCGCTTTGCGCAGATCGATCTTGCCGACCCCGCGGCCATCGACAGCCTCCTCGCTCCCGCGTTGGCTGATCTGGAGTTGGTGCGGCCGGTTTCAGTCTGCCTTCTGAACAACGCTGCGACCGTCGACTCGGTCGGCATGCTGGGAGGCCTCGCGGCGAGCGAGATCGCATCTGCATTGGCGACGAATCTCACCGCCGCCGTCGCTCTGACGAACCTCTTTTGCCGCGTCTTCACAGACAGCGAACTGCCGCGCCGGGTGATCAACGTCTCCTCGGGCGCGGCGGACACCGCCCTGCCGGGTGAAGCCGTCTACTGCGTCGCCAAGGCCGGGCTCGAGATGCTGACTCGGACGCTGGCGGCAGAGCAGCAGGCGCCGACCTTCCGTGCGATCACACTCCGCCCCGGGGTGATGGATACCGACATGCAGACGTTCGCCCGCTCACAGCCACCTGACGTTCTGCCGGTCGTCGACCTCTTCAAGAGCTTCCAGAGCGAAGGGCGCTTAGTCCCGCCCGAAGTCGTAGCCCGGAAAGTCATCACCCGGCTCGTTATCGGCGATGTCGACCACGGCCGCACCTATAGCTATCAAGAACTCTGACGACCCCGAGACCGCACGGCAACGGCACGACGCGGCCGCACGAAAAGTCGACGCTCGGGTGGGCGAAAATGTCCTGTCGCATGCGACCCGCCTCGCCGGAGCACAGGGAACACTGAGGGAACGCCACCGCGGGCACGCGCGTCCACGACTGGTTACTCGTCTTCGGCCGATTCCTTCTTCTTGCGCGGCTTTCGTGCCCGGGGCTTCCCGGCCGTGCCCGCGCTTCCCGCCCTGTCGCTCGATGGTAAGGAATGCCATGAAGAAGGGCCTCCCGCGGAGCGATGCTCCGCGCGTCCTCGAAAGACGAAGGGAGGCCCGTTGCAATGTTGTACGCCGGATTGGATCTGAGCCGCAAGCGTCTCGACTTCCACCTGCTCGA
>JBKPCT010000107.1:0-8766 GCA_046727515.1 Actinomycetota bacterium | reverse complement strand
CGACTCGAGCATCTGGGCCACGTAGCCGAGCGAGTTCTTGGCCAGCATCCGATCGAATCCCGGGAAGCCGCAGATGCCGCCTGACTGGATCGGGTGCCCGGACATGTCGTTCACACAGGGGTTGCTGTGATCGGTGATCGCGGGATTCACGTACTTCGTCCCGAACAGGGCCTTGTAGCCCGCGTAACCGCCCGGCTCGTCGGGCAGCGGGTCGCTTTTCGCCTTCGGATTGCCGGCGCATGTGCTCTCGGTGGTCCGGGCGCAGTGGATCGCGATGCCGACGAAATCGGTCGTGCGTCGCTCGGCAGGTTCCATCGCCTCGGGTGATCCAGGTCCGTAGACGTTGTCGATGTCGCCGCCGGGGGCGATGGAGTTGTTCTCGAGCTCCATGTTCGCCGTGGCGACGCCGCCGACGTCGCAGCCGGCGCGGGTGAACGGCACCCAAGGAGCGGGCGTGTTGTTGCCGGTGTCGGCGATCATGTTCGGCTTGGAGTCGTCGGCTCCGTCCACGGGTGCCGTCCAGTACTTGAACGACGTCGTGAACGTCGGCGTGCCGTTTTGACGGTAGAAGTCATACGAGTTCGAGACGGTCTGGCCGTTGCGGTCGGGGTAGAGGCCGGTGAGCGACGAGAGGATCCCGCCCGCGGTATGTGAGATCAGGATCGTGTGGTCGTTCGTGAACAGGGTTCCGTTCGACGTGAGGAAGTCGAGCAGGTGCGGCATCTGCTCGAGGTCGGATGGGACGTCGTCCCGGTCGCGGAAGTAGTGGGTGTTGTCGAACACGATGTTCACCAGATGCTTGATCGGGCCGTTCGGCGACAGCCGACAGCCGTTCACCGCGGAACTGCCGCATCCCGGTGACAGCGCGAGCACGACGGCGATCGTCGCCGCGGTGCCGACGGCCGCAAGCGCCGACAGGAGACGTCCGGAGTGCGTCATCGGGTCATTGCCGATCACTCTACGTGGGCGGTTTCGTACCCGGGAAGGCGGGCGAGGGTGTCGAGGCCCTCGCCCGCCGGGGTCACGCGGCCGGCCGCGGGGGCGGCCGCTTGTACAGGCGAGCCGCCTCGAGACGCGCCCTCCGGCGCACCTCGAGCGCGACCACCTTGGCGGGCCGACCGGCCTGCTTGGGCCGGGTCACGACCCGAGCGAGGTGCAGGTGCATCTCGCCTCCTCTCGAGTGTGTGGTGTGTGCTGCCCCGCGGCCGACCTGTGCGGCGGCGGGGACTTCTGGACCGGCGCTACAGCGAAGAGTCGGTCAGTGGCGCGGGCGGGATTCGAACCCGCGATCTCGAGCTCATGAGGCTCGCGAGGACAGCCGCTCCTCTACCGCGCGGCGTATGCGGTTTCGTGCGTTGAGCCCAGATTGTCCATGCCACTCGCCTGCGCTTCGACCCTGGATCGGCGCTAGCCGTCCTGCGTGGAGGCGCTTTGGAGCCCAGAATCCTCGCGTCGATCGATAAAAGGGCAGGCAAAATCAGCGGCGTATTGCGCAGCTCGTATTTACCCGGGTCGAACGGCTGGGAGCTTTTCTCTCTCAGGCGGGGCCTCGAGTGTTCCTAGGTCGTGTTCAAGCTGGGCATCACCTCTTCGTTGATCCGTTTCGCCTCCGAAACGACGAAGGCGACCCGTCGGGTCGCCCTCGATGCGATGGTTATGCGGCTAGGGGACTAGCCTGCACACCTCCGATCGAGGGCCCGAACCTCACCGCGCCAGAGCGCGACGAGCGCCGTTGTCTGGCACGGACCGTTCGACACGGCCGGGGTCGCCGTGGGAGCAGGTGCTCGGTAAGTGAATGTCTTCATGGGCATCGTCCTATCGACGTGGGTCGAACTGGACTTTAGCCCAAGCATCTGACCGACGTCAAGGATGAATTGCGAGAATTCGTGTCGAAAAATATCCGCCGGGATTTTTCTAGGTCGCCGACGAGTCTGTGACGAACTCGAGCGCGGTGCCCTCCGCCTCGAGCTCGAGACCGCACTGCGGACAGCCGATCCCGTCGGCACGGTGCAGCAGGAACTCGCCGCAAACCGGGCACTCGAGGCTCGCGCCGCGGAGGATCGCGACGAACTCCTGGTCGAGCGAGCGATGCAGCGATTCAACGGTCTTGAAGCCGGCAGGGCTCACAGCGACCGGAACACTCCCGTGACCTTGCCGAGGATCTGCACGTGGGCCGCGTAGATCGGCTGATAGGCGTCGTTCGCGGGCTGGAGACGCACGCGACTGCTGGAGTCCGCCGGGCCGTTCTCGCGGAAGAAGCGCTTGACGGTCGCCTCGTCGGCGGACTCGTCGTCTCCGGCGAGCGCGACGACGATGTCGCCGTTCTGCGCATCCTGCTGCCGTCTGACGACGACGTAGTCGCCCTCGAGGATGCCGGCGTCCTGCATCGAGTCGCCGCGAACGCGAAGCAGGAACTCCTCGCCGCCGCCCGCGAGCGGCTCCGGAACGCAGAGATACGAGTCGATGTTCTGCTCGGCGAGCAGCGGACCGCCGGCGGCGATCTGGCCGACGAGCGGAAGCACGTGGACGTCGTCGGCCTCCGGCACACGAGCGGCACGGCCGGTGAGCTCGAGCGCACGCGGCTTGGTCGGATCTCGCTTGATCAATCCCGCCCGTTCCAGATTTGCAAGGTGCGCGTGGACGGTCGAGGGCGAGGCGAGCCCGACCTCCTCGCCGATCTCGCGCACCGTCGGCGGGTAGCCGTGCGCGTCGACGTACCGGACGAGGAACTCCCAGATCTCCTGCTGGCGCTTCGTCAGCATCGTCTCTCCGTCAGCATCGTCTCTCCGTCAAACACAGCGGCAGCTCTGTGTTGGGGCGAACATGCGTTCGAGAGTAGCTGCCGCGGCGGACGCCGTCAAGGGCTGCAGGGACAGGCGCCGGTCTGTCCCTGATTCCTTCGCGAGGTGCGCTGGAGAGGACTTGAACCTCCACGGCCCAACGGGCCACAAGGCCCTCAACCTTGCGCGTCTACCAATTCCGCCACCAGCGCGCGGAGCGGATTGTAGCGAGGCCGATAGGGTCTCCGGACAATGCGAGAGACGTGCGCAGCGGCAGTCGATGCGGCCCTCGGCGCGGGCGCGACCTACGCCGACGCGAGGGGGGTCGTCCGGCGATCCCAGTCGGTCGGGACGAAGAACAGCCGAGTCGAGACGCTCACCGACGCCGAGACCGAAGGCGTCGGCGTGCGCGTCCTCGTCGAGGGCGCCTGGGGGTTCGCCTCGGACCGGCGGCTCTCGCCCGACGGCGCCCGCGACGCAGCACTTCGGGCCTGCGGGTTCGCCGCCGCCGCGGGCCGCGGTGACAAGCGAGCGCTCATGCCGGTCGATGCCCGCTCGGGGTCCTTCCGGACTCCGCGCCAGCGCGATCCCTTCTCCGTGCCGCTCGACGACAAGGTCGCGCTCTGCCTGCGCGCGGAGGAAGCACTCCGGCGAGCGGAGGTCAAGGTCGGCGAGGCCTTCGTCCGGACGCAGAGGGAGCGGAAGCTCTTCCTCTCCTCGGAAGGTGTCGAGGTCGACCAGGAGCTCGTCGAGTGCGGCGGCGGCATCCAGGCCGTCGCGGTCGGCAACGGGATCGTCCAGCTGCGTGCCTACCCGAGCCTGCACGTCGGATCGAGCGCCCAGGCGGGCTGGGAGTACGTGGAGGGCCTGCGACTCGAGACCGAGGCGCCGCGGGTCGCCGAGCAGGCGGCGGCCCTGTTGCGCGCGGACGAGTGCCCGTCGAAGACGACGACGGTCGTGATCGACGCAGAGCAGATGCAGCTCCAGGTGCACGAGTCCGTCGGCCACCCGACCGAGCTCGACCGCGTCTACGGGACGGAAGCCGCCTACGCGGGGACGAGCTTCCTCCACCCGGGCGACCTCGGCTCGCTGCGGTACGGCTCGGAGCACATGAACATCACCGCAGACGCCACCACGCCCGGCGGCCTCGGCACTTTCGCGTACGACGACGAGGGCGTTCCTGCGGCACGCGAGACGGTCGTCGGTGAAGGCGTGCTACGCGGGTTCCTGACCTCGCGCGAGACGGCCGCGCAGCTCGGCCGGGGCCGCGGCGGGTCGATGCGCGCCGACGGCTGGGCGCGGATGCCGCTCGTCCGGATGACGAACCTGCATCTGGAGCCCGGCGAGGGCTCGCTGGAGGAGCTGATCTCGGAGGTCGACGACGGCGTCTATCTGGAGACGAACCGGAGCTGGTCGATCGACGACAAGCGACTGAACTTCCAGTTCGGGACGCAGATGGCCTGGGAGATCACGGGCGGCAGGCTCGGACGGTTGCTCCGCGACGCCACCTACACCGGCATCACGCCTGTCTTCTGGGGCTCGCTCGATCGAGTCGCCGGGCCGGAGGCGTGGACGATCTACGGCCTGACGAATTGCGGCAAGGGCCAGCCGGGCCAGCACGCGCACGTCTCGCACGGCGCGTCTCCTGCGCGCTTCCGAAACGTCGAGGTCGGCGTCAAGTCGTGAGAGACGGAGGCGTCAACGCGCTCGAGATCGCCGAGCGCGCGCTTTCGCTCGTCGCCGGAGGTGAGGCAGACGTGTTCGTCGGCACGGAGCGCTCTGGCTTCGCGCGCTACGCCGGATCCGAGGTACATCAGCCGACGCTCGTCGACGACGCCACCGTGCAACTACGAGTGGTAGAGGGCCTCCGAGCCGGCATTGCGACCACCAACCGCACCGACGACGACGGGCTCGCCGAGCTCGCGCGCCGCGCGGGGGAAGTCGTCGCCAGCGCAAGCGAGGACCCGGACGTCGTCCCGCCTCCGCTGCCCACCGAGTATCCCGCGGTTGCAGGCTACGACGAGTCGACGGCGACTCTCGAAGCCGGAGACCAGGCGCGCCTCGCCGCGGCGGCAATCGATGCGGCAGCCGACATCGCCCTGTACGGCTACTTCACGAGCGGCGTCTGCGAGGCCGCAATCGCCGCGACCACGGGGCTTCGGGCGTCCCAACGAACGACCGACGCGACGTGTCTGGCCCTGGCCGCGACCAACGGCGCCTCGGGCTACGCGATGCGGACCTCCTGGCGCGCGGGGGAGATCGACCCGGCCGGGGTCGCGCGGGAGGCGGCGGCGAAAGCCGAGCGGACGCACGGCGCCGTCGCAATCCCCCCCGGGCGCTACCGGGCGGTGCTCGAGCCGTACGCGCTGGCAGACCTGCTCACCTGGTTCTCGTTCGACAGCCTCAACGGGCTCGGGTTCCTCGAGGAGCGGAGCTACTTCACGGGCCGGATCGGCGAGCGCGCCTTCGATCCGAAGCTCACGTTGCTCGACGACGGCCTGGACCCTGCCGGCCTGCCGCGCGTCTTCGACTTCGAGGGGACGCCGAAGCAGCGCGTGCTGCTCGTCGAGGAAGGGGTCGTCCGCGGCCCGGTCTGGGACCGGGCGACCGCCGCCCGCGCCGGTCGCGACTCCACGGGGCATGCGCTGCCCGCCACGTCCCGTTCCTTCGGGCCGATGCCGACGAACCTGGTCGTGTCTCCGGGCGAGGCCGAGTCGACCGACGAGCTGGCGGAGCTGGTCGGGGACGGCGTCTACGTCACGCGGCTCCATTACCTGAGCGTCGTCAACCCGCGCGAGGCGACGATCACCGGGATGACGCGTGACGGGACGTTCCGGATCCGCGACGGAAAGGTCGCGGAGCCGCTCGCCAACCTGCGTTTCACCGTGGCGCTGCCGGAGGTGCTCGCCGAGCTTCCGGGGCTGACCAAGGACACGTTGCTCGTCAACGAGAGCGATTTCTACGACGAGCGCTGGGCGTACGGCCACCGGGTGCCCGCGATCGCGGCTGCAAGCTTCAACGTCACGGGCGTGGGCGGAGGGCCCGGACTCTAGCTGCGCCCCTCAGCGGGCGAGGAAGGCGAGCACGAAAGACTTCGCCGCCGGCACCGTCAGGATCGAGGAACCGTGGCCGCCGTTGGAGACCCGAAGAATCGCCTTGTCCTTCGCCGCCGCCGCCCGCATCAGGTAGGTCGCGTTTCCGGCGAACCGCGCCTCTCCGCGCGAGACGAGGAAGCGAACCGGAACCCGCGAGCGCCTGACCGCCTGTACGGCGTTCAGGCCGCGGAAGGAGGCCGGGCCGGAGAGGCTGACGACGCCGTCGACGGGCGGCGTGATCCGGGAGGCGGCGACAAGGACCGCTGTTCCGCCCATCGAAGCGCCCACGAGCTTGATGCGGGTCGCTCCGTCCCCGCGCAGGCGGGCGACCGCGGCCGCGACATCCAGGTCGAGACGGCTCGAGTTCCCGCCCGTCGAGGCGCCGTTGTAGCGGAAGTCGATCGTCAGCGCACGAAACCCTGCACCGGCGAGCTCCCGCGCGAAATCCATGAACTCGCAGTGGTCGCTCAAGTATTGATGCCCGAGGACGACGCCGGTCTTGCCGGTTCCCACCTCGACCCCGTACACCGTCGCTCCGTCGGCAGCCTTGATTTGGACGGGCGTCTCGCCGGGCTTGATGCACAGGTCGGTGGTCGCCGAGCGAACGGCAGTCGAGCCCAGCGGCGCCAGCGCAAGTACGAGGCAGAGAGTCAGGACGGTCTTCACGAAGCACCTCCGAGTAGTCTCGTTGAGACTAAGACGTCGCTCGGGCCGCCGAGTTAGCGCCAAGCCTCAAGGCCTCACGCGCCTCCTCGATCCACCGCAGCGTCGTCCGGCCGCGAGCGATCCCGTGCCGCAGGGCGACGAGCGAATGTACGGGCTCGTCGGGGGGCAATCGATGCGCAAGCTCCTCGAAGTGCGCGACCGTCCGCTCGAGGTGGCGCTGATAGGCGTCGAGCTGGCCCAGGCCCGCATCTGGGGGCGCAATCCAGGCGAAGAGGATCTTGAGCAGGAAGACACTCGGCCCGCCGGTCGGCTCGTCCTCCACCTCCTCGATCCAGCCGGTGAGGGCGGACCGTCCCCGCGTCGTGATCCGGTACAACGCCTTGTCCGGCCGCCCCTGTTGTTCGACCGCCCGACTCCTCACGAGTCCGCGCTCGCCGAGCTGCCGCAGCACCTTGTAGATCTGGCTCCGCGACGGACCCCAGATGTAGCCGATTCCGCGCGCGGCACCCTGCGCGAGGTCGTACCCGGAGCACTCGCGATAGGCGACGAGGCCGAGAACCGCGTACTGGGTCGTCGTCAGCCTGGGCAGCGGCGTCGAGGTCGTGCGCCGTGTGGGCAACCTGCAGCGCCGCCGCGCTCTACAGCAAGTGGAAGAGCGCCACGGTGGTCGCCGAGAACGCAATTGCAACGAGGACGGTGAGGCGCGTCAGGTTCCGCTCGACGATGTGCGTCCCCCCCTGCGAGGCCGGGGTGAAGCCCATGCCGCCGAACCCGGTGTCACGGCCGGAGTGCATGAGGATCAGCCCGATCAGCGCGATCGAGAGCAACACGTGGAGGACGGCGACGACTTGAAGCACGGGCCTAGGGTAGCCGACCTTGGTTAGGCGGCGGCATCGATGATCGCGCCGATGAGCTCGGCGGCGATCCTGTCCTTCGTCACGTAGCCGGCCGCGCCGGCGGTGCGGGCGGCGTCGACGTCCTGGCGCGAATCCGAGCCGGTGACCATCAGCACCTGGACGTTCTTTTGCCTGGCACGGATCTTGCGCGTCGCGTCGAGGCCGTTCAGCCCCGGCATGCTGATGTCCATCAGGACGACGTCGGGCTCGAGCTCCTTCGCCTTCTCGACGGCTTCGTCGCCGGAGGCGACCAGGGCGACGACGTCGATCCGGCGGTCGCCCCCCAAGATCGCGCGCAGAGCCTCCGCGAACAGGCGGTGGTCGTCAGCGATGAGAACCCGCACGGCCATGGCTTTGGAATGTGAAACAATCTACTCGAAAGCATGCACTAGACCGCTAGATTCACTCGAATGGAGCATGCGCGGGAACGGATTCGCAAGCTTCTGCTCACCGGCGACAACCGCTTGAAACAGGGAGTCGCCGCCGAAAAGGTGCGTGCGAGCTACGAAGAGGCGCTCGCCGTCGCTCGCGAGGCCGGGTTGGAGCAACAGATTCGCCCGCTCGTCGAGGTCAGGCTGGCCGACCTCGAGCGGCTCGCTCGAGAATCCCCTCCACCCTCTCCGCCTGCCGCCTGACGTCGTGGCCCGCCGCCGCCTCTCGGCCGGCGTGGTTGGGGCAGGGGAGCTCGGCCGCGCGCCGCAGGCCCTCGAGGATCGACGCCTCGCTCGCGGGATCGACGAGCACTCCCGCCGCGGGTGTGACGAACTCCGGAGGGCCACCGACCTGTGTGGCGACGACCGGACGCCCGGCCGCCATCCCCTCGAGCACCGACTGACCGAACGGCTCGACGAGGCTCGGGCCGCAGACGACCCGAGCGGCCGCGAGACGCGCCGGTACCTCGTCGTGCGGAACGCGCCCGATCACAGAGATCCCTCGCCGTCCTTCCAGCTGCGGGCGCAGCGGCCCGTCCCCGACGAACGTCAGGGTCCCCTCCCCGAGGCGTTCGAAGGCGTGGACGAGCCGCAGTGGGTTCTTGCGCTCGGTCAGCGCGCCGACGCAGACGAAGGCCGGGGGGCCGGAAGGCGCCGGCTGGACGGGGAAGAGTCCGAGGTCGACGCCGCAGTCGACGACCTCGACCTTCCCACGCACGGCGCCGATCTTCCGCTCCAGCTCGTCGCGGAGCCAGCCGGAGACGGCGACGACGGCCGCAGCACGCCGGACGACGAACGCCGTTGCCGCTCGGACGCCGGGGATCCGCCCGACGTTGGCGACGTCCTGGCCGTGGGCGGTGACGACGAGCGGCGCGCGCGAGGCGAGCGCGGCGGCGAA
>JBKPCT010000106.1:0-16396 GCA_046727515.1 Actinomycetota bacterium | reverse complement strand
CATTTTCTACCCATCTGAGCTGACCCAGCATGACCTGAGGTGGTCGGGGAAGGCTTAGATGAGCCAATATGGCCTTAGCGGGCCTGGATCGGCTGGTCTCATAACCCGGAGGTCGCAGGTTCAAATCCTGCCCCCGCTACTTAAAAAGGCCCGCATAGGCGGGCCTTTTGTTTGCAAGCTGAACGCGGCAAGCCGGATTCTGTGCCTCGAAGACTTAAGTGGTGCGACCGGTTGGGACCAGCGGGAGATCGTGGCGCGCGACCTCATCGCCTCGCACGCGCACGCTGAGCCGGTAGACGTTGCCCGCTCCCTCGCCACGGTCGACCTCCCAGAACACACCCGTTGGGCTGGCTCCGGTCAGGTAGTAGGTCTCACACGCTTCGCCGCGGCTTCGGTTCACGCAGAGCCGTAGGCGCACTGCCCTGTTCACGGGCAGGTCCGGTGACGAGATCACCACCGTGAACTCCTCGCCGAGCCGCGTTGAGACCGGCCTGCGAGGATGGCCGTGGCTTCTCAGCGCGAGCCGGTAGCGGTAGTGGCGCGGCGCCTCCGCGAACGGCACCCGTCCGACCGTGACGACTCTGTCGCGTACGGTCCTCCCGTTCACCAGGAAGCGACAGCGGTAGCGGCCGATCGGCAGTCCCGCGCCGCTCGTGATCCAGTCGATGTCGGTGCTGTCGAAGTACGCGTAGGGGCTGGTCACGCTGTCGGAGCTGCGGAGGTTCGCGTGCTTGATCAGGATTCCCTCGTAGAAGACCTGGATCCCGATCATCTTCCGCTTGACGTCGCTCAGGTAGGTCGAGCACTCGAGACCGTCGGGACGGCTGATCGGCGCTCGCCCGACATCGACGTCGTGCTCGCACTGCGGGCCGCCGAGCGCCTCCGGTGCCGGGAACGCTCGGCAAACGAGCACTTCCTTCGGCAGCCTTGCCAGCGCGCTTCGCTCGGTCCGCGCACTGCCGTGGCCGGGAACGAGTGCCGCGACCAAGGCCGCCGAGACGACGCCGGCGATCGCACCGGCCACGTGTCTCGGGCGCGATCTGCCGAAGCCGCGAAATGCCTGGGCTAGGAGCACGACGATCGCCAGCGCCAGAAGCCCGTAGCCGTACTTCACATGGCTTGTCGAGGTCGAGACGTCGCTCGAGAAGAACCCACAGTCCTCGGTCAGCGTCGCGGTCGCCGAGTCGCGGGCGATGAAGCCGATGGCCGTGCCCAGCGTCACGGCCTCGCCGAGCAGGACCGTGCTCAGGAGCCGGGGGCGGTTTCTCACGGCGACGATTGCGATGATCGCGACGATGCCGCTGAGCAGGACGATCGTCCCAGCCGTGGCGATGTTCGCGCCTGTCGGCCGCGCGATCGTCGAGCACAAGAATCCCGAGCGTGACGCGAACAGGAGGGAAAGCCCGACGACGCTCGCGAAAATGATGCTGAGCACGCTCAGCGCGAGCTGGCCCCGAGGCTTGTTGCCGCTCCTCGCCCGCGCCGCAGCCCGAGTCCGGAAGTTCCTCCCCCCTCCAACCTGTGCATCCAACCGGTTCATCGCATCCTCGCTCTCGTCGCGATCGGCATGACCCACCGAACGTAGGCGGCATGACCCATGGGTCGCTACGGGAGGAGCCCTGCCGTGAACGCGGGAAATCCCTCCATCGTCGGGCCGATGGCGGCCTAGCTCGGCGGTCCGTTCTGTTCCGGTCCGACGCGAGCGCGTCGAGGCGCCGCCGTCGGTACCGGCGGCGCCTCGACGACGCGGCCCCACGAGGTCGCCGCCGTCGAAGGAGGAGAAGACGACGACGGCTGCCTCGCGAGGCGCCGCAGGTCCGTCAGCTCGACCTGCAGCTCCCTCGGCGTCTGCTCGAATCGATCGAGCCGTTCGTCGAGTTGGTCACTCATGACGGCCGCTACCTGACCACGAGCGGGGCGCAGCTCAGGTTGCTCTTGTTGCCGGCCGCATCGACGGACTGCACGCAGAAGCGGAGTCGGCCGCGCACCGCGCGCGGTACGTGCCAGCGGGCGCCGTACATGAAGAACGGATTTGCGTCACTCAGCGCGATCCGCGACGTCCGTACGACGCGCCCTCCGCGATACACGCGGATTGTGTCTGCGGTCATGGCTCGGCCATCCTGGGCGGAGTACTCGAGTCGCGCGATCTTCCCGTGCACGCCGCGCGAGGCGTACGCGCGGTCGACCGGCGCACGCGTGTCTGGCCCTAGCGGCGGCTGCGGGGTGCCTCCGACCTGCTGGTAGTTGTACGTTCGGAGGTCGGGCGCGAGGTCGCCGGCGAGGAGGCTTTCGCTGACGGCGACGAAGTTGAAGCCCCTGTCCGGTGCGAGGCCCAGGTCCGCAGCCTTGACCGTGAACGTGACCGACCCGGTAGCCTCGTCGAACGTTCCCTTGAGCGAGGGCGGCGGAGCCGCCGGCTTGAACTCCGATCCCGCGGCGCGGCTGAACTTCAGCGTCGTCCCGCTGAGACCGAAGTCGAGGGCGAATGCGACGTCCGTTCCGTAGTAGACCGTGCCGGTGTCGGGATTCTCGTCGAGATCGAGCGCGACCCCGAGCTGTTCGCCGGGCACCCCCGGCGTGACGGCGTCGTTGCCGTACGTCGTCTGGATCACGATCGTTCCGGTGTCGTCGTTCGAGACGTGGACGCTCGTGATGTCGGGGGCGAGCTTGACGTCGCCCGGTCGATCCGTGTAGACGTCGGTGTTCGCGGCACCGGCGACGCCGGCGACGACGAGTGCGGCGACAACGCAGAGCGGGAGGACGATCCGCCGGCTGCGCGGGCTTTTGCTGCCGTGAGAAATGCCCATGACGACCTCCTTGTCGTTCATTTGCCCGAAGCTACGACCGCGCGCGCCCGCTTCGCTTCGGGGAGATCCCTCGCGCCAATCAGTGGATTGCCTCGGCTTGGGTGCGGCCCCGTCCGCGGCCTAAAGTCGCATCGAATGGACAAAGAAAGCTCTGGGTCGCCCGAGCTCGTTGGCCGCGAGGCCGAGCGCGCGCTGATCGACACGCTCATCGAGGCTGCGCGCGCCGGTCGCAGCAGCGCGCTCGTCATTCGCGGCGAGGCGGGGATTGGGAAGAGCACACTGCTCCGCTATGCCGTCGCCCACGCGGATGGGATGGCGCTCCTCAGCGCGACCGGGGTCGAGTCGGAGGCCGAGCTGCCGTTCGCGGCCCTCGCCGATTTCCTGCGCCCGACGCTCGGCCACCTCGATGCTCTGCCCGAGCTGCAGGCCGCTGCCCTGGCCGGCGCCCTCGCTCTAGGGCCGCCGGTGACGGCCGACCGGTTCGTCGCGTGCGCGGCGACGATGGGCCTCCTGGCGGCGTTCGCGGAAGACGGTGCCGTGATCGGAGTAATCGACGAGGCTCAGTGGCTCGATCCCTCGTCGCTCGAAGCGTTGCTCTTCGCCGCCAGGCGGCTCGATGCGGAAGGAATCGCCCTGTTCTTCGCCGTGCGCGATGCCGAAGGCGACTCACTCGCGCAGGCCGGGCTCGAGGAGTTGACTCTGACCGGTCTCGCCACGGCCGAAGCCCAGGAGTTGATCTCGCGGGCGGTCGCTACGGGGGCGGCGCCGGACCTCGTCGAGCGACTCGTCCGTGCGACCGGCGGCAACCCGTTGGCGTTGCTCGAGATACCGGCGGCCCTAACCGACGCTCAACTCAGCGGCCAGGCTCCGCTGGAAGATCTTCCTCTGACGCCGTCGATCGAACGCGCCCTCCTGAGCCGCGTCACTGCGCTTCCAGACGAGACACGGCGGGCGCTCGTCGTCGCCGCGGCGAGCGAATCGCCCGAGCCGGACGCCGTCTCTGCTGCTCTGGAGTTCTGGGAATCGACGCGGAGGCGCTCGGCCAAGCCGAGGAGGCGCGCGTGATCCGGATCGAAGGCGACCGGATCGAGTTTCGTCATGCTCTCCTGCGCTCGGCGATTTATCGCCGCAGCGTCAGGAACGCTTCGGCGATCCGCGCACCGCGCACTTGCGGCGACGACGGCTGGACGACACGCCGAGCAGCGCGCAGCTTGGCACCTCGCCGCCGCGGCGCCGAGCCCGGACGAGGAGGTCGCGGCCGCGCTCGAACACGCCGCGGTCGACGCGCGGAGTCGCGGCGGCCACTCCGAGGCCGCGAGCGCGTTCGAGCGCGCGGCCCGATTGACGCCCGAGCCTGAGGGGCGGGCGCGACGGCTGCGCGAGGCCGCGGACGATGCGCGGCTCGCCGGCCGGCCGAAGACTGCGCTCGAGCTCCTCGATCTCGCGCAGGAGTCGATCTTGGACCCTCTCGCCGAAGCGCACATCGCGCACCTACGCGGCGCCGTCGAGATGTGGCACGGCGCGCCGAAGGAGGCGCGCGAGCTGCTCCTCGAGCGCGGCGAGTCGGTGGCGGCGGCCGACCCTCCGAAGGCGGCACGGATGCTGACCGACGCCGCGTGGGCATCCTTCTTGGCGGCCGACATCGGCGGCGGCCGAGCGATCGCAGAACATGCGGCCAAGCTGGCCGGGGGCGCCGGCGGTGCGACCGAGGTTCTCGCCGGGGCGGTCGTGGGCGTGGCGCTACTGCTCTCCGGCGAACCCGATCGCGCCGCGCCGATGCTGGCGCGCTACCACGAGGCGTTCGGCGATGAGGCGGCGCCGGTGCGTGGCTACCAGCTCCTCCGGCCGTCGGGCCAGGTCTTGACCTGGGTCGAGCAATACGACGCTGCCGGCAAGTGGTTCACGCGGACGATCGCCGCCGCTCGCTCCCAAGGCGCGCTCGGGACGCTTCCGTTCCTGCTCGCGGGGCTCTCGGATCTCGAGTTCCGGACCGGAGCCTGGACCTCCGCCTCCGCGCACGCCGGCGAAGCCGTGCAGATTGCGGAGGACACGAACGAGACGACGATGCTCGCGTACGCACTCGCCTGTCTGGCACGCGTGCAAGCAGGTCTCGGGCGCGACGAATGCCGCGCGCTCGTCGAGCGGGCCGTCGCGCTCGGCGCACACAGGATCGGCGCCGTCGTCGCGTACGCGCTCTCCGCCCTCGGCCTGCTCGAGCTTGGCCGCGGTCGGAACGAGGAAGCGGCGCGGATCCTCGAAGGACTTGCCGGCGAGACCGAGGCGCGTGGGCTGCGTGAGCCGTCGGTTGTCCAATGGGGTCCCGACTTGGTGGAGGCATACGCGCGGTCAGGGCGCCGCGGCGACGGTGAGCGAGCCCTGGCGCCGTTCGAAGCACTCGCCGCCGCGACCGGCCGCACTTGGGCCCAGGCGGCATCCGCGCGTTGCCGGGGACTACTCGCCGACGATGCTTCGTTCGAGTCGGCCTTCGAGGAAGCATTGACCCTGCACGGGCGGACGACGACCCCGTTCGAGGTCGCGCGGACGGAGCTCTGCTTAGGGGAGCGGCTCAGGCGTGCGCGCCGGCGGGCGGACGCGCGAGAGCCGCTTCGCCGCGCGCTCGAGACCTTCGAGCAGATCGGCGCAACGCCATGGGCCGAGCGGGCACGCGGCGAGCTGGCTGCAAGCGGTGAGACGGCGCGACCGCGCGATGCGACCGCGGCGGACGAGTTGACGCCACAGGAGCTGCAGGTCGCGCTCGTGGTGGCGAACGGTGCCACGAACAAAGAAGCGGGCGCCGCACTCTTCCTCAGTCCGAAGACGATCGAGAGCCACCTCAGCCGGGTCTACCGGAAGCTGGACGTGCGCTCGCGCACGGAGCTCGTCCGCCGTCTCGTGAGCGAAGGGGCGATCACCGGCGCATAAAGTCTCGAAACCCGAAGACACGAGGAGCATGTGGGTGGTCAGGACTTCGCCGAGCGGAGCCGCCGCCTCGACGAGGAACCGAGCAACGTAGGCAGCAGTCCCGCAAGCACGCGCGACGATCGAGCCCACAGGGTTCTGCAAGCATCGGCCTTCCGCGACGATGCCACCACATTCCGCCTCAATGCATCGCCGCCGGCCAAATTCGGCTCGCAGTCTGCGTTTCGACGGAATGCGGCGGAACGCGTTTACGCGATCGAGGCGGCTCATAACCCGGAGGTCGCAGGTTCAGATCCTGCCCCCGCTACCTCGAAAGGCCCCGGAACGGGGCCTTTCTCATGGGCCGCGCGATCTCGAGAAGCGTCGGTGACCACGACCTCACGCACGCTCAGCTCGAAGCACCTCGGAGACGGGACGCCGGGCACTGAGGCGGGCTGGGATGGCGGTGAGGATCGCGATCACGAGAACGGTGCCCGGCACGACGGCAAGCAGCTGCCAGAGCGGCGGCGCGATCGCGTCCGTATCGCTGACTGCGGCGAAGAGGGCGATGCCCCCGGGGATGCCCAGGGCGGCGCCAACGAGCGCGGGGAGCACCTGCGCCGCTGAGAGCCCTGCGCTGACCTGCTCTGGGGTCGCGCCGAGCGCGCGCGCCAGCGCCGAGGAGTGCCTGGCGTCGAGCGCGGTCGCCCAGGTGATGACGATCGCGTTGACGGCTGCGAGCGCGACGAGCGTGATCGTGATCAGCAGCAGCACCTGGTCGAGGCGGTCGGCTCGAAAGCTGCCCAACGCCGAACCCGTGCCGGGATGGTCGACGTTGAGCTGGGCGTGGGCGGTCAGCGCGGCGACGACGCCGCTGACCGAGATCGCGATGCTGATCACGCCCAGGATGGCGCGGCGCGGCCGCCGGGCGGCCGCGCGCAGCCCGAGCAGCAGCGGGACCGGCAATCGCGCCGAGAGCGCGATCAGCCAGGCGGTGCGCCCCGGTGCACGGGCGGAGTCGTTCAGCGCGCGGATGGTGCTGATTCGGGCGGCGCGCACGGCGGGGACGAAAGTCGCCGCGACCGCCACCCCGAGCGCGACGGCCGTGACCAGGCCGACCGTGGACACGGTCAGCGGCGGCGGAGCGGCACGCCCGAGCATGCCCGCGCTCCCCTCGATCAGGAGGGGAGCGGTCAAGCGTCCCACCGCCAGCCCGGCCGCCGCCGCGAGTAGGGCGACGACCACGTACTCGGCGAGCAGCACGGCGGCGACCAGGCGCGGCGTGCCGCCGACGGCCTTCAGGAGTCCGACCCGGCGGATCTGGTCGGCCATGCGGCCTCCGACGAGCACGGCGACGCTGGCTACCGCAAGCAGGCCCAGCAGCCAGGCGCCCGTCAGCACGACTCGCCGCTGGGTCTTCACCAGCTGGGCGCTCTGCTCACTGATGCTCTGCCAATACTGCAGGACCGGGGGTGGCGCGTCGGATGGGCGCGTGCCCGGGCGAGCGTTGGCGGGCGGATTGTGCTCGGCGACGAACGACGGGGCCGCCGCAGGGTCGGCGAGCTTCAGGTAGGAGACGTAGGACAGGGATCGCGCATCGGAGGCGAGGCTGCGCGCGTCGGCCTGTGTCAGCCAGACGAGCCCCGCGTCACCGGGCGACAGCCCGCAGAAGCCAAGGCAGGAATCCGGGTACGGCGCCGCGGCGGCGGTGACCGCGACGCCGACGACGCGGAACGTGTGGCCGTTCAGAGTGATCGAATCGCCCTCGTCGACGCCGAGCGCGTCGGCGAAGGCGGCCTCGACCACGACCCCGCCGGGGCGGACCCAGCTTCCCTCGGTCAGCTTGGGCCGGTCGACCGGGGCCGGTGCCGTGTCGCGGCCCTCTGCCCGGACGTTCACGGTCTCGCCGTCCGCCTTCAGCGTGGTCCAGACGACCGGATACGGTCCGCTGCTCCGGGTTACACCCCGAGCCTTGGCCAGCGCCCTCAGGCCGGCGAGGTTCGCGGGCTGCCCGCCGAGTTCGGGCGGGGCCGCGTCGGCACTGGCGACCACGTCCGGCCCGGCCGTCGTCTCCCGGGTCTTCTGGTAGGGCTTGTCCGTCACCCCGTGCAGGGCAAGTCCGAGGGTCAGCGTGGTCGTGGCTCCCATGATCGCCAGCAACAAGAGCGCGCCCTCGATCGGGCGCCGGCGCAGGTCGCGCGCGGCGAGGCGGGAGACGAGTAGGAGGCGGCCCACCGCTCAGCTCTCCAGTCCTGCGAGTTCGCCGAGCCCGCCGCGGCTCCCGCGCGTTAGCCTGGTCTCCTCGACGAAGGCACCGTCGCGCATGGAGATCAACCGGTCGGCAGTGGCCGCGATCCGGGAGTCGTGGGTGACGATGAGCAGCGTCTGCCCGGCCGAGCGCAGGCTGTCGAGCAGCCGGAGCACGTCGAGTGTCGCCGCGCTGTCGAGATTGCCGGTCGGTTCGTCGGCGAGGACGACCAACGGCTCGTTGCTGAGCGCACGGGCGATCGCGACCCGCTGCCGCTCGCCGCCCGAGAGTGCCGAGGGCAGATGCTTGGCCCGGTGTGTGAGACCGACCTGTTCCAGCAGCTCCGTGGCCCGACGTCGTGCCGCCCGTGGGGACCGTCCGGCAAGCAGCGCCGGCACCTCCACGTTCTCGGCGGCGGTGAGCTCCTCCATCAAATGGAAGGCCTGGAAGACGAAGCCAATCGCATGGCGCCTCAGCCGCGCCAGACCCTTCTCGCTCAGCTCGTCGACGCGGCGCCCGGCAAGCCACACCTCCCCGGCCGAGGGCCGTTCCAGGCCGCCGAGCAGGTGCAACAGAGTCGACTTCCCGGAGCCGCTCGGCCCCATCACGGCCAGGGTCTCGCCCGATGGCACCTCCAGCTCGACTCCGTCGAGCGCACGTACCCGGCCTTCGCCGTGGCCGTATCCCTTCTCCAGCGCGCGCGTGCGCAAGACCGGTCCGACGCGCGACAGCGACTCGTTCGCGGTCATGATCGTCCCTTCGTTGCGTTCCAGTAACGCGCGCAGGCCTCGAGCCACCGAAGGTCCGCCTGCAGCCTCAGCACCACACCCTCGAGCAACAGCCCCGCTACCGACTCGTTCGGCTCCGCCAACGCGGCCCGCTGGACGGCGGCCAACCCGGCCAACAGCTCGTGCCGCTGCGCGTCCACGAGCCGCACCGGGTCGGCCAGTCCCCCTGCGGCGGCGGCAACCAGCTTGAGATGGAACTCGGCCGGGGCGGGTTTCGGCCAGCTGGTGTCGTCCAGCCAATCCGTAACCCGCGCGCTCCCCGCCGCGGTCAGCTCGTAGACCTTGCGGTCTGGGCGATCGATTTGGCCGACGCGCTGAGAGGCCACGAGGTCGGCCTTTTCGAGCCGGTTCAGCGTCACGTACACCTGGCCTGCATTGAGCGCTTCGGCCAGCGGGCCAAGCGCGAGCTGAAGCCGGGCCCGGAGCTGATAGCCGTGAGACGGCTCCTTGGCCAGCAGCGCGAGCAGGATCTCCTGCACAACCCGCAGCTGGTAGCCCTGAGACGCTTCCCTGATCGGCATTCCAACGGCTTCGGCTTCTCGCATCACGAGCTCCCCTAACAGTTAACTATGCCAGGATAACCGTTACTCATACTCCTGTCAAGCCCAGTATCGATGCGGTTCCTGAGCCAGCTCAAGCTGGAGGGCTATTCCTGGCTCAATCGTCTCGGCCCTGGGAACGGGCGATGAACAGCGGAGGACGGCCGATGAACGAGCAGCCGCTTCGAATGCCGCTGACCCTACGCGGGCTCGCGCAGCTCGCGATTCGGCATGCGCGCCGAACAGAGCCGCCGCTCGCCGCTCGACCTCGTCGGGCGGGATCTCCTCGTGCCGTTGCGCCACGCCCCAGCGGTGGCCGAAGGGGTCGATGAACTGCCGTGGCGCTCGCCCAGAAGGCGTCTTCGAGCTCATGGAATACTTCGGCGCCGGCGTCGATCGCACGTTGCCAGGCCGCATCGGCGTTGTCGACGGCCACCGTCAGCGCCCCTGGGTGCCACCGAGGGTCTGCGGTGAGACGGCACCCAGCTCAGGAAACTCGTCAGCGATCAGCAGTGCGAGTCGCCGCAGCCGCAGCCCGATCTGCATTTATCGCCCGTCGGGAACCGGATGCAGGCGCCAATCTCGGCGCCGCGGGGTTGGGCGTACCAGTCTGCGGCGCGGGCGGCGTCGCGAACGATGATATGAGCTGTGATCGTCGACAAGCGCTTCTCCTTATCGATTGGTCGGCCCACCGCTCGCGTTCGTTGCGCTCGGGCGGGTCGCACATGTGCCTTCATCAGTCGTCGAGAATCGTCAGGTCGAGAAGGCGGAGTCGCTCTGGGTCATTGAAGAAGTCGAGCTCGACGATCCTGCCATCGCGAACGGTGACGGCGGCGATTGAGAACGGCTCCCCGTCGAGGAAGGCAACCAGGCCGGCCGCGCCGTTGATCAGCGCCGGCCGGATGTCCGCCACACGTCCTCGGGCATAGCCGAGCGCCTGGCGCGCGACCGCCTCGGCGCCGTGCGTCTCCTGTGTTCCGCCTCCCGGGCCGAAATCGGCCCGCACCACGACGTCCGGGTCGAGCACCGCCACGAGTCGATCGAAGTCGCCGTCGCGCGCAGCGGCGAGAAAGGCGTCGAAGAGCTCCCACTGCGTTTCGAGGTCCGCGTCGGGAACGGTTCTGTCGGCGCGCACGCGCCGACGCGCCCGGCTGGCGAGCTGGCGCGCCGCCTCAGGGGCGCGATCGACGATCGGCGCGATCTCGTTGAAGGGGACGGCGAAGATGTCGTGCAGCACGAACGCCAGCCGCTCCGGCGGAGACAGAGTCTCGAGCACGACGAGCAGCGCCAGGCCGACGGAATCGGCCAGCAGCGCCTCGTGCTCGGGATCGATCCCGTCCGCCCGGTCAACGACCACATCGGGCAGCCGCCCGGGGAGCGGCTCCTCGCCGCGTGAGCGGCGCGCGCGCAGCTCGTCGAGCGACAAGCGGGCGACGACCGTCGTCAGCCAGCCGCGCATGTTCTCGACCGACGCGTCCGAACGGTTGAGGCGTAGCCAGGCCTCTTGGACGATGTCGTCCGCGTCGCTCAAGGAGCCGAGCATGCGATAGGCCACGCCACGCAGGTGCGGCCGCTGCCGCTCGAACTCCTCGGTCTGCCACTCGATCGCGTTCACGGTCACATCCTTCGATCGGCATCCGTCATAGAAGTGACGAACGGCGGCGGCCGGATGTGACAGGCTTGAGTTCGCTTCCGGCGTGGTCGTTTCCGGGGCCGACCCCGAGAGTGAGCCGTGGTCATGATTTGGTAGGCGCGCGTGGGCTGTGGGACGGAGCCGGCGAGGGTTGGGGCGAGGTCATTGGTGCCGGCGTGTCAGACGAAGGGGATTTCGGCTTACGCTTACTACTCGTCGTCCGCGTGAGCGATCGCCGGATTAGCGGGTGCGAGCGAAGCGTGCCGATGTCAGGACGCTAAAGAGGGCGAGGATGCCGGCGCACCAGAGGAGACTGAGCAGTACCCAATAGGAGGTGGTGTGGCCGATACCGGCCACGTCGGTCCCGCCCAGCATGAGGCTGCGAACGGCGTTGATGAGCACAGTGACGGGTTGATTGGCGGCGAACCAATGCAACCAGCCGGGCATCGAATCTACCGGCACGAATGCGCCGGAGACGAACGTGAGCGGGATGACGACCAACGTCGCGAGAAACTGCGCAGACTGGGCGTTCCCGGCGACGAGCCCGAGCCCGATGAACAACCAGCTGAAGGCGAAGATCGCCGCCAGGATGAGGCCAAGTGCCGCGATGACCGCGCTCGCGCTGGCGTCGGTGCGGAAGCCCACCGCGAAGCCGAGACCGAGGGTAATGACGAGCGGATAGACATTGAGGAGCGTGTCGGCGAGCGAGCGGCCCGCCATCACGGCCGCGCGCGGGATCGGCAACGAGCGCAGCCGATCGTGAACCCCTGACGTCGAATCCTCGGCAATCCCAGCCGGAATGTTCATGACGTTCCAGAGCCAGACTTGTGCGACGAAGCCCGGGATCAGGAAGTCGACGTAGTCGATGTCCCCGCCGGGATCGATTGCGCCGCCGAAGACGTAGCGGAAGATGATGGTGAACAAGACGGCGTTGATCGCCGGCATGGCGAGCAGCTGCGGTGTTCGTGCGAACTGCAAGAGGGTTCGCCGCGCCGTCTGAGCAGTGGCCGTGAGAAAGCCTGCTCCGGCCTGTTGCGGGTCACTCCCGAGTGCTGGAGCGCGATCAATAGCCTCTGTGTGACTGGTCATTGGACCTCCGCGGGTTTAGGCGGCATCCAGCGCCACGGGTGCGTTTTCCTGAGCCGCGAGTTCGGCGTCGCGGCCGGTGAGCGCGAGAAACGCCTCGTCGAGCGAGGGACGGCGCAAGCCGATGTCGTCGACTGTGATCTGGCGCTCGGCGAGGAACCGGAGCGCTTCTGTCAGCTGCTCGGCGCCGCGAACGGCAGTGACCGAGACGGTCCCCGTATCGAGATCGGCACGCGCAGGTTCATCGGTGACGAGCCCCAGAACCTCTTCGACTGCGGGGACATGAGACGTCTGTCGCGGGCGCACCTCGAGCACATCCCGGCCGACGCGACGCTTCAACTCGCTCGGGGTGCCGCCGGCGATGGCGCGCCCGTGATCGATGATCACCACGTGCCGCGCCAGCTGGTCAGCCTCCTCCAGGTACTGGGTGGTGAGAAGGACGTCGGTCCCGTCGGAGACGAGATTGCGAATCGCGCTCCAGAGCTCCATGCGTCCGCGCGGGTCGAGGCCGGCAGTCGGCTCGTCGAGCAGAAGCAACTTGGGATTGCCGACGAGGCTGGCGCCGAGATCGAGCCGCCTGCGCATCCCGCCTGAGTAGGTGCGCACCAGGCGGTCGGTCGCATCAACCAGGTCCAGCCGCTCTAGCACCGCCGATGCGGCCGCTCGCGCCTGCCGCCGGTCCAGGCCGAAGAGTCGTGCGATGAAGTCGAGGTTCTCACGACCGGTCATCGCCGGCTCCACCGAAGCCGACTGGCCCGCGAGCCCGATCACACCGCGAACGAGGCCCGGCTCCGACCGTACATCGAGTCCAGCAACCCACAAATCTCCGCCGTCAGGACGAACCAAGGTCGCAACCGCGCTGATAAACGTCGTCTTCCCCGCCCCGTTCGGGCCAAGCAAGGCGGTCACCTCGCCGGAATGGGCGACGAGATCGAGACCGTTCAACGCCTCGACTTCGCCGAAACGCTTGCTCAGCCCACGAGCCTCGACGATCGCCGTCATCGGCTTACCCTGTCGTCGTGAGGTACCGGGCATTTCTCTCCTTTCGAGCCGCTATCGCGCAAGCGCGACGCGACAGGCGAATCGGGCTTTCACCATGTACGACGAACCAGAGCAAGCGAATGTGACCGCGGGTTTGTGGTAGACGAGGACGTCTTTGCGGCGGACGAGCTGCCGGCCGCTCGCCGAGTGACGCTTTGCGTTCTGGGGATCGCCTTGAGGCGATCCTGCACCAGACGCGGTCAGTCAGCCGCGAAAAGAAACGCGGTTCGTCTCTGAAGGGGTCACACCCCGCCGCTCGAGACGTCCGGGCCGACCTCTCCCTGCGACGTCGACTCGCGACGCGGGTGGTCGCGGGCAGTGCTGGCCGGTTCGTCTTGTCTCGTCCGCGGCTGCCAGAGCGCCCGGCGAGCCTCGTCCTTCTTTGCCTGGAAGCGCCCGATTGCGTCGGTTGTCGCGGCCGCCTGCTCCGGATTCAAGAGCGGCAGCCCGGGCGGGACCAGCGATCGCGCCTCGTTGGTGAGCTCGATGAAGCGCTCGACGTCGCGGACGTTGCCCTCGTAGTCGTCGAATACCTTGAAGGAGACCCAGATGGCACCCGCCGTCGCGACGGCGAACACCAGGGCCGTGATCGCGCTGAGCGCGATCACCACGCTCACTTGTGCGACAAGAAGTTCGATCATCGGTAATCCCCTGTTCATTTGTAGGAGGCCGACGGACGGCGCGCCAGAACAGCCCGAAGGCTCGTCCGTGCTACGCGCGTGTCACGTGGGCTCGTATTCATCTCTCACTTCTATGACCGACGGCGTCGGCGAGATGTGACCGGCGCGAGAGCGACCTAGTGGCCGCGACTGTCGACGGCCGGCAGTCCGTGGACGCCGCGGAAGACGGCGGTGCCGCTACTCCATGAACGACTAGTGGATCTTGTGGGCGAGAGCGTCGGCTCGCCGCTGGCGACGCGGGCTGTGCAGCAGCTCGGCTGCAAGCGTTATGCAAGCGCCGGGCTTCCGCAGCGATGTCACCGTGCTCCGCCTAAATGCATCTGCCGCGGCCAAGTTGACTCCGGAGCGTGCATTTCGGCGCAATACAGCTGAACGCGCGTACCTAATCGAGGCGGCTCATAACCCGTAGGTCGCAGGTTCAAATCCTGCCCGCGCTACTGCGAAAGGCGCCGGAAACGGTGCCTTTCGCTTGCTGGGCGACGTTTGAGGTGTAGGAGGTCAGCGCAGCGCCCGGTCGCCGATCCAATAGCGCGGGCCGGAGCCGAAGCGGGCGGCGCGGTCGTCCGGATTGGCGAGCTGACAGCGATCGAGCGAGAGACAGCCGCAACCGATGCACTCGGTGAGCCCGAGCTTTAGCCGCTCGAGCTCGGCGATGCGCTCGTCGATCCTCGAGCTCCAGGTGGCTGAGAGGCGCGACCAGTCCCGGCGCGTGGGGGCCTGGTGGGGAGGGAGCTTCGCGAGCTCAAGACCGATCTCCTCGAGCGTCAGCCCGATGCGCTGGGCGAAGACGATGAAGGCGATACGGCGGAGGACAGCGCGCGGAAAGCGCCGATGGCCGGAGCCGGCTCGCTCGGAGGTGATGAGCCCCCGCTGCTCGTAGAAGCGCAGGGCGGAGGAGGCGACGCCGCTCCTGCGCGAGATCTCACCGATGGTCAGCGGGTCGGATGTGGCCACACGGTCTCTCCTTGTCCGAAAAGGAATTGACTTCAAGTTTACTTGAACTTGTAAATTGATCGAAGCCAATGGATCCACGAGAGGAGGCAGTCATGTCGAGCCGGCAGAGAGCGACCGAGCGGATCACCGAAACGGTCAGCGCCTGGCCCGGAGTCAGCGCGGGGCCAGGAAGGAGAGGCGAGTTCGCCTTCACGCTGCGCGGGCGGGAGATCGGCCACCTGCACGGCGACCACGCCGCCCACTTCGGCTTCCCGAAGAAGGTCTGGGTCGACTTGAAGGAGCAGGGGCGGATCGAAGACCACCCTGTCTTTCCCGGAAGGCAAGGTCTCGGTGCCCGCAGGATCGAGAGTGAAAGCGACGTCGACGACGTCATCGCGTTGCTGCGCCTGAACTACGACCGCCTGGTCGCTCGCGAGCGCGAGCGCATCGACACGGCGGCATGAGCGCGGCCGCCGGCATCGTCACCGGCGCCTCGCGCGGCCTTGGTCTCGAGCTCGTCCGCGCCCTCGTGGAGCGCGAGTGGCGGCTCGTGGTCGACGCACGCGGAGCGGCGGCACTCGAGCGAGCGGTGTCCGGACTCGATGGTGTCGTCGCGATCGCGGGCGATGTGGCCGACCCGGAGCATCGGCGGGCGCTCGTAGAAGCGGCGGGGGATCGCATCGACCTGCTCGTCAACAGCGCCGGCATTCTCGGCCCGAGCCCGCAACCCTCGCTCGCCACCTACCCGCTCGCGGAGCTCGCCCGCGTCTACGACGTCAACGTCTTCGCCCCGCTCGCGCTCGTCCAGGAGGCGCTCCCACGCCTCGCACCCGGGGCGGCCATCCTCGACGTCACCTCGGACGCCGCCGTCGAGGCCTACGAGGGTTGGGGCGGATACGGCTCTTCGAAGGCCGCCCTCGAGCAGCTGACCGCGATCCTCGCGACCGAGCAGCCCCAACTGCGCGTGTACAGCGTCGACCCTGGCGACATGCGCACGCGGACCTACCAGGAGGCGTTCCCGGGTGAGGACATCTCCGACCTACCCTCGCCCGAGGCGAGCGTGCCCGGCCTGCTCGCGCTGATCGAGGGCACGTTCCCGAGCGGCCGCTACCGGGCGCGCGAGCTCGTCGGTGTCGAGGCGTGAGCGCGGTCGAGGCTCCCCTGCGCTTGGAGGCGCACGAGCCACCGGAGGTGCGCGGGGAGGGCCGCGATGACGTCCACTTGCTCGTCGCGACGCGGCACGATCTCGAGCTCGCCCACGCTCGCTTCCGCCAGCTACCCCGTTTTTTGTCCGCGGGAGACCTCCTCGTCGTCAACACCTCGGCGACGCTGCCGGCCGCGCTCGAGGCCGACCTCGGCGGACAACCCGTGCAGGTCTGGCTCTCGACGCCGAACGTAGACGGGACGTGGCTCGTCGAGCTGCGGACTGGCGGCCGGCGACCCTTTCCGCGACCGCCGCTTCCCGCCCGACTCAAGTTGCCCGGTGGCGGCCAGGCCGAGCTCCTCGCGCCCTTCGCCAGCAGCGACCGGCTCTCAGTAGCGCGGCTCAAGACCGCGGAGGCGCTGGACGACTACCTTTGCCGGTACGGGCGGCCGATCCGGTACGACTACGTCCCCGAGCCCTGGCCGCTCGCGGCCTACCAGACCGTCTTCGCCCGCGAGCCCGGAAGCGCCGAGATGCCGAGCGCCGGCCGGCCGTTCACGGAGCAGCTCGTGACGGAGCTCGTCACACGCGGGGTGCTC
>JBKPCT010000105.1:0-21611 GCA_046727515.1 Actinomycetota bacterium | reverse complement strand
TGCAAGCGTCACGTTCGAGGCGCACGTCGAGGTCGTCGAGTGGCTCGGCGACGAGCAACTACTCTATGTGCCGTTCGAAGCCCCCGAGAGCATCGAGCGTCTGCTCGTCGAGCTCGGGCATGAGCTCGACGAGGAAACGCCGCGAACGCAGATGATCGTCAAGCTCGGCGCCGAGATTGAGGTGCGGGAGGGCGCTCACATCGAGCTCGCGTTCGACCCTCGCGACGTGCACGTCTTCGAGCCGCACGGGGGTGAGCGCGTGGCGCTCGAGCCGCGGCCCGCCGCCGCATAGCCGCGGGATCCCGGCGCTACGGTGCGAGGGTGATGTTGTCTTCTAGCTCGGTGACGCCCGGCGTGGCCCGCGCTGCGGCGATGGCGTCGTCCTGCTCAGCCCACGACCGCACCCTGCCCGTAATGGCGATCTTGCCCGCCGACGTCGAGATCCGGAGCTGATCTGCCTCGGCAGCGCCGTTGGCCAAGAGCGCGCGTGCAATCCGTTCCTGCACGTCGGAAGCATCAGGCGAACAGGGCGGGTGGAGCACGTGGATCGAAGTCGTGACGGCCGTGGACGGCACGCCCACGGGTCACGAACGGATGCGCTACAGCCCCTGTGATGAATCGCCGTCGCCGGCGACGTCGCGCAGCGAGCTCGGAACTCATCGCGTTCGCGATTCTCGAAGCGGCGCAGTACTTCCTCGGCCGGCTTCCGGAAGCCTTCGCCGGCTACGAGCGGGCGCTGACGGACTACCCGGTCGAGTACCCGGCCGCTTGCAGCCCGCAGGCCTGGGGCGACCGGCGCGCCGCTCTTCCTGCTGCGCATCTTGCTCGGCCTCGAAGCGCGTTCTGGTGAGATCGAGCAGCACGCGGTTCTCCCGGCGCGGATTCGCGAGCTCGCCCTCAGTGATCTTCCGGGCTCAGCCGGGACGCACGACGCCTCGGCAGTACCGGTGCAAGCGTGAACACGTCCGCATCGCGGGTTTCCGTGGCAGCCAGGTGGCAGCGATGTGGCACAGACTTCGTGGTGCAACGTCAATCCTCGAATCCTGGAGGCAGGAAAATCGAATCGACGTCCGACCGCATCACGAAGCTCGCAGGGACGCAGGTCAGGAAGTGGCGCTGGGCGCTCGGACTGAACGGCCTGGCGTCGGTTGTTTTCGGCGTACTGATCCTCGCTTGGTCCGAGATCAGTGTCTACGCGCTCACCATCGTCTTCGGCGCTTACGCGCTCGCGACGGGTATCACCGCGATCGCAGCGGCGTTCAGTTCACGCGCGAAGGACGAGCGCGGTTCGCTCGTCCTGTCGGGGCTGCTCGGGATGTTGGTAGGTGCGGTCGTCCTCGCGTGGCCCGGGATTTCCGCGCTCGCACCCCTGTACATCATAGGCTTGTACGCCGTCCTGCTCGGAATCACCGCAGTCGTCGCGTCGCTGCGGCTCCCTCAGGACGGCCGTGACACGGCGCTGATGATCCTGAACAGGCTCGTGTCGATCGTCTTCGGGATCGCGATCTTCGCGAAGCCGGGCGCGGGGGCACTCGCGGTGCTCGCCCTGATCGCCGCGTTCGCGCTCGTGAGCGGAGTGAGTGAGCTCCTGGTCGCGATCAGCGGCAAGGAGATGCTCGAGCGGAAGGCGAAGCAGAAGTTCGGGCCGAAGTCGACGCCGCAGCCGTCGCATTGACGGGAGGGTGAGCGTCACTGTGGACAAGCGCGGCTCGCAGAAATCGTCTGACTCCGCGCATCCCGAAGCTGCGGTGCGGCAGGACGCCACCATGCCGCAAAGCGCGGCGGCACGGTCGCCGTTCACGCCGATCGCCAACTACGGCTTCCTTTCCAACTGCCACACGGGCGCGCTCGTTGCCCCCGACGGCACGGTCGACTGGCTGTGCATCCCGCGCTTCGACTCGCCAAGCGTGTTCGCCGCGCTGCTCGACCGGAGCGCGGGCGGCTTCCGCTTCGGCCCATTCGGGATCAACGTTCCAAGTGACCGGATCTACGAGCCCGGGACGAACTCGCTCGTCACGTCGTGGAAGACACCCACGGGCTGGCTAGTCGTCCGTGACGCCCTGACGATGGGGCCGCGCCGCGGCGAAGATACCGTCACGCCCCACACCCGCCCACCCGCCGACGAGGATGCCGACCACGCCCTCGTGCGGACGGCCACGTGCATCGACGGGATGGTGGAGATCGACCTCGTCTGCGAGCCTGCGTTCGATTACGGCCGCGTTCCGGGCGAGTGGACGCTGGACGCAGATCGCCACCACGCGGAGGTGAGCGGGGCCGGGCAGGCACTCCAGCTGCAGACGGACCTGCTCGTCGGCATCGAAGGTGGGCGCGCTCGAGCCCGGCATGTCGCGCGAGCCGGCGAGAGCGTCTACTGCGCGCTCGGCTGGAGCGAGCAAGCGCAAGTACCGACCACCGTCGAGGAGGCAATCGAGCGGCTCGAGGCGACGACGAGGTTCTGGCGGAACTGGCTCGCGCAGGCGGCGATCCCCGACCACGAGCTCGGGCCGCTGATCCGGCGGTCGGCCCTGGCGATCAAGGGCCTCACCTACGTTCCGACCGGGGCGACGGTCGCCGCGCTGACGACGTCGCTGCCCGAGACACCAGGCGGGCAGCGGAATTGGGACTACCGCTACACCTGGATCCGCGACTCGACCTTCCTCCTGCGCGCGTTGCACTACCTGCTCCTCGATTGGGAGGCCGACGAGTTCATGCAATTCATGGCCGACGTCGAACGCGACGACGACGGCGGGCTGCAGATCATGTATGGGATCGACGGCCGCCGCGATCTGACCGAATCGGTCCGCGAGGACCTCTCCGGCTACGGCGGCGCGAAGCCCGTCCGCATCGGCAACGCCGCCTTTAACCAGCGGCAGAACGACGTCTACGGGGCAGCGCTCGACTCGGTCCTACTGCACAGTCGTCGCAGCCAGCGCATTCCGCGGCGCCTGTGGCCGCTCGTACAGGCGCAGGCCGAGTGCGCCGAAGCCGTGTGGCGTCAACCGGACCAGGGCATCTGGGAGGCGCGCGGCAAGCCCCGGCACTACGTCTCGTCGAAGCTCATGTGCTGGGTTGCCCTCGACCGCGCGGCGCGCCTCGCGAACATACGCGGAGACGCAACACTCGCCGCCACTTGGTCAAAGAGCGCGTCGGAGATCAAGTCGGACATCCTCGAGCGCGGGGTCAGCGAGCGCGGCGTGCTTCGCCAGCACTACGACACCGACGCGCTCGACGCGTCGACACTCCTTGCGGCGATCTTCGGGTTCCTGCCGCGCGACGACGCAAGGCTGCGAGCGACGGTGTTTGCCATCGCAGACGAGCTGAGCGAGCGCGGGTTCGTGAAGCGGTACCGCACCGAAGAGACCGACGACGGACTATCGGGCAAGGAGGGCAGCTTTCTGATCTGCTCCTTCTGGCTCGTATCGGCGTTGGCACTCATCGGGGAGACGCAGCGGGCAAGAGATCTGATGGAGCGCCTCGTGCAGGTTGCATCGCCGCTCGGGTTGTATGCGGAGGAGCTCGACGTCGACACGGGCCGGCACCTGGGCAACTTCCCACAGGCCTTCTCGCACCTCGCGCTCGTCGAGGCCGCCGCGCGCCTCATCGTCGCGGAAACCGTCACCGAGGTGGCCGGGTGAGCCGGAGGCGCTAGCCGGACACAGGGCTGGTGCGGACTCTGCCGCATCGTGCTCGGCCGTTAGCGCGGTGCCGCCCCGATGTCGTTCGCGAACGCGATCACCATCACGAACATGATCAACCCCATTCCGAACGTCGACATGCGCTCGTAGACCCGCTGCGGAATCGCCCGCCCACGCACACCCTCGACGAGCGACACGAGGATGTGCCCGCCGTCGAGCGGCAGCAGCGGCAGGAAGTTGAAGAGCGCGAGCGACATGCTGGTCACGCCCAATAGCTGCAGGTACCAATGGAGCCCGACTCGCAGGAACTGCTCCGACGTGCGCACGACGCCGACCGGACCGGAGATCTCGGCGTTGCGGCCTGAATGAAAGAGACCGCGCACCGCGGCGACCGTGCCGGTTACGACGAGCCAGCAGTCGCGGATCGCGAGCCGGGCGCTCTCGCCGAGAGGATGGGAGACGAGCTGCGAGGCTGGCACGAAGCCCCAGACCCAGCGGCCGTCCTTCTTGATCGTGCGGTGCGGGCCGAGCATCGTCGTTCGGCCTTCGCGTTCGACGGTCACAGCGATCGGCCGACCGCGGCTGCCGCGAATCGCAGCCGAGACTTCGGCGAACGTCCGCGTCCGACGCCGGTTGACCGCGACTATGCGATCTCCCGCCTGCAGACCTGCGTCGGCGGCGGGGCTGTGCGCCTCGACCTGCGCAACCTCCGTGCTCGGGACGCCGGACGGTGCACCCGTCGCGTAGACGGCGAAGAAGATGACGAAGGCGACGAGCACGTTCGTCACCGGACCAGCCGCGATCACCGCGACGCGCTTCCATGTCGGCTGTCGCCAGTACGCGTCGTCGGCGCAGCCGTCGCCGTCGTCACGCACGGCCTGCTCCGCGGACCGACGCGCTCCACCGCTCAGCTGCACTTGCTCGAGCTCGGCGTCAGGGCGGCCAGCGCCGCGCCGGCGGTGTCCAGGTCACCTGCGTCGAGGTCGCGCTGCACGGATTTCACGGCCGGGCGAGCGTCGGATCCTCATCGACGGCGGCCGACATGAGCGCCTGGAAGTCGGCGCCCGCCGGCCGGTGCATCCACGGAATGCGGACGTAGCCGCCGAGCCGCGCCAGCGGTCCGAGCAGACGATCCCGGCGAAGCGCTCGCCGAGCAGCGTCCTGGCCTCGAACGCGTGCCGGCCGGCCGCGATCCGGAACAGCGCGCTCCTGCTGGTCAGCGCGCCCCAGAGCGTCCGGTTGCCGCCGGCGGTCTTCCAGCCGGTCTCGTCGATGGTGACGACCGACGCCGCTTTGATCTGCTGCTCGAGCCGCGTGTGGGGCGCAGCGAGTGCCTCCCCGGCCCGTTGGATGATCGCGTCGACTGACCCGGTCGCGAGCTCGACCGCGAACAGCTCGCGGGCGAGCTCGGTCGTGTCGCGGCGCGAGACCCGGTTGCGGACCGCGAGCGTCACGACCGCGGCCTGCAGTCGCGGCCGACCGCGGCACCTCGCAGGGAAGCTCGGCGCGGGTCGGGCTGGCGCATGCGGGGCAGCGCACAGCGTGCAGCCGGTGCTCGGTCACCCGCACCGTGAGCGGCGGCAGCTCAGCGACCTGGTGCCGCCGCGGCTCCGCGGCGTCGACCAGCTCCTGCCCGTCGAACACGCGCGCGCACGTGGGGCACCGCCGCGGCCAATGCTCGACGACCTCGTCCACCCGCTCGGGCGGAAGCAGGCGTCGGTGCCTCCCTTCGTGACCGGGCTGGCCACCGCGCGTCCGGCCGGATCCCGGCCGGGGCGGTCGCGGCGGCGCCGACGGCGCGTCCTGAGACGGCGGCCGCGACGAGTTCCGCGAGCTCCGCTTCAGCCGCCGCTCGAGCTCTGCCACCCGGGCCTCGAGCCGCTCGTTCGCCTTGATCAACTCACCGACCCTAATCAGCAGCGCGACCGCCGTCTCCCGATCACCGTCGAGGATCGCCTCGGCCTCAGCCCACTCCACACAAAACCGTTCGCCACCCGCACGTGGGTCCCTGCCCCACCTGAACGTTTACCGACTGAACCCGGTTTACAGGGCTTTTCCTCGAGGACCGCCCCACGAGTCCGGCTGAGCCGTGTCCGAAGGCGACGCGAGACGTCGCGCTGCGTCGCGAGTACCGCCCTCGCCGTCTCGAACAGCGTCCTCTCCACGCGACACGTACTCAAGCGAAGGGGAGCAATGGCGGAGACCGACAACGTCGTCGTCGTGCGGTTCACGGAGCCGAGCAAGGCCTACGAGGCGTTGAGCGTGCTCAAGGAGTGCGCTGCCGACGGCTCGCATCGGGCTTGAGTCCGCGGCTGTTGTGGAGCGCACGAAGGAGGGTGAGCTGCGGATCCCCGACGGCACCGACAACGTCGGCCTCGTCGGCACCGCGAGCGGCTCGCTGCTCGGGATGCTCATCGGCGTGCTTGGCGGCCCGGTTGGTGTTCTCGTCGGTTGGGGCTCCGGCGCGTTGGTGGGCGGCGTATTCGACATCGATCACGCCGTGACGTCAGACGAGGCACTGGCCGTCCTCGGCAGGGCGCTTCCGCCGGGGTCGACCGCCGTCATGGCGAGCGTCACCGAGCCGGCGGTCGAGGTGATCGACGGCGAGATGAAGAAGCTCGACGGCGAGGTGACCCGCCGTCCAGTCGCCGAAGTCATGGACGAGCTCGAGGCGGCCGAAGAAGCCGCTGACGCCGCCCCGCGCGAAGCACGGCGGACATTGCGCGAGAAGCGCAAGGCCGAGATGAAGGCCGGCTTCGACGATCGCGTCGGGACGCTCAAGGAGATTCTTGCACGTGTCGTGATAACCCGAGGCCGCGCTGGGCGTTCGACAGCGTCGGCGGCTACGAGGATCGTCGCGTCGGAACCCGGTAGCCGTGAGGTCAGCGGGTTTCGGCGTTTCTGGGGCCCGAGCCGCGGAGATCCCGACGTCGCACCGCCGACGCGCCGCGGCAGTGCCTTGGCAGGGGCTTCCGAGACGCTCCTCGGCAATCGAGCGAAAGGAGCCGTCCGACAGTGGAGAATGTGGAGCCACAGCGCGGATCGCACTTCCCGCCTGAACCGAACCCGGCGCTCATCCGGCACGCCGAGGAGCGAAGGCAGAGCGTCGAGAACCGGATCGCCGACCGGATCACCGCGTTCGCGGGATCGATGCGGTTCGTCTACATCCATATCGTCTGGTTCGGCTGCTGGATTGGTTTCGGCGTCGAGAGCTACCCGTACGGCCTGCTGACGATGATCGTCTCGCTCGAGGCGATCTTCCTCTCGACCTTCGTGATGATCAGCCAGAACAGGGCGGACGCGAAGCGTCAGGCGATCGCCGACCAGCAATGGCAGAAGCCGTCTCTCGAGTCGGAACAGCTACGCGGCGGCGGGAGTGGAGCCTCCGCGCGAGGACGGGACGGCGGCGCCAGAGCAAGGCGCTGTCGTCGCCGAACCCGTCCGGGCATAAGAAACAGCGCCAGGCGCGCGCGGCCCTAGCACTCCCGGACACCACGAGAACGAGGCTGCGGGTTAGCCGGGATGACAGAACGGGCGCAGGGTGGGATGCTATTCGCCCACACAGGCGAGGCCTCAGATGATGGATTCGCTCGAGATCCGGATGCTCGGACCGTTCGAAGTCGTCGCCGGCGCACAGCCAGTGGACGTCAGCGGCGGCAAGCGGCATGCGTTGCTTGCGCTGCTCGCGCTCCGCGGCGGTCGCGTCGCGGGCGTGGACGAGTTGATCGACGCCTTGTGGGGAGAGGACCTACCTGCCGCGCCGCGCAACGCGCTCCAGCACCACGTTGCGCGTCTTCGCGCCGTGCTCGGACAGGAGACGATCGTCGCTTCCAATGATGGCTACGCGCTGCGGGATGCGGCGGTGGACGCGCTCCGGTTCGAGGAGTTGCTCGGAGAGGCGCGCGCTGCGTTGCGCGGGGGCGATGCCGCCGCCGGGGCACAGGCGACTGCGCTAGCGCTCGACCTGTGGCGCGGTCCGGCGTTGCACGGGCTCACGGAGACGACCTGGGTCAACGCCGAGGCGCGGCGGCTGGAGGCGCTCCGATTCGACGCGCTCGAGGAGCAGTTCGAGGCGGCGCTCGCACTAGGAGAGCATCGGGAGATCGTGTCCGCGCTCCGCGCCGCGGTCGAGGAGAACCCGTTCCGGGAGCGGCTGTGGGGGCAGCTGATGCTGGCGCTGTATCGCAGCGGGCGCCAGGCGGACGCGCTGGACACGTTCCAGGAGGCGCGGGGCGTGCTCGCGCAGGAGCTGGGGCTCGAGCCGGGGCCCGACCTCCAGCGCCTCCAGGCCGCGATCCTCGCGCACGAGCCGGCGATCGCCGCCGTCCCGGTCGCCCCGAGGCGCGGAAACCTTCCCACCCCGACGACGTCGTTCGTCGACCGCGAGCACGAGCTTACGGTGCTGGTCGAGCTGCTGCGCGAGCACCGGCTGGTGACGCTGACCGGGCCGCCGGGGGTGGGCAAGAGCCGGCTCGCGCTCGAGGCCGTGCGCTCACTCGAGAGCGAGCTGCGCGACGGCGTCTGGCAGGTCGAGCTCACGCGTGCGGGCGGCGCGGCGGGAGTGGTCCGGCTCGTCGCCCAGGCGGTCGATGCGCGCGGCCCCGATCCGCTGGCGCGCGTGATCGCCCGCCTGCGCGATGCGGAGGCGATCCTGCTCCTCGACGCCTGCGAGCACGCGCTCGACGAGGCGGCGCGCGTCGCCTCGGCGGTATTGGCCGGGTGTCCCGATGTCCGCGTTCTCGCGACGAGCCGCGAGGTGCTGCACCTCGCCGGCGAGGGGCGGCTCCACGTCGAACCGCTGCCGCTGCCCTCTTCCGGCTCCGCCGACGGCGCCGGCTCGCCCGCTGTGCAGCTGTTTGCCGCGCGCGCACAGGCGGCGCGGCCGGGGTTCGAGCTCACCCCGGACGCCGCCCGCCTCGCGGTCGAGATCACGCGCCGGGTGGACGGACTGCCGCTCGCGATCGAGCTCGCCGCGGCCCGGGTGAACGTGCTCGGGCTCGCCGAGCTCCTGTCGATCGTCGAGCGCCGTCTGCCGCTGCTCGACGAGCGCTCGGCATCCGAGCCGAGCCGCACCATCCTGCGGGGGCTCGTCGAGTGGAGCTACGAGCTGCTGCACACGGACGAGAAGACGCTGCTCCACCACGTTGCCGTGCACCGAGGCGGCGCTTCCCGGCCGTCTCTGCTCGCGATCGCTGCAAAGCATGGGCTCGACGAGGCAACGGTCACGTACCTGCTCGGCGCGCTGGTCGACAAGTCCATCGTCTCGGTTTCGTTCCCGGAGGGAGAGGCGCGCTACGACCTGCTCGACACCGTCCGCGACTACGCGCTCGAGCTTCTCGCCCAGGACGGCGGCCTGGACGCTGTCCGCGAGGCGCACGCGCAGTACTTCGCGACCCTGGCCGACGCTGCGCGGACGGAGCTACGCGGGCCGGGGTGGCTGCAGTGGATGAGACGGCTCGAGCTGGAGCACGACAACCTCTGGGCTGCCCTCACCAACGCCCGTGACGTGCCCGACCCGCTCGTCGCCGCCCGCCTCGGCGCAGGTCTCGGCTGGTACTTCGGCACCGCCGAGCGCGTCTCGGAGGGGCGTGCGTTCATGGAGGCCGCGCTGGCGTCGGCGGAAGAAGCACCGCTCCCGCTGCGCATCGAACTGCTGGCGTACGTCTGCTACCTCGCGACCGAAGAGGACGATCTCGAGGCGGCCGTCGAGGCGGGCAAGCGCGGCCTCGCGCTCGCGACGGCGGCCGACGCCCCCTGGGAAACCGCGATGGTCCGACTGGCGCTCGCGTTCGCGCACGACCGCGCCGGGCCGCATGAGCGTGCGGTCGCCCTCGCCGAGGAGGCGCGCCGCGCGTTCGAGGAGTTGGGCGACACATGGGGAGCCGCATCGTCCGCTCTGACCGGCGCGGTCGGCGCCCTCGTCGCAGGGGATACCGCGACCGCGGCCAACCTGACCGCGGAAGCCGTTCGCCTCCATGGCGACTATGACGTCGGCGCGATCCCGGCGGCCCTGCTCGAGGGCTTGCTGGCGGAGCGCCGCGGCGACCCGGAGGCGGCAGCCGGGTACCGCCGGGCGCTCGAGCGCTCGGAGTTGGCCGGCTTCACCGAGCACGCCTCGTTCGCGCTCTCCGGCCTCGGCTCGGTCGCCTTCGCAGACGGGAATATCGGCGAGGCCGACACGAAGTATCGCCGCGCGCTGGCGCTCGGCGAGGCGGCGTCGGCGCCATGGCTGGTCGCACATGCGCAAGCGAGGCTCGCGCAGGTCCTCGCGGCAGCCGGCGACGCCGAGGCCGCCGCGACGTTGTATCGCCGCGTGATCGCCTGGTCCGAGGAGCCGCGGCAACACGCGGCGCGCGAGGCGCTGTTCATCGCGCTCGTCGGCAGCCCAGTGACGGCCGCACTTCTCGGCCTCGCCGAGATCGCCGAGGCCGGCGGCGACGCCGAGGCTGCCGATGAGCTGCGCTCCCGCGTAGGGCTCGCGCTCGCCTGAGCCGCCGCGGTCGACTGGCGGCGAAACCGAGAAGCCCTACCGCGGCCAAGTGGCAGTCGAGCCGCGACGTATGGCAGCCGGCTGGCAGCGCGGTTCGCGACGGTTGGGCCATCCGAATCAACGAAAGGAGTTGTCATGCCGACCACGACGGTCGAGGAGCGGCTCGCGCAGATTGGCCGCCAGATCGACGGGCTCGAGGCGAAGGCGCGTGCTGGGGGAGGCGAGGCGAACTCGCGGATCCAGCGTCAGCTCGGCGCCTTGCGCCAGCAGGAGGCGTCCGCCCGTGCCGCCGCGCACGAGGGGGCTGAGGCCTTCGACGGGAGATTCGAGCAGTTCGAGGCAAGGTTCCACGTGGCGCAAAGCTCACTGGCCGCGGATCTTGCCGACAACCGCGCCAAGTTTGCGGACGCCGTCGAGAACGAGCTGCACAGCTGGGATACCTACTTCGAGCGGCTGCAGGCGCAGACCGCAATGCGGGCAGCGAGCGCGCGCGAGCAGTCCGAGGCGTCGATCAGCGATCTGAGGCGGCGCCGCAACATTTTGGCCGAACAACTGGCCGACGCCCGCACCGCCTCGGGGGAGGCATGGGACGAGCAGAAACAGCGGATCGCGGCGGCGCGCGACGACCTGGAGCGGAAGGCCGACGAGGTCTCCGCGACATTCAAGTGAGCCCGCCGAGCCAGAGGAGGCAGTAATGCGACTGACTGATCCGTCTCTTGTGCCCGCGCTCGTGGCGATGGGCGTCGGAGTGTTGATGGTGCGCGCAGGCGTTGGCAAGGGCCTGCTCGCATGGCGAAGGAATCACACAGATGGGAGGAGGAGGAAGCGATGAATCAGACGGTTTCCGACCACAAGCACGAGACAGCGCTGCTGTCACCGTTCGCCATGGGACGACGGGCGCTGGCGCGCGCGCTACCGCCGTGGTGGTTGTTCCTGATCACGGGCATCGCCTGGATGGTGGTGTCGCTGATCGTCCTTCGGTTCGACTACACGTCCGTCTACTCGATCGCGCTGCTCTTCGGGTTCGTCGCGCTCGCCGCGGGCGTCGCCGAGATCGGAATGGTCTTTGTCGCACGGGGCTGGTGGAAGCTGCTCAACGCGATCCTCGCGGTTGCGTTCATCGCCGCAGCGATCGTCTCGTTCATCCATCCCGGCAACACGTTCGCAGCATTGGCCGGCGTGTTCAGCTTCTTCCTCGTCTTCGCCGGCGCGTTCGACATCATCTACTCGATCTCCGCGCGTCGAGAGAGCGACGCCTGGTGGCTGCAGCTGGTCAGCGGGATCATCGAGCTCGCACTCGGCTTCTGGGCTGGCGGCTACTACGGCCGCAGCGCGGTCCTACTCGTAGCGTGGGTAGCGGCGTTCGCGCTCATCCGCGGGGTCAGGGACATCGTGCTCGCGTTCCGGGTGCGCGAGATCCAGCACAGCGCAGCTGACGGACATCCGACGCAGCCACGAGCTCGCGCGGCGGCAACGTCCTAGCGATGCCGATGGCTCCGAAGTGCACTCGACGAGCGCGCGGCAAGCGGTCCTGCCACGGCGGCGCATCCTGCTCTGCTACGACGGCTCCGCCGAAGCGCGCCGCGCGCTCGAGCGAGTCGGCGAGATCGCGTCTGTGGTGCCGTGTCGGGTGGCGGTCGTCAGCGTGGCCGAGCCGATCTACCCGAACCCTCCGTATACCGGCTATGCCGACCCGGGCGAGGAGCAGGCCCATCGCCGCCTCCTCGAGGACGCGGCCGAGGACCTGCGCGGCCTGGGAGTCGACACCACGACCCTCGAGCCCGTCGGCGACCCGGCAGCCGCGATCCTCGATACCGCACGCGACGGCGCCGACCTCATCGTTGTCGGCTCCCGTCACCGCGGGCTGATCAAACGCCTGCTCTTCGGCTCGGTGAGTGCCGAGGTCGTCGTCGAGGCGCCGTGCGACGTGCTGGTCGTGCGCTGAGGAGGTATGACTGAAATGGAAGCGAGCTGGCGAGAGCACGGGAACGACCGCAGGTTCGTCCTCGCGTCCGCGGTGAGGCCGGAGGACGCGAGGCGGACTGCCGCCGAGCTCCCGGCGCCGATTGATCTTGTCGTCACGAGCCCGACGGAGCTCGCCCGGCAGGCGGCGGCGACCGCCGTGGGAAACCGCCGGGTCTTCACCCTCGAGGAGCCGCTGCTCGCTCCGCGCGTGTCAGGCGAGTCGGGCGGCGACGTGCTTGCGCGTTTCGCGCAGGCACTCCGCGGCGTGCGTGCGTGTGAGTCGAGTGTGTCGCTCGTTATGTGCGACACGCTCGACCTCCTCGGTGGGAGCGTCTTCGTGCTCGACGAGAAGGGACTCATGCACGTAGCCGACGCACTGGACCAGCTGCCCCTGCTGGACTGACGCCTCTCCGCGATCGGCCCGCGGATCTCTGGCAGGGGGCGCGCCGTGGGCTGGCAGCGCTACGTTGCTCGGGCGCCTCTCCTCGGGGACCGTCTCTGTCACCGTCTCGCCTCCTCTCTCTGATCTGCGCGGAATGCACCACAAAGCCTGCTGCGCGTCGGTGCGAGGCCGCTGCCGCGCGTGCGCCGCTTACTGCCAACGCCGAGAGCGCGACATGCTCGGGTGGAACGGTGGCAGCGGCCTGGCAGCGGCGCGCGCGACGCTTACAATCAAATACGAGGCGCGGAAAGACACGCCGGTGTGACAACCACGACGATGGACGACGAAGCCAACCGGTAATCCATGCGCGGTCGGCAGGCAGTGCACCCTCGTCTGCGCTTCCGACGTCGGACGCTGGATCCGAGCGCTCGCCGAGGGTACGGCGCGCGCCGTCTCGTCGTCGCCGGCGTCGTTTTCGCCGGCGCCATCGCGATCGCGCTGTCTGCGGGGGCTCCGGTCGGCGTTGCCATCGCTGCTGCCTGGGGGACGGCCGCTCTCGCGACCGTCTTGTGGGTCTGGCTTCGGCTCGGTCGCTGGGACGCCGCCGACACGGAGAGGCACGCGCGCGCCGAGGACTACTCGCGGCCGGCGGCCGACGGGCTCCTCCTAAGCGCGAGCGTCTGCAGCCTCGTGCCCGTGGGCTACACGCTGCTTTCGGCGGGGCGCCATCACGACGGCGCGAAGGCGGTGCTGATCCTGCTCGCGACCGCAGTCGTCGCTCTCTCATGGGCGCTCGTGCACACGGTGTACGCGTTGCGCTACGGCGATCTCTACTACGCCCCGCCCGCGGGTGGGATCGAGTTCAACGAGACCGATCCGCCCGACTACCGCGACTTTGCCTACGTCGCGCTCACGCTCGGCATGACCTATCAGGTGTCGGACACGAACCTAACCAGCAAGGTGTTGCGGCGGACGGTTACGGGACACGCGCTGATGTCGTTCCTCTTCGGCTCCGTCATCGTCGCCCTGCTGATCAACACGGTCGCCAGCCTGCTGCGCTGACCTCCGGCATGGCCGCGCCTTCGCGAGAGCGCGCTGCGCCGACTCAGCCCTTACGCCGGCTGCTTCCTTGCGGCGTCCTCGGCGGCGATGCGAGCTCTTCTGCCGGCGGTGAGCTCCTCCGCGACGATCTGGAGCCCCGCCGCGATGGGGACGCCGATGACCGCCCCGATCAATCCGAAGAGCGCCCCGAACACCAGGACGCTGGCAAGCACGGTGAAGCCGGAGAGCTGAGCGGCCTTGCCGATGATCGTCGGCTGCAGGATGTAATTCTCGATCTGCTGGTAGATCACCATCACGATCACGAACACGATCAAGGCTTCGAGGCTGACCGAGAGCGCGACGATTCCGATGATGATGCCCGCGATAGTCGCGCCGACGTTCGGGATGAGGTCGAGAATCCCCGCGATCACCGCCAGGGCGAGCGGGTACGGAAGGCCGAGGAGCAACGCGGTGACGCCGTAGACCGTCCCGCAGACCACGGAGATCGCCAAGTTGCCGAGCATGTAGCGCGAGGTCGTGTGGATGATCCGATCCGTGACCCGCAGGTACCGCTCCCGCTTGTCCCGATACAGCAGGCTCCCGATCCAGTCCCGCCAGCGCGGTTCGTCGATTAGTCCGAAAAGCGTCAGGAAGATGACTGAGAAGACGAGCGTGACCGCGCCGAAGGCCGAGGCTCCGACATGGACGACGCCGCCCGACACCTTGCCTACCCCGTTGGCGATGTCGCTCGCGTGCTTCCTCAATGTGTCGAGCGAGTCGCTCCCCCCGTTGATGAAGTTGCCCAGATCGCTGTGCCTGACCTTGTCGACGATCTGTGGCAGATGGTCGCTGAACCCCCGCACTGAGCCGCTGATCGCCTGCACGAGCACCAACGCCACGACACCGATGACCACCACGATCGCCAGCACGAGCACCGTGGAGCACACCCCGCGGCTCCAGCCGAACCGCTGCTTCATCGCACTCACCACGGGCGAGAGAACGGCGACGCTGAACAGCGAGACGAAGATCACGAGAAGGACGTTCGCGATCGACGCGAGGGCCCAGGCGACCGCGGCGAGGCCGGCGACCAGCAGGATCGTCCGGAGAGAGAGCGAGACATCGACCTCACGCCTGCCGTTGTCTCCTGCCGGCGAGGCGGGTTCTCCAACGGTCATCTTCGTACCGAAGAGGTGGATGACCTATCCGCGGCATCGACAAGCTGCTCGGTGGCGGTCACTCAGACTCTGCCACGCCAGTGGGGGGTCGTTGCCCGTAGGTGTCGAGGGGGTCGCGTCCGAGTCGAAGATCTGGGGTCATTCTCGTTGTCTCAGAACTTCGCGTAAAGCTCGTCCGCTTTCCCCTCGAGCTCGTCGATTGCGGAGTCGACTTTCTTCTGGTGCTCGCGATGCGCCTCATCCGACGCAGCACGAAGCTGGCGGAGGCGGTCGGGGACGTCGTTCGGGAAAACGCTCGGTGCCGCGGACGTGTCGGCCACCGCGACGCGGTACGTCTCGCGACCGGGCACAGCTCGGTAGATGGCCGTGAACTTCTCGATCTGATCTTCGTAGAGCGAACGGCTGTCGACGGTCCCGGCCTCGGCTGCTTCCTCGGTTGTCCAGAGTGAGATCGCAAGCGCTTGCCCTCGTCTGTCAGAAGCAGGTACATGTCCCCGTAACCCTCCTGGTCACGGAGCGCAGGGACCACCGAACCGCGCACGACGTCGACAGCGTCGTCGAGGCTCATTCGTACTGCATCGATCTCTCGCGAGCACACGCGCGATCATCACGCACCTCCGTCCTGGCTTTCGCTCCATGCAAACCGTGTCGGAAGCCGCTGCCAGGCCGCTGCCGCCCATGGCGCCGCTACTGCCACGCCCCTCAGTCGCGGCAGCAACCACCGCGGGCGACGAACAGGTCGAGCACATTCGGCCAGTGACGATTGCGCCATGGCGTAGCAGGGGATTCTGCGTAACCAAGCCGAATGTCAATCCGGCAGTGGTGGGTGGAGGGGCACCCACCCCGAACGCGCGAGGCCTCGCGGTCCAGCTGGACCGCCGCACCCACGCATTCCCTCCCCATCCATTCATACGCGCGCGCGTATAACAGAGTGTTGCTCAGCGCAGGGGATGGTCATGGGGGTGGTCATGCTCGAGCGCCGATGTCAATATCGTCCAGTAGCGCCGGCGCGAAATGCGGTTGCTGCGGAGGGTCAGGGGGGCGGGGGCACCCACCCCGTCTCGCGGCGGCAAGAGTTCTCGGGACGGCCCTTAGTATGGTGGCCATGGCCAGATATCTGCACACGATGGTTCGGGTCACCGATCCCGAAAAGAGCCGCGCCTTCTACGAGGCGTTGGGGATGGAATTCCGGCGAGACCTCGACATTGTCCGTAACGGTCAGCTGGAGGCGACGAACTATTTCTTCGGCTTTCCCGGCCAGGAGGAGGAGCTCGAGCTGACGCTCAACCATGACGGGCGGACGTACGAGATGGGCACGGCGTACGGGCACATTGCGATTGGCGTAGACGACCTGGACACGACGCTGGCGCGGTTGAAGGAGCAGGGGATCGAGCCGGAGCGTGAGCCCTACCGCGTCCGCGAGGGCGGGTCACGGCTGTGTTTCGTGAGAGATCCTGATCAGTATCGCGTCGAGATCCTCGAGACTCGCTAGAACCGCCGTGCGACGCCTCGACGGACCGGGGCGTCACAGGCGGGGAGCTCAGGACGGGATCCCGGGCGGACCGAGGATCTCGATTCCGTGCTCGGCAGCTGCCATCACGAGTGGAGTGATGTCTGCCGGAGGCTCCGCGGCGGGCGGAACCCTGCGTAGTTTCTGGCGCGCGATCTGCGGCTCGTACCGGATGGCATCTGGTCGCCGCCGAACGACGATTGCCCCGACACGACCAATAGAGGGGAGGGAGTCCGATGACAGGGATGACACGCAGACGGCTCCTGCAGTACGGCGCCGCTGGGGGTGCGGGGATGTTCGTCCCGTGGCGGCTCGGCGGGACTGCGCTCGCCGGAATCGGCGCAGCACCCGAATTACTCGGCCCGACGACAATCCCGAAGTACGTGACGCCGCTGGTGATCCCGCCGGCCATGCCGCGGACGAGCAGGATCACTCGTCCGGGGGCGAAGCCGATCGACTATTACGAGATCGCCGTGCGCCAGTTCTCTCAGCACATCCTGCCGCAGAGCATGGGGCTGCAGCCGACGACGGTCTGGAGCTACGGCTCTGTCACCTACCCGGGCACGTTGAACTACCCGGCCTTCACGATCGAGGCCAAGTGGACGGCACCGGTTCGCGTCAAGTGGATGAACCAGCTCGTCGACGCGAACGGCAACTACCTGCCGCATCTGCTCCCGGTCGACCAGACCCTGCACTGGGCGAACCCGCCCGGCGGCACCGGCGGGCGGGACTCGGAGGCGCTCGACCCGAGCCGCTACACGGGGCCGGTCCCGATCGTCACCCACCTGCACGGTGGCCACTCGGGCCAGGAGAGCGACGGCTTCACCGAGGCCTGGTTCCTGCCGGCGGCGAAGAACCTAGCCGCCGGGTACGCCACTGTCGGCTCCTACTACAACACCTTCAAGGCGCAGGCGGAGGCGCTGTACGGGCAGCCGTGGACGCCCGGCAGCGCCGTCTTCCAGTACGACAACGACCAGGCCGCGGCGACGCTCTGGTACCACGACCACACGCTCGGGATGACCCGCTCGAACGTCTACGCCGGGCCGGCCGGCTTCTATCTCCTCCGCGGGGGACCGGGCGACGATGTCGTCGGAACGCTTCCAGGGCCGGCGCCCGCGCTCGGCGACCCGCCCGGCATGAAGTACTACGAGATCCCGCTCGCGATCCAGGACCGCTCCTTCAACGCGGACGGCTCCCTCTTCTACCCCGACAACCGCGCCTTCTTCCAGGGGCTGAACCAGCCTCCGACCGAGCCCTACCTCGACATCCCGTTCATCCCCGAGCGGGCCTGCAACGGCCGTCGCAGCGACATCTCGCCGATCTTCAACCCCGAGTTCTTCGGCAACACGATCGTCGTGAACGGCAAGACCTGGCCCTACCTCGAGGTCGAGCAGCGACGCTACCGGTTCCGCTTCCTCAACGGCTGCAACTCGCGCTTCCTGATCCTGCAGCTGAGCAACGGGCTGCCGTTCTGGCAGATCGGCGCCGAGGGCGGCTTCCTGCCCGCCCCGGTGCAGCTGGATCGCCTCCTCATCGGGCTCGCCGAGCGCGCCGACGTGATCGTCGACTTCACCAACGTCGGCGCCGGCACCGAGATCATCCTCCAGAACATCGGGCCGGACGAGCCCTTCGGCGGCGGCGAGCCGCCGGGCGACTTCGACGCCGCCGATCCCGCCACGACCGGGCAGGTGATGCAGTTCCGGGTCGTCAAGGCGACCTCGCTCGACAGCAGCACGCCCCCGGACCAGCTCATCCTGCCGGCGCTGACGCCGCTACCTGCGGCGACCCGAACTCGGCAGGTCTCGCTGAACGAGGAGGACTCGCAGACCGTCCGCGTCAGCACCGACAAGAACGGCAACGTCGTTCTCGACTGCGCCAAGGGTGAACCCTTCGGGCCGCGATTCGCGCTGCTCGGAACCGTGGCTGGCGGTGCAGGTAACTCGCTTCGATGGGACGACGCGATCACCGAGAATCCGGCCGTGGGCGCGACCGAGGTGTGGGAGCTGTACAACTTCACCGAGGACGCGCACCCGATCCACATCCACGAGATCTTGTTCCAGGTGCTCGAGCGCCAGCCCTTCGGGGGAGCGGTCCGGGGCCCGGAGCCGTGGGAGACCGGACGCAAGGACACGGTCATCGCCTACCCCGGCGAGATCACGCGCGTCAAGGCGACCTTCGACCGCCCGGGCCTGTTCGTCTGGCACTGCCACATCGTCGAGCACGAGGACCACGAGATGATGCGTCCGTACAGGATCGGGTGACAAAGCGGGGACGATCGTTGTCCGGAGCAGACAGACCTGGCAGTTGTCAGCATCGAGCTATCGACATCGAGCGAGGGAGCAGGGAGCTTGCAGGCGGCGTTAGCCTGGGAGAGAATCGCTTATCTGGCTCTTCAGGGAAGGAGGACGTGATGCCAACCTATGTCGTCCTGCTCAATTGGACGGATCAGGGTGCGAAGACCGCAGGCGACACGGTCGACCGGTACGAGGCGGCGAAGGACGATCTTGCGCAGCGGGGCGTGACGATCAAAGACGCCTACTGGACGATCGGGCCTTACGACATAGTCATTACCGTCGAGGCAGCCGACGACGAGACTGCCACCGCAGCGCTGATCAGGCTTGCGTCGCAGGGGAACGTGCGGACGACGTCGATGCGTGGGTTCAGCCCCGAGGAAGCGAGAGGGGTGATCGAGAAGAGTCGGTAGCCGAGTGCACGGGCGCATTCCCTGACCGGTTTCTACTGATCTAGACGGTAGGCTGCGGCGGTGACCGGGAAGCGGGCGCGGGTGTGCGCGTGCGCGCTGGTCGGGCTGACCGGAGTCGCGCTTGCCCCTTGGGGCGCCGCGCGCGCGGCGACCGCGGGCTGCGGCACCCTGCTCCCCCCTCGCGCCGGGGCTTACCTCGGCGCGTTCCCGGACTTCAATCGGCCGCCGGCGGTGACCGAGGACGATGTCCGGGCGGCGAAGATCGATGCCTTCGTCCACCGCGCCGGCCACCGGCTCGTCTGGGTCTACTTCACCCAGAGTTGGTATCGCGGTCTGGCCTTCCCGCGTGACCGAGTGTTGACGATCTGGCGCAGCGGGGCGGTCCCCTACATCGCCTTCTTGCCCCACTCGGGGGTGTTCTACGGCGCCGGGCACCGCCAGGAGTACCCCGAGCGCCGCTTTACCCTTCAGCGCATCATCGACGGGGGCTTCGACCGCCCGCTTCGGGCGTGGGCGAGGGCGGCACGGGAGACAGACATCCCGCTGCTCCTCTCCTTCGGCGCCGAGGTCAATGACGACTGGGGCCCATGGAGCGCGAGGTGGAACGGCGCGGGGGAGACCGCCGGATACGGAGATCCGACGTATCCGGACGGAGCCGAGCGCTTTCGGGACGCCTATCGACACGTTGTCAGCCTCTTCCGGACGGAGGGGGCGACGAATGTGACCTGGTTCTTCCACGCCGATACGTATCCACCGCACCAGTGGTGGAACACGCTCGACTGGTACTACCCGGGCGACGCCTACGTCGATTGGCTCGGGATCTCCGGCTACGGCTCGCTGACGGCGGACGGGCCGGTCGTCAACTTCGCCGCCAAGCTGGAGGCCTCCGGCGTCTACCCGCTGCTCACCCGCCTGAGTGCGCGACCGATCGCGGTGGTCGAGATGGGGGTGGTCGACGGACCGGCCGGCGTAAAGCCGGAATGGATCCGCCGTGCCTTCGCCGCCCTGCGCTCGGGGCGCTACCCGCGCATTCGCGGCGCCGTCTGGTGGGACTGGGGCGAGGGGGCCATCGATACGCGGATCGATTCCTCACCGGCTGCCCTTGCCGCCTTCCGCGCCGGCGTCCAGGGTCGCTTCTTCGCTGCGCGACCGCGCTTCACGGGCACCTGCGCGCCGGGGAGGCCGGAGGGGCTGAGGTCGGGCGGCGGCAGCAGCGGCGCCGTCGTGAGGCTGACCTGGAGCCCGGTTCCCAACGCGGCGTGGTACGAGGTTCTCCGCGACGGGAGCCGGATCGCGACCACGGCCGTCTCCCGCTATGAGGATCCGGTGACGTCACCTGGGCGGCGATACCGCTACGCCGTCCGGGCGGTCAGTCCCCTCGGGCGCAGCCGCCTCAGCCGGGCGACGATCGGCTTCCGCGCTCACTGAGGCCGCCGCGCCCGCCAACTGGCCGAGACGAAGCGCTGACTACGCCAGCGCTTCGCGTACGCAGCGCTCGACGAGCACGCGGACGAGCTGTTCCTTGTACTCGACGCTTCCGTTCGCGTCCTCGACGGCGCCTGCCGCCTCCGCGGCGCGGGCACCGGCAGAGCGGAGCGCGTCCGTGTCGTCCACGGACGCGCCGGTGAGCGCCTTACCCGCCTCGCCGGCGAGTACCGCTCGCGGTCCGACCGACCCGACGGCGACCCGCGCCTCGGCGATCGCGCCGTCCTCGACGCGCACGGCGCACGCGACCGTCGCCGCCGGCCGCTCGTGGAACGAGAGTTTGCGGTGGGCAATGCGCATGCCCTCGCGCGGGAGCGGGATGCGGACGGAGTGGAGCAGCTGTCCGTGCTCGAGCGCTGTCTCGTACGGCCCGACCAGGAACTCCGACAGGGGTCGCCGGGCGCGGTCGTACTCGACCTCCGCGTCGAGCGCGAGCAGGAACGTCGCCGGGTCGGAATGCGGATCCGAGAAGCAGAGGTTCCCCCCGAGCGTCCCGACGTTCCGGACACGGATGTTCGCCACCTCGCGCTCCATCCTCGCGAGCGCCGGCAGCCGCTGGAGCACGAGGGGCGAGCGCTCGATCTCGCGGTGCGTCGCCGTCGCTCCGATCACGAGCGCGCCGTCCTCGGCCCGGACGCCGCGGAGCTCGTCGATTCCCTTGATGTCGACGAGATGCCCGTAGGCGGCGAAGCCGAGCTTCAGCAGCAAGAGGAGCTCGGTGCCGCCGCAGATCACGGCGGCGTCGTCGCCGTAGCGGAGGAGCAGCTCGCGGGCCTTCTCCACCGACGACGCGCGGTGCAGGTCGAACGGCGGCAGCGTCATACCGGCGTCTCCGCGTCCTCCGCGCCGAAGAAGAGCAGGCGGCCGTTCTTGTTCAGCACGCGCTCGACGGCCGCGTCGTCCAGACCGCTGACGCGTACTTTCGCAATCTCGACGACGGGGTGGTGGAACGGCACGTCCGTCCCGAACAGCACGCGCGTCTGGCCGACGCGCTCGTGCGCCTCACGGATCTTCGTGTGCATCGGCATGCCCGACGTCTCGAGGTAGACGTTCGGCCGGCGCAGCGCGATGTCGATCGAGGCGTTGATGTAGACGACGTTGCCGTGCCCCATGTGGCCGATGACGATCTTCGCCTCCGGGAACGAGACGGCAAGCTCCTCGATGCTCCAGGGCAGCGTGAAGATCGGGTGGCCGCAGTGGATCAACGTCGGGTAGCCGCGCTCC
>JBKPCT010000104.1:0-9095 GCA_046727515.1 Actinomycetota bacterium | reverse complement strand
TCCGCGGTCGGCTCGAGCCGGCAGTAGAGGTTGCCCGCGCTCGCGCCGATCGCCCGTCCCGCGTCGTCCTCGTCGACCTGGAGCCCGAGGCCGCGCAGCTCGGCCGCGATCCGGTCGGCGACGCGGCGCTCCTCGCCCGGCGGCGACGGCAGTGCAGCAAGGTCGAGGAAGAGATCGAGGATGCCGCTCATCGCGCCGGATCCTACGAGGGACAGGCTCCTGCCTGTCCCGACGAAGCGACGCGCGCGCTAGGAGGCGGCGACTCGGACAGCTGCTTGCCGCGCCCGGGCCCGCTCGTGCGCGGCCCCGACGAACTCGCGGAAGAGCGGGGCCGGGCGCGTCGGCCGCGACTTGAACTCGGGGTGGAACTGGCTCGCCACGAACCACGGGTGGTCCGTGAGCTCGATGATCTCGACGAGACGGCCCTCCTGGAAGGTCCCGGAGACGACGAGCCCACCGTCGACGAGCTGCTGGCGATAGTGGTTGTTCACCTCGTAGCGATGCCGGTGCCGCTCGTGGATCACCGGCTCGCCGTAGGTCTCGTGGGTGCGCGTACCGTCGGCGATCTCGACCGCCTGGGCGCCGAGGCGCATCGTCCCGCCGAGGTCCTCGACCTCCTTCTGCTCCGGCAGGAGATCGATCACGGGGTACGGCGTCTCGGGATCCATCTCGGTCGAGTTCGCGCCTTCGAGGCCGACGACGTGGCGGGCGAACTCGGAGACAGCGACGTGCATCCCGAGGCAGATCCCGAGGTAGGGGATCTGCTGCTCGCGGGCCACGCGGCAGGCGAGGATCTTCCCCTCCCACCCGCGCGAGCCGAAGCCGCCGGGAACGAGCACTCCGTCGACCCGCTCGAGCTCGCGCTGGGCCTCCTCGAGCGACATCCCCTCTGCGTCGACCCAGCGGACGCGTACGTGGCAACCGTAGTGGATGCCGGCGTGCTTCAGCGCCTCGTGCACCGAGAGGTAGGCGTCGTGCAGCTTCACGTACTTGCCGACGAGCGCGATCTCGACCGTGCCCTCGCGCCGGCGGATGCGCTCGGTCAGCTCGTGCCACTCGCCGAGCTCGGCTTCGCGGGCCGGCAGCCCGAGCTTCTCGCAGACGAGGTCGTCCAGGCCTTGCTCCCGGAGCGCGGCGGGGACGAGGTAGACATCGGAGACGTCCTCGTTCGCGATCACCTCGTTCGGCTGGACGTCGGCGAACAGCGCGATCTTGTCGCGGACGTCGGTGGAGATCGCGTCGCGGGAGCGGCAGACGACGATGTCGGGGTGGATACCGATGCGGCGCAGCTCGTTGACGGAGTGCTGGGTCGGCTTCGTCTTCAGCTCGCCTGCCGAGTCGACGAACGGGACGAGCGTGACGTGCAGGTAGAGGACGTTCTCGGGCCCCGCCTCGCGTCGGAACTGGCGGATCGCCTCGAGGAACGGCAGCGACTCGATGTCGCCGACGGTGCCGCCGATCTCGGAGAGGACGATGTCGCAGTCGGTCGCCTCGACGGCGCGGCGGATGCGCTCCTTGATCTCGTTCGTGATGTGCGGGATCACCTGCACCGTCGAGCCCAGGTATTCGCCGCGGCGCTCCTTGCGCAGGACCGAGTACCAGATCCCGCCGGCGGTGTGGTTCGCGTTCCGCGAGAGGTTCTCGTCGATGAAGCGCTCGTAGTGACCGATGTCGAGGTCGGTCTCGGCGCCGTCCTCGGTGACGAAGACCTCGCCGTGCTGGAAGGGGGACATCGTCCCGGGGTCGACGTTGATGTACGGGTCGAACTTCTGGACCTGCACCTTCAGCCCGCGCGCCTTCAGCAGCCGGCCGAGCGACGCTGCGGTGATGCCCTTGCCGAGGGACGAGACGACCCCGCCCGTGACGAAGACGTACTTCGTCGGGCGGGCACTCACCGGTCAGTCCCTGGCCGGTGAGTAGGGGGAGGGGTCCGAGGGGAACCGGGAGGTTCCCCTATAAACGTCGGCCTGGGGAAGAAGGGGGCTCGTGGGGGAAACATGGTTTCCCCCACGGGAGCGAGCCGAAGGCGAGCGACGTTTATGGCTGCCTCCCGAGCCGGTCGAGGTCGCGCACGACAGGCGTCCGCTCGATCAACCGATCCAGAGAGCGCAACTCGCCGAGGAGGTTGAGCCCGGCCAGCGCCCCGACCGCCAGCCATCTGCTCCGCCCCGTGAAACGATCCACGGAATTCAAGCCTAGCAGAGCGCCCAGCGAGTTCGACCCCGAGTCTCCCAGCATCCCAATCTCCCGGAGATCGTACGGGCCCAGGATGACGGCGGGCAGAAGCGGCGCCCGCAGCGGCAGCGCGGCGAGCACGTAGGCCTTCAGCGCCCTGCCCGGCTTCGTGTCGAGCTGGTTGAGCGCGTTCGCGGCGAGGCCGACGAGGAGCGCGCCCGAGAGCCGCCGAGTCGCAAGAAGGCCGACGAGCGGGATGCCGATCAGCTTGAGCACGCCCGTCGTGGGTCCCGCCCGCAGGTGGGCCGCAAAACCCCGCTCGGGCCCGGCGAGGAGATCGTCCGCGAGCCCGATCGCCGCGACGGGCGCGATCCCGGGCGCGAGCAGGCCGACCGTCCAGCCGACCAGCGGGAGACGTAGGCCGCGGTGGTTCGTCGCGAGCGGCCCGAAGGCGAGCAGGACGTCGCGGAGCTGACGCGCGCGATGGAGGAACCCGGGCAGGTCGCGGCCGGTCGCCCGGTGGCGGAGCGGGAGCTCGACCTCGCGCACCTCCAGCCCTGCGCGCAGTGCATCGAGCGTCATGCGCGTGTCGCAACCGAAGCCCGCCGCGGTCGGGAAGCAGCGCTCGCGCGCACGGGCCGACAGCGCACGCTGGCCGGAGAGCGGCTCGCGCAGCTCGCGGCCCGTGGCGAGGCGGAGGAGCTCGCGGGCGGTTCGCTTGACGATTCCGAACCCCCCGCCCTGGCGCTCGGCGAAGGCGGCGACGGCGAGGTCGGCCTCCGCCTCGAGCAGCGGGCGCAGGTCGCCGGCGAGATCCGCGTCGCAGAGCAAAAGGGCTCCGGGCTGGGCCTCCTGCTCTGCGAGCGCGAGTGCCTGCCCCTTGCCTCTCCGCGGCAGCTTCAACACCCGCGCGCCCGCGTTCTCGGCGGCGCGTGCGGTCTCGTCCCCAGAGCCGTCGTCGGCGACGATCACCTCCGCCTCGGGGAACGCTCGCCGGAGGGCGTCGACCGTCGCCGCGATTCGGTCCTCCTCGTCGCGCGCGGCGACGAGGACCGTCAGCTCAGCCACCTGCAACCGTCGTCGGAATCGCCGGCATGACGCCGTCGTCGGCCGTCTTCTTCACGCCGTAGCTCCCCGGAGCGGCGCCCCCGAGGAGCAGCACGAGCGACAGGCGCCCGGCCTCCGTGTCCAGATCGTCGATGGTCGAGAGGTCCTGGCGGGCGAACGCCTCGATCGCCGAGTCCTTGGTGCGTGTCCGCTCGACCCCGACGGTCGGTGCGCCGGTGGACGCGAGCCCGGCGTAGAACCCCGCGAGGAACCGCGCCGTGATGCCCGACTGCGCGGGAACCGTACGAGCGACGACGATTCCGTCGAGCGGCGGTCGGTCGTTCCCGGACTGCTCCTCGACGAGCTGCGGCGAGAGGAGCTTCCAGGCTGGGCCGTCGCCGCCGGCGACGAAGTCGTGGCCCAGCCGCTTGCCGAGATCGCCGATCCGCCGCTCGGTCGCGAGCGCGGCGAGGGCGGGGCGCCGGGCGAGCGCGCGTCGCAGGGACGGCATGTCGATCGGCAGCTTCAGCGCACGGACGCGCAGCGGCGAATCACCTCCCGCGTCGTCGAGCGACTCCTCGACGAGGCTGCGAAGACGGCTGTCCGCTGGCCCCGCGAAGGCGACGCCGATCTGCCGGCCGAACATCCTGCCGGCCATCAGCGTCGGATAGACATCGGCGACGAAGGTCTGGGCGGCGCGCTGGGCCCTTGCGAGGTCCGTGCTCCGCGAGGTCGCCGAGTCGAGGCGGCTCTTCAGGTCCGCGATCCGCTCGTTCAGGAGCGACCGCTCGCTGTCGCTGACGAACCCCTTTCCCGAGATCCCGACTCCGACGAGGATGCCGATGATCAGCGCAAGGAAGACGGCCACCAGCGAGGCAACGTGGTAGCGGAGGTCGAACATCGGCTCAGAGTGTCGCAGCCGACTGGCACAGCGCGTGCAGACGGTCGACTGCACGGCGGGCGAGCGTGCGGCGGTATGCGATCAGCCACGGCCCCTCGACTGTCACCGTCGCCCGCGTCCTTTCCTCGGCGGTCGCCTCCAGATCGACGCGGACGTCCAGCTTGTCGGCCACGAGCTGGAAGGCAAAGAGGCGCGGCGAGGCCGACGCGGTGACGACGAGCGTGCCGGTGGACGCGGGCTTCCGGAAGAGCGTCGGCTCGTTCGAGGCCACCACCTGCCAGCGAGCACCCGCCGCTGCGCCGCGGCGGTCGGGGGTGACGCCCGACACGCCGGGATACCAGTCGGGCAGGTGGTAGGGCTCGGCGAGGAACGCCCAGACCTCCGGACGGGGCGCCAGCAGCTCCCGGGAGGCCTGGATCCTCACGACGGCCTAGCCCAAGCCGAGCCAGTCGCGGAGCCTTAGGACGATCAGCTCGATCAGGTGGTGAATCCCCGGCGACAGCACGACCGCCACGACGATCGCGCCGAGTCCGGTGACACTGAGCGCCGCAAGCGGCCAGAGGCCGACGCGCCGCGAGACGAGCCGCGAGACGCCTTTCGCGTCGACCAGGACCTCGCCGACGCGCAGCCGGGTCAGGAACGTGGACGACATGCCGGCCCGGTTCCGCTCCAGGAACTCGATCAGGTTGAAGTGCGTCCCGACCGCGACGATCAGCTGCGCCCCCTTCTCATAGGCGAGCAGGAGGGCGAGGTCCTCGCTGATCCCCATCGACGGGACGATCCGGTACGGAACGCCCAGCGCCTCCGCTCGGGCTGCGCCCGGCGCGTCGCCGTTCGCCTGGTACCCGTGCACGAGCACCTCCGCTCCGCTCCTCAGTGCCGCGTCGGACACCGAGTCCATGTCGCCGACGATCACCTCCGGCTTGTAGCCCGCCTCGAGCAGCGCGTCCGCGCCACCGTCGACGCCGACGAGCACGGGCTTGAAGTCGCGGATGTAGGGCCGAACGATCCGTAGGTCGCGCTTGTGCCCGGGCCCGCGCGCGACGACGAGCGCATGCCGGTCGCGAAAGCGCGTCTGGAGCGCGGGGAAGTCGATCCCCTCGCTCAGCAGGCTCCCCTCGGCCTTCAGGTGCTGGAGCGTGTTCTCGGCGAACTCGGAGAGCGACTCGGTCACGCGGCTGCGCTGCTCGGCCAGCGCCCGTTCCAGCTCACGTTCCCCGAGCGCCCTCCCGCGCGCCAGGCAGGTGCCGTTGCGGAAGACGCTCGCGCCGCGCACGGTGAGCGGCTCGCCCTCGGAGACCTCGTCGAAGAGCGCCGCCCCCGGCGCGTCGATCAGCGTCACCCCGCCGCGCACGAGCAGCAGGGGTCCCGGGTTGGGGAAACGCCCGGAGAGCGACTGCCCGACGTTGACGACGACGCGCACGCCGGTCTCGAGCAGCTCCTCGGCCGTAACGCGGTCGAGGTCGGTGTGGTCGACGACCGCGACGTCGCCTTCGCCCAACCGGTGGACGAGCCGCTTCGTCCGCCGGTCGAGCTTCACCGGCCCGGTGAACTCGATCAGGGTGCTCATTCTGTGAGCGTGGAGAGGAACTCTCGGCCGCCGAGCATACGCTCGATTTCCTCGCGGCGCTCCGCTTCTGCGAGCTGCTGGATGCGCGCGTGCGTCGGATCGCCCGGAATCTTCTCGACCCGGAAGTGCCTTTCACCGCGGCTCGCGATCTGCGGCAGGTGCGTGATCGTGATCACCTGCGCCTGGCCGGCCAGGCGCGCGAGCGTGTCCGCGACGCCGTGCGCCGTCTGCCCGCCGATCCCGGCGTCGATCTCGTCGAACACCATCGTGTCGCCCCCGCCGACCGCCGCGATCGCGAGCGCGATCCGCGACAGCTCGCCGCCCGACGCGGTCTCGGCGACCCGCGCGAAGGGGAGGCCCGGGTTCGGCCTGATCAGGAAGACCGCCTCGTCCCCGCCGGTCGCGCCCGCCTCGCGCGCGCGGAGCTCGACCCGGAACTCGCCCTCGCCCATCCCGATTCCGGCGAGCTCGGCTGCCACCCCGTCGGCGAATGGCTGCGCCGCCGCCTCACGCGCCCGGCGCAGCGCGCCCGCGAGCTCGGCGACGCGCGCCTCCGCCTGGCCGAGCGCCTCCTCGGCGGCGCCGGCAGGGTCCGCGCCCTCGTCGAGCGCCTCGAGCTCGGCGCGGGCCTCGGCCGCGCGCGCGAGCAGCTCCTCGTAGGAGGCGCAACGAAAGCGGCGGCGCGCCTCCGCGATTCGCTCGAGCTCACCCTCGACCTGCTCCAGCCGCCGAGGATCGCCTTCCAGCGCCGCGAGGAAGGAGCGCAGAGCACTGGCGGCCTCGCGGAGCCGCAGCTCGGCGTCACGGAGCTCGTCCGCTGCGCCCTGCAGCTCGGGGGCGAGGCGCTCCACAGGTGCGAGCGAGCGCTCGGCGGCCGCGGTCAGCGCGGCGGCCCCTTCCCCGTCCTCGGGATCGAGGGACGTGGCGGCCGCGGAGGCACCCTCGACGAGCTCGGTCAGGTGCCGGAGCCGCTCGCGCTCCTCGCGCAGGGCCGCCTCGTCCCCGGCCTCCATGCCCGCGGTGTCCTCGACGAGCGCCTTCAGCTCGGCGAGCCTCGCCTCGGCAGCGGCGGCTCCCCTCGTCAGCTCCTCGTGACGGCGCCGGGCGGCGGCGAGCTCGCGCCAGGCGACGCGCGCCTGGGCTCGACGCTGCAGCTGCTCCTCGCCGCAAAAAGCGTCGAGGAGCGAGAGCTGGTACGAGGGCCGCGCAAGGCGGCGCTGCTCGAACTGCCCGGACATCGCCAGCAGCCGGTCGCCGAGCGCCGCCACGTCCTCCCGGGCCGCGCTTCGGCCCCACGCGTAGGCGCGCGTGCGGCCCTCCGAGCCGATCCGCCGCGCCAGCACGATGCCCTCCTCGTCCTCGGGGCGGAGATCGAGCAGCGACTCGAACGCCTCCTCGTCGAGGACGCCGGGGGGCAGGTCGAACTCGGCCTCGACGTACGCGTCCGGCCGGGCGGGTCCCACTGACCCTACGTCGCCCTTGGCGCCGAGCAGGAGCCCGATCGCCTGCGCGAGGATCGTCTTGCCGGCACCCGTCTCGCCCGTGATCACGTTCAGCCCCGGCCCGAAGGAGAGCTCCGCCTCGCGGATCAGCACGAGGTTCTCGATGCGGAGGCTACGAAGCAAACGTCGTGCGGTAGCGGTGGAAGAACGTCATCTCCGGCAGCAGAGCGAGCAGCGCGCGCCGCTCTCCGAGCCGCATCGTCGCCTCGCGGTCCGAGCCGAGCTCGCCGAGGGGAAGCCCGTCCGCGATCACCATCGCCGGCTGGTGATCGGTGACGTTCCGCACAGTCAGCCCGAGCCCGCTCGGAACGACGAGCGGGCGCGCGTGCAGTGAATGCGGCGATACGAACGTGACTGCCATAGCATCGAGGCCCCAGACCAGCACCGGGCCGCCGCTCGAGAGGTTGTACGCGGTCGAGCCGGTCGGGGTCGCACAGATGACGCCGTCGCAGGGCTGGACGCCGAGCGACTCCCCACCGACCGCCCAGGCGAGCTCGACCATGCGACCGATCATGGACGTTGCGCAGACGACGTCGTTGATCGCGACCGCCTCCATCCCATCCACGTCGAGGTCGAGGGTGGGCAGCTCGACTACGCGACGCTCGCCGGCGAAGGCACGGCGCAGCCCTTCCTCCATCGCAGGAGGGGTCATCGCGGAGAGGAACCCGACCCGACCGAAATTGACGCCGATCACCGGGACGCTCGTGCCGAGGAACCGATGGAGCGCGCGGAGCATCGTTCCATCGCCGCCGAGGACGACCGCGAGCTCGGGGTCGTCCTCGACGATCTCGACGCCGGCCTCTGCGACGATCGCGTTCAGGTGCGCGGTCGCGGAGGCGATCACTTCCGCGTCGCCGTAACTGACGACCGCGATCCTGTGGACGGGCTCAGCCGACGGCTGCATCGATCCAGGCGTCGAGCTCGTCGGAGAGCTCTGCTCGCGGGGCGTGGACGAGGTGGAGAAAGAACTCACGGTTTCCTTTCGGGCCGGGCAACCCCGAGTCTACGACGGCAACCGTCTGCGCTTCCCAGCCGAGCGCGGCTTCTGCCACCTCTCGCAACACTCTCGCGCGCGTCTCGTTCGAGGTGACGACGCCGCCCTTGCCGACGTCGCTTCGCCCGGCCTCGAACTGCGGCTTGACGAGCACGAGCGCCTGCCAGCCCGCTGCGGCGAGGCGGAGAGCAGGCGGCAGCGCGATCCGCACCGAGATGAACGACACGTCGCACACGACGAGCTGCGCCGCAAAGGGCAGCTCCCGGAGCCCGCGCGCGTTGACGCGCTCGAGCACCGTGACGCGCGGGTCTTCTCGCAGTCGCGGGTGCAATTGTCCGTAGCCGACGTCGAGCGCGATCACGCGGGCGGCACCACGCTGGAGCAGGACGTCCGTGAAGCCGCCGGTCGAGGCGCCGACGTCGAGGCAGTCGAGCCCTGCGGGGTCGACGCCGGTCGCGTCCAGCGCGTTCGCGAGCTTCTCGCCCCCGCGCGACACGTAGCGGGCGGTCGCCGCCAGGGCGAGCTCCGCCTCCTCGTCGACCTGCTCCCCGGCCTTCGAATGCCCAGGCACGAGCCCGGCGAGAACGAGCGACTGCGCCTGCGCGCGGCTCTCGGCCAGCCCGCGCTCGACGAGGAGCACATCGAGCCGCTTCTTCGCCACCCTTACGCGGTCCGGACGACGAGCCCGGTGACGATCTCCGCGAGCACTGACGTGTCGGCCGGAATCTCCAGCAGCATCGAGAGTGCCCTGTCCCCGGCGCTGTCGGCGAGCGCGCGTGCACCCTCGATGCCCTCCGTGAGCACGTAGCCGTCCTGGTCGAGAATGTCGTCGACGATCTGGAAGAGCAGCCCGAGCTCGTCGCCGAAGTCCCGCCAGGGCCGCTGCTCGTCCTCGGGCAGCTCGGC
>JBKPCT010000103.1:0-5383 GCA_046727515.1 Actinomycetota bacterium | reverse complement strand
GCCCAGTGCGCGGCGATCCCGAACTCGGCCGTCTCGTGCATCTCCGTCGTTCGCACCTGGATCTCGAGCGGCCGTCCCTGCGGCCCGATCACGGTCGTGTGCAGCGCCCGATATCGGTTCAGCTTCGGCATCGCGATGTAGTCCTTGAAGCGGCCGGGCATCGGCTTCCAGAGCGAGTGGATCAGGCCGAGCGCGCCGTAGCAGTCGCGGGTTCCCTCCTCGCCGGTGCGCTCGACAAGGACGCGCATCGCGGTCAGGTCGTAGATCTCGTTGAACTCGCGACCCTTCTTCACCATCTTGTCGTAGATCGAGTAGAAGTGCTTGGCGCGGCCGGAGATCTGGGCCGGGATGTTCGCCTTGTCGAGCTCGCGCTGGAGAACGACGCCGGCCTCGCGCACATGCTCCTCGCGGTCGGCGCGGCGCTCGGCCACCATCGCCTTGATCTCGGCGTACTTGCGCGGGTGCAGGGTCTCGAACGCGAGATCCTCGAGCTCCCACTTGAGGGCGTGGATACCGAGCCGGTGGGCGAGCGGCGCGTAGACCTCCAGCGCCTCGCGCGCCTTCTGCACCTGCTTCTGCTTGCCGAGATACTCGATCGTGCGCAGGTTGTGCAGGCGGTCGGCGAGCTTGATCAGGATCACGCGCACGTCCTCGGCCATCGCGACGATCAGCTTGCGGTAGTTCTCGGCCTCAGCGTGCTCGCGGCTCTGGAACTGAATTCGAGTGAGCTTCGTGACGCCGTCGACAAGCTGGGCGATCTCGTCGCCGAACTCGTCCCGCACCGCCTTCAGGTCGGAGTCGGTGTCCTCGACGACGTCGTGCAGAAGCGCGGCCGCGATCGTCGGCTCGTCCATGCGCAGCTCGGCGAGGATCTTGGCGACGCCGAACGGGTGGTTGATGAACTCCTCGCCCGAGCGGCGCTGCTGGCCCTCGTGGGCCTTTGCGGCGAACGAGAACGCGCGCGCGAGCAGGTCCCGATCGAGGTCGGGCCTGTAGCTCTCGACCGTCTCGATCAGCTCATCGACGAGTTCCTGATGACGCTCCGCTACCTCGAGTACGGCCATACACAACAGTGTACTTCGAGCCTTCCGCGTCGAACCTTCAGTTTCGGGAATGCCGTGCTGAAGGAAGAACGGTTCAGAGCACGAACGTGACCTCCTTGCGGAAACTTCTCCTCACCCGGAAGAAGCGCGCCGACCGGCTCGCGGCCCTGCTCGCCGAGATCATCGGCGCCCGGCACTAGCCGGGACGCGGCTCGGGGCTATGCGGCGCGGCGCAGCTCGAACGGCTCGTCGAGCAGCGCCCGAAACGTCTCCGACTCGAGGAGGCTGCGCCACGGACCGCCCTGCTCCAGGCCCAGCTCGGCTGCGATCTGTTTGCCCTCCGGACTGAGGTTCTCGGAGCGCCACTCCGCGGCGAATCGCTCGCGCAGCTCCATGTAGCGGTCGGGCGTGTCGAAGATGCGGCGGACGACGAGCTGCGGCGAGCTCGACCCGTTCCAGGTGTTCTCCTGGAGCCGAAAGGCGACGTCGTAGCGGCCGATCCGGCGGAAGCGGTCGAGCTGCGCGCCGAGCCCGAACGCGATCGCAGTACCGGCAGGACCGCGGGCGTCGCTGACCCTGAACCGAAGGTGCTTGCCCTCCCCCACTGCCCTCAGGTTGCCGAGCTCGCAGCCGGCGACGAGCAGCGTGACGCCGGGGTTGCCGAGGCCGAAGGGCGCGAGCCGGCGCAGCTCCGCGCAAAGGCCGAGGGTGAGCGCGGCCCCTGGGACGATCGCATCGACGACGGTCACCGGTCGCAGGTCGTCGTCGGCCAGGTGCGCATCAGCGTGGTCTGCGAACATCTTTGCGAACGCATCGATCCGCTCCGGACCGACCGACAGCCCCGCCGCGGCCCTGTGGCCGCCGAACCGCTCGAGGTGCTCTGAGCAGGCCGCAAGGCCCGCGTGGAGGTCGAACGCGGGAATCGAGCGGCCGCTCCCTTTCCAATCTCCTTCCGTGCCGGCGATGAGGACCACCGGACGGTGGTAGCGCTCGACGAGCCGCGAGGCGACGATCCCGATCACGCCCTCGTGCCAGCCCTCATCGGCGACGACGTAGCCTCGACGGCGACGGCGGGGCCCGGGCCAGGCCTCGATCGCGGCGGTCGCCTCGCGCAGAATGCGCTCCTCGACCGCCTGGCGCTCGCGGTTCAGCTCCTCGAGCTCGAGCGCGATCCGGCCGGCCTCCTCCTCGTCGTCGGTGAGCAGGAGCTCGAGGGCGGCGGTCGGGCGGCCGAGCCGGCCCGCGGCGTTGATGCGCGGAGCGAGCCGGAAGCCAACCGCGCCCTCGTCGACGACGGCCGCGTCGACCCGGGCCGCCCGCATGAGCGCGCGCAACCCGGGCCGCGTGGTCGTGGCGAGCCGCCGGAGCCCGGCGCGCACGAGCGCACGGTTCTCGTCGACGAGGGGGACGACGTCGGCGATCGTCGCGAGGGCGACGAGGTCGAGGTGCTTGGCGAGCCGGCTGTCGCCCCGTTTTTCCGGCTGGGCGTCGCCGGCTTTGCCGGCGGCGCTTCCAGCCTCAGCGCCGAGCAGCGCCTCGGCGAGCTTGTAGACGACCCCCGTGCCGCAGAGCTCGGGGAACGGGTAGGAGGACGGCCGGGTGGCGACGACGGGGCAGTCGGGCAGCTCGACGCCGGGGCGGTGGTGGTCGGTGACGATCACGTCGAGCCCCGCTGCCTTTGCCTCGGCGACCTCCTCCACCGCGGTGATCCCACAATCGACGGTCAGGACGAGGCCGCAGCCGTCGTCGGCCAGACGCGTGAGCGTCTGGCGGGCGATGCCGTAGCCTTCCTCGAAGCGGCTCGGCAGGTGCCACTCGACCCGGGCGCCGAGCTCGCGGAGGACGAGGACCGCCAGCGCGGTCGCGCAGATCCCGTCGACGTCGTAGTCGCCGTGGACGCAGATGCGCGCTCCGTCGGCGATCGCGGACCGGATTCGCCCGCACGCCTCGCGCATCGACCCGAGCAGGAGCGGGTCGTGACCGGGCATCTCCCCCGCGAGAAATGCCGCGGCCCTCTCGGGGTTGTCGTAGCCGCGGCGCAGGAGCACGCTCGCGGTCGTCTCGCTCACCTCGAGCGCCCCGGCCAGCGCGGCGGCCTGCCGCCGGTCGCAATGTTCGAGCGTCCACGTCGCTTCGGGCATGGGCAAACGACGGTACGCCCATGGTCGGACGGAAACGCTAGCGCCGGCGGCGGGTGCGGAACGATTCGAGCAGGACCCGGGTCCAGAGCACGACCAGGAACGCCGCGGCGCCGACCACGAGGACGATGATCGGCGAGAGCGTTGCGGCACGCTGGAACGACCAGTCGAGGATCCAGGCGGCGAGAGCGGTCAGACCCGCGCAGATGGCAAGCGAGGCGAGCAACACAGGAAGGCGAACGCGCATCAGGTTGCATGCTAGGGGCGCTGTTATCCTGGCCCGGTGGAGAGCAGCGCCGGGGCGAGCGGCAGCAACTACAAGTCGGGCGACGACTACGTCGTCGAGTTCCTCGGCTACCGCTTCAGCTTCAACGGGGCCGATTTCGAGCAACGCGTCACGGCCGCCGCCGTCAAGTTGGGTCTCGTCGAGGCGAACGAGCTGGACGAGGACGAGACGGCCGACCTGGTCGAGCTCGCGGCCGAGGGCAGGATCGAGGAGGCCCGCAGCCCGTTCGGCCGCTACCTCGTCCGGCACTGGGAGCGCATCTCTCTCGTCGAGGGCGAGTCGCTCGTCTATTGGTTGCGGAAGCTGATCTTCCGCGGCGCGTGGCTCGACCACCGCGTCAAGGAGAGCCTGCTCGAGGTCGTCTGGGACGACGCCGTCTCGGAGTTCGCCTACCGCGACCCACGCGGCGGCCGCGCGCTGCTCGAGCTCGCGCCCGTGCCAAGCTGGCACGAGCTGCAGTACCGCGGCTAGCTCTCGACGTCCCAGGCGAACCTGCCCGCTAGGTCGTGGCCCAGCGCGAACGCTTGCGGAGCTGGTCGAGGTCGCGGACGACGGTCCGTCCGCGGGCGAGCTCGAGGACGCCCCGCTTCTCCTCGTCGCGGAGGACACGGTTGACGGTTGCGCGCGAGGTGCCGGCCATGTCGGCCAAGTCCTCCTGGGTGATCGGCACGATCGCCTCGCCTTCGCCGGTCGCGTACCGCTCGGCCAGCTCGCAGAGACGGCGCCGTACGCGCGTCTCAGCATCGACGTAGTGCGCCTCGACGATCCGGTCGCTGGCTCGCGCGAGCTGCTTCGCCAGGAGGCGTAGAAGGACGTCCTTCACGGCCGGGTGCTCGGACTGCAGGCGGACGAAGTCGTCGTGGAAGACGGAGAAGGTCTCGCCCGCCTCGAGCGCCTCGACCGTGGCGGAGCGACGCGCGTCGGGAAGGAGGAGGGCGAGCTCGCCGAACACGTCCCCGGGGCCGAGCAGGTCGAGCAGCGCGCTGTCGCCGAGCGGGGTTGTGATCCGGACGGCGAAGCGCCCGCGGACGACCAGGAGGAGGGATTCCGCGAGATCGTCTCGGTGGAAGACGACCTCGCCCTTGCGGAACGCTCGCCGCCTGGCGATCGAGAGCAGCCGGCGGACTTCCTCCGCCGGCACGCCGGCGAACAGCGGCCACTCCACCGGGCAAGTGTGTCACGACGGTGACACTGGCACCGTCGCCCGCGCGAACGACGAGGCTGCGCCCGCCTCCTAGCGTCGGGCCATGCAGTCGGTCGAGAGAAGGGAGCCTCTCATGAAGCGAATCGCGGTCATCATCGGCAGCGTCATCGCCCTCGCCGCCACCCCTGCCGTGGTCGCGGCGAGCCAGAGCGACCGGACGCCAAGCGGCGTCGACATCTACCAGCGCGCCCACACCTGGAGCTCGCCGGTCGGTCAGCTCTACGGGCCGGTCAAGGCGGGGCCGACGTCGTACGGATTCCTCCCGGAGTAGTCCGCGGCTTCACCGAGCCGAGACCGTACGACCGAGAAGGAGGGGCCTGAGAGGCCCCTCCTTCTGCCGTCAGGCCGGCGCCGCGTTGCGCAGCTCCTCGAGCTTCGGTCTCACCTGGGCGACCATGGCCAGGTTCTTCTTGCGCTCGTAGCGGTCGAGCGCCTGCGTGAGCGCCTCGGCGGCCTCGCTGCTGCGGCCGGCGGCGGCGAGCACCTCGGCGAGGTCGCTGAGCGTGTCTCCCTGGTTGGTCAGAGCGTCCGTCTGCTCGGCGATCTCCACCGCCTCGCGGGCGAGCCGTTCGGCCTCGGCGTGCTCGAGCGGTGGGCGTGAACGATGCGCCTGCGCCGGGGTGCCCGGACGGCTAGACGCGTGCGGTCTCGAGGGCTCCCAGGCGGGTGCGTGCCCGCTCGACGAGGACGAGGATTTCTTTCTCCTCGGCGA
>JBKPCT010000102.1:0-19255 GCA_046727515.1 Actinomycetota bacterium | reverse complement strand
CGACGCACTCTGCAGATCGGACAGAAGCGCATAATCCTCGATCAGCCGCTGCACCGGCTCATTCTTACCCGGCGACCTCGGCCCAGGATCCGCTGAGGATGCCGGAGCAGCTGGGAGCTCGCTCGGGACGCTTGCCCCTGGGTCAGGGCCAAGCTCGCACGGCCGGCGCAGGTTGCTCGTTCCCGCCCGTTCGGCGGATCCGGGTGAGCATGAGCGCAGCTGCGGTGACTCCGGTGATGCCGAGGGTGATCAGGCGTGGATCGGACTTGTGGATCCCGAAGACCATCCAGCAGCAGAGCTCACCGAAGATGAGCGTCCACGTCCCGCGCGAGATTCCCGTAGGGAAACGGGTGCTGTAGGCAGTCCAGATCGAGGGGGTGACTTGCAGGACGAAGGCTGCCGTGAGCAGCGCGCCCAGGCCGGCCCGGCCGGCGAGCGTACATCCCGCCGCGAGCAGCGCGGCCCAGGAGCCGATCAGCAGCGCCGCCCGCGTATTCGCCAGGCCGCGGAGACCGAGCATCGTCGCGAGCGTGCCGGCGAGAAGCGTCGCGAAGGAGGACGGCGCGAGTGCCGTCCAGTACCCGGAGAGAGCAAAATACGCGAGCCAGGCGGCGTTGTTGAGGCTTGTGAGCGTCGCCCACGACCAGGAAACGCCGGCGGTGTCGTCCGTCCCCCTCAGTTTGAGAATCTGGGGCAGGAACTGCGGAATCGCGAACGCCGTAGCGGCGAACGGCGCGTAGTCGAGGAGATCACCGGTGATCGTTTCTCAGTCTCCAGGTATGGGGGCGTCGCTCAGGAGGAGACTACGCCGGCTTCGGGGCCGTCTTTTTGCAGATCTATGCTGAGATTGCTTGCGCTCTGCAATGATCTCCGCGATGGACGCGATCGATCGAAAAATCATTGCTGAACTCCAGGCGGAGGGACGCCTGACCGTGACCGAGCTCGCTCAGCGCGTCAAACTCACCGTCTCTCCTTGTCAGCGGCGACTGCGCGAGCTGGAACGTTCGGGAGCGATCCGCGGGTATCGAGCCGTGATCGACCCCGCCGCGATCGGTCTCGGGTTCGAGGTCCTGGTGTACGTGACGATGGATCGAGAGGATGCAGCCACGATCGCGGATTTCGAGAGCGCCCTCGCGGACGTTCCGGAGATACGCCACGCCGAGCGGCTCTTCGGGGACCCCGATTACCTCGTCCGGGTCGCAACGGTCGACCTCGGCGCCTACCAGAACCTCCGCGACGAGAAACTCGCGACGCTGCCCGGCGTCCAGCGGCTCACCTCGACGATCGTGATGAAGCGTGTCGTCGACGAGCGACCCTACGTCCTCTCGCCTCACGCACCGGGCGCTCGAACGCACGCAGTGCGAGAGTAATCGAGCTCAGCGCGAGTCCGCATGGCGAATCCTGTCGCGGGCCTCGGCATAGCGATGGACTTCGTAGGCGATCAGCCCGCACGCGATCAGCGCGACGAACCCGAGTGACAGCAACGCCGGCAGCACTGTCGCAACAGGGGCAAGGGCGGCCAGCGCGGCAGCCGCCACGAGGCGGGGGCGGTTGAACGATCCGATGTTCCGGCGCTTGAGCACGCTCAGCGCGAGGAAGTACAGCGCAACACCTCCGCAGAGGGCCGTTGCCGGCACGCTGTCCAGATGCGCGTGCACGTGGGCGAGTGTCGTCTTGACGCCGTACGCGAAGACGACGATCCCGGTCACCATCGGCAGATGCAGGTAGGTATACGAATCGCGTGCGATCCGCCCCCGCTCGCTCGCGCGCGCTTCGCGCAGCTTTCGCTCGGCGACCGTGGCGACGACGTCGAAGTAGGCCCACCAGGCTGCGGCCGCGACGGCGACCCCGAGCAGCGCTCCGGTGACCACGCCCGCATGGATGCCGAGACTCGCGGCACCGACCCCGACCGCGACGATCGACTCGCCGAGCGCGACGATGATGATCAGGCCGTGCCGCTCGGCGAAATGCCCCGGTTTCACCTGCCAACCCTCGGTGCCGCTGAGGATCAGACCGCCGTAGTCGATCGCGATCGCTCCGACCCAGCACAAAACTCGCCCCGTGCCCGACACGGCACCGGCGACGACCAGCAGAGCGGCCGCCGGCAGCATCGTTCGACCGAGGCGATAGACGATGGGTCTCAGCCTCGGATCGCCGCGTGCGAGAACCGAGTACGCGACGATGTGGAGCGCGCGGACGAAGAAGTACGCGGCCCCGAAGACGAGCGCGTCCTCGCCGAACGCGTGGGGAACAGCCAGCGACGCGACCAGCAACGGCCCCATTGCGACGAGCAGCACGACGCGAATCGCGCCCTCGTCGGTGCCCGCTGTGTTGCCGAGCCAGGCATAGCTGCTCCACGCGAACCAGAGCACCATCATGATCGCGAGCGCCTCGACCAGCCGCGACCAGCTTGGATCGTGGTAGAGAAAGCCGGTCACCTGCGTGATCGCAAACACGAACACCAGGTCGAAGAACAGCTCGAGCGCCGTCACCCGTTGCTCGCGCTCGAGCGGAGCCTCCAGCAATTCGTCCTGCGTCAGCTCGTCCAGCACTGAGGAACTCGTATCACGCCGGTGACGGCCGGTGCCGCTCGCGAGACCGGAGAAGCAATTTGACTAGGATCGGCTCCGTGCCCAAAGAGAAGGGAGCAGGGTGACCGAGGTCATAGCCAACGTCCGCTACATGGTCGACGACGTCGACGCTGCCGTCGACTTCTACACCACCAAGCTCGGCTTCAGCCTGATCTCGGGCGCGGCGCCCGCCTTCGCCGACGTCCGCCGCGGCGCGCTACGGCTGCTGCTGAGCGGGCCGACGAGCTCGGCCGGCCGGCCGATGCCCGACGGCCGTCGACCCGGCCCCGGCGGCTGGAACCGCATCCACCTGATCGTCGACGACCTCCAGGCGGAGGTCGACCGTCTGCGCGGCGAAGGGATCGGCTTCCGCAACGAGATCGTCAGAGGCCCCGGCGGCTCCCAGATCCTGCTCGACGACCCGTCCGGCAACCCGATCGAATTCTTCCAGCCCGCGGGCTGAGCTTCAGATAAACGGAACGCACCGCGCCCGCAAGAAGGGCGCGTTCATCACTGGAGGCGGGCGACGAGTGCCGAGGCGTTCATGTGCGCGGTCGCCTCGATCGAGATCATCGGGTTGACTCCGGAGGCTGTCGGGAAGGTCGAGCCGTCACAGACGACGAGGTCTCGCGTTTCCCAGGTCTCGCCTTCGGGTCCGCACGCGGAGGTCGCGGCCGATCCGCCCATCCGCGCGCTCCCCATCAGGTGGAACGAGTAGAAGACGCAGCGCCCGGCGCCGTAGCCGCAGGCGTCGGCGTCGGCGAGGAAGCGCTCGCGCGAGCCGCCGCGGGGCTCGTACGAGACGAGACGCGAATGTGCAGAAACGAGGCGGCGCGCCCCCGCCGCCTCGAGGATGTGGGCCGCTCCGTCCAGGCCCCTGCGGACGTGACGGGCATCCGCCGGCGAGAGCCGGTACCGGACAACGGGCTCGCCGTCACGGCCGACGCGGACCTCCCCGCCGCCCTGGTCGCGCAGCAACACACCGACGAGGCTCGCCTGCCGGAGACCGCCGGCAAGCTCGGCGTACTGCGCCGCGCTCCGCCACGGCGCGAAGGCGGCGAAGAGGCTCGGGTGGAACGCCGTGGTCTCGTACTTGACCCCGTAGCCCTCGCCGTCGAGGTCGCGGTGCTGATCGGAATAGATCGCCTGCATCGTCCCCTCCCACGGCCGGACGTCCTCGTCGAAGAATCCGAAGACGCCCGTCGCAGGATGGAGCCGCAGGTTGCGGCCGATCTCACCGTTCGTCAGGCCCGAGCGGCGGAGCAGCGCGGGTGTCTGGATCGCGCCGCAGGCGGCGACGACGGCGCGCGCTGAGACCGTGACCCGGTGCCCGTCCGCGGTGCGCGCCTCGACGCCCCGAGCGGCGCCCCCCGACACGAGTATCCGCCTTGCCCGCGTGCGGACGAGCACGCGGGCGCCGGCCGAATGTGCGTCCGTGAGCCAGGTCTTGACCGTCGACTGCTTGGCGCCGCGCCGGCAGCCGAAGCCGCACCAACCGCACTCGGGGCCGTCCTGGTCGCAGCCGACCACGTTGCGCGGCATCGCATCGCAGTGCCAGCCAAGCGCGTCGAGGCCGCGCCGGAAGATCTCCTCTCGATGGGAAACGCGGTTGTAGTCGAGGTTGACAGCGAGCCGAGCACAGACGGCGTCGAGGCTCTGCGTGTACGCGTCGGTCGCGAAAGCGGGAACGCCGTGCGCCGCCCACTCGGCTCGCACCTCGTCCGGCGTCCGGAACGACGTGGTGTAGTTCACGACCGTCGAGCCGCCGAGGCAGGCGCCGGCGAGGAGACCGACGCTGTGGTCGTGGGTCGCCCTCGAGCCGCCCAACTCGTACAGCCGACCCCAACCGGCGAGCTCGTCGCCGTCGAAGTCGGCATCGTCGTAGTAGTCGCCCGCTTCGAGGACGACGACGTCGAGCCCGGCTGCGGCGAGCACGGCGGCCGCGGTCCCGCCGCCCGCGCCCGATCCGACGACGCAGACGTCGCAGTCGAGGGTCGTGTCGGCGGTGACCGGCGTCGGCGAGATCGCTCGCGGCTTCGCGGTCTGCAGCCGCCCGAGCGCCCCCGGGTAGCGGGTCGCCTCGTACACCGGGCTTCCGGGCAGGACCGCGTCGAAGTGGAGCGCCGCTTTGCGAAGCGCCTGAAACGCCGCGCGCCGCTGCGGGATCCGGCTATCGCTCCAGGCGCGGAGGATCGCTTCCCGACGCACTTGCCCCAGCCTGGGAAAGCGTAGGCCGAACAGAGCCAGAAGCACTCGGAGTTGCCGTCGATCCACCTCCCTCGGGCTGACGCCGACCACGTCGAGGATCGCGTCGGCCGCTCCACGCTCCGCCGACCCGGGCGCGAAGGTGTCGCAGATCGCCTCCAGCGCTCGTCGCTGTCGTGGGGAGAGGCGCGTCACCGGCCGAGTGTACGACCGAGGTCCCTACCGCTGAGATCCGCCGATTCCTTTTGGCTGCACGGTGAGTCTTCATGTGCGACAACCGATCCGCCCATCGCGGCGTCGACCGCGGCGAGGAGGCAGCGACGATGGCGAGCAAGCAGTCGAGCGCAGTGAGCGAGCTCTACCGGATGTGGGTCGAGATCCCGACTCAGAATCCCCAGTGGTCGCTCGAGGACCAGCGGGACCTGGTCGAAGGATGGAACATCTTGACGAGCGAGCCGGGCGGAGTCGACTACGTCGAGACGGAGGCCGCGGGGCTGCCGGCGATGTGGGCGATCCCAAAGGGCTCGCTCGAGGCCAGCGTGCTCCTGTGCATCCACGGCGGGGGCTTCATCACCGGCTCGATCTACACGCACAGGAAGCTCTTCGCGCACATCGCGAAGGCGGTCGGCGTCCGCGCCCTGATCGTCGGCTACCGGCTCCTCCCGGAGGGCGTCTACCCGGCGCCGCTCGACCACGTGCTCGCGGCGTACCGCTCGCTGCTCGACCAGGGGATCGAGGCCGCCCACGTCGCGTTCGTCGGCGACTCCGCCGGCGGGGCGCTTGCGCTGGCGACGCAGCTGCGCGCGCGCGACGAGCGTCTGCCGCTTCCGGCGGCGACGATGCTGCTCTCGCCGTGGGTCGACCTGGCGGTGACCGGCGAGACGATGCTGTCGAACAGCGGGAAGGACGCGCTGTTCAGCAAGCCGTGGGTCGAGCAGATGGCTGCGATGTTCCTCGGCGGAAGCGACCCGCGCGACCCCTATGCGAGCCCGCTCTACGCCGACCTCGCCGGCCTGCCGCCGATCGCGATCCAGGTCGGCGACGACGAGCTCTTGCTCGACGACAGCCGTCGGCTCGCCGAGTCGGCGAGGAAGGCGGGCATCGACGTCCAGATCGACGTCTTCCCGGAGCAGCAGCACACATTCCAGATGATGGCCGGCCGTGCACCGGAGGCCGACGACGCGATTGGGCGGCTGGCGTCGTGGGCGCGGCCGAGGCTTGGCCTGTGACCGCGCACGACCGCCGCGACTTCGAGCTCAGCACAGAGTCCTTCCGGCGTGAGCTGTTTCCGCACTGCTACCGGATGCTCGGGGCGGTGAGCGACGCCGAGGACGCGGTGCAGGAGACATACCTGCGCGCGTGGCATGCCTACGGCAGGTTCGAGGGGCGCTCGTCCATGCGGCTCTGGCTCTACCGGATCGCGACGAACGCATGCCTCAGCGCGATCCGGCGCCGTGACCGGCGTGTCCTGCCGTCCGGGCTCGGTCGTCCGACCGAGGATCCCCGAGCCGAGCCCGTCACGGCCGGCCCGGACGTCGCGTGGCTCGAGCCGATTCCTGAAGCGCTCGCCGGCCCCGAGTCGGACGATCCGGCGGTTGTCGTCGCCTCGCGCGAGAGCCTCCGGCTCGCACTGATCGCGAGCCTGCAGTACCTGCCCGGCCGCCAGCGGGCGGTGCTGCTTCTCCGCGACGTCCTCGGCTTCCGGGCGACCGAGGTCGCCGAGATGCTGGACACGACCACGGCGGCAGTGAAGAGCACGCTGCAGCGCGCCCGCGCGCGGCTCCGCCAGTCGGCGCCCTTGTCCGACAAGGTCCCTGAGCTCGCCGGTTCACAGCACCGCGCGCTGATCGACCGATACATTTCGGCCTTCGAGAACGCCGACGCGGCGGCCCTCGAGCGGCTGCTCCGCGCGGACGCCACGCTGGAGGTGACGCCGTTCTCGACGTGGTTCGCCGGCCGCAAGAACTGCGTGGAGTATCTGGCCGCGCGGGTTCTCGGCTCGCCCGGCGACTGGCGGATGTTCCCCACCTCCGCCAACGGCCAACCCGCTGCCGTCGGGTACGTTCGCGCGGGTGACGGCTCCCACGTCGCGTACGGGATCGTGGTCCTCACCGCGACCAATGCGGGTGTCGCCGGGATCCATGCATTTGGCGACGCCGACCTCGTGACCAGATTCCCGCACGCCGCACTACGGAATTGATCGCTGACGGTCGGGCCGGGAACGAGGGTCTTGTCCTTGGACCGGTACTGTCCGGACCATGTCGCCGTCCTGGAGGAGAGATCACGAGCGTCACGCGTGAGGGCGGTTGCTCCTGCGGAGCGGTTCGCTACCGGCTGACGTCCGATCCGCTCTTCGTTCACTGCTGCCATTGCCTGAGCTGCCAGCGGCAGACCGGGAGCGCCTTCGTGATCAACCTGCTGATCGAGGCCGACCGCGTCGAATTGCTCGCGGGCGAGCCTCAGCCGGTCGACGTTCCGCGGGACGACGGCAGCACACAGCGGATCTTCCGGTGCCCGACCTGCCAGGTGGCGCTCTTCAGCAACTACGGCCGCCCTCAGATCCGGTTCGTTCGCGGGGGGACGCTCGACGACCCCTCGGGGGTCGTGCCCGACGTCCACATCTACACCCGGTCGAAGCTCCCCTGGATCACGCTCCCGGACTCGGTGCCCGCGTTCGAGGTGTACTACGACACTAAAGTCCTGTGGCCTGCGGCGAGCCGCCGGCGCCTTCGCGCCGCCCTGGTGCCGAGTCGCGGCGAGTAACGCGCGGGCTTCAACCAGAAGGCTTGCGGCGCCGCAACCGCGATCGACCGAAGGTGAACGCGGTTGAACCGGGCGTGCCTATAGTCGTGCCGTGACCAGGCGGCTCGATCGCAGGGAGTTCGCCGTGACGGCCGCTTCGACCACGGCGTTCGTCGAGAAGAGCCGGAGGCAGTGTCCGAGATGGTGACGGCGGACGAGGTCGGTGCTGTCGATGTCTTCGAGGCTCTGAGCCTGCCGGATCGCGAGCGGCTGGCCAGGGCGGCGGCCGATATCAGCCTCCGGCCGGGCGAGTACGCGGCCTACGAGGGCGCCGAGCGGGCGCTGTTCGCGGTGCTGGAAGGTCGGATCGAGGCCGTGAAGGTCGTCGACGGGATCGAGCGAGTCGTGGGCGAGCGCCTCCCGGGCGACATCTTCGGCGAGGTGCCGATCACGCTCGGCACGACGTTTCCCGCCGGCTTTCGGGCGGCCGAGAGGACGCGCGTGATGCGAATCGAGCCGCAGGACTACCATGCCGTCCTCGCCGTCGAACCCAGCATCGCCGAGGAGGTCGGCCGCCTCGCCGCGAAGAGAATCGGCGGAGCGGGTGGGCTACAGTCGATCGCCGCCGAGCAGTCGCCTCCCCGGGCGACGCTGGTCGGGCTTCGCTGGGACCCCGCGTGCGCGGCGCTGCGGCACTTCCTCGACCGCAACGAGATCACGTTCGCCTGGCTCCGCCCGGACGAGGCGGACGCCGCCACACACTGGGGAGGGCCGTTGCCCTCCGACGCAGACTGCCCGGCCGTTCGCTTCGCGGACGGCAAGACCGTGCTGCGACCGCAGCTGCGCCGCGTCGCGGAGCTGCTCGGACTCGGCACCGAGCCGGCGGCGGCGGAGTACGACACCGTGGTCATCGGCGCCGGGCCCGCCGGGCTGGCTGCGGGCGTCTACGGCGCCTCGGAGGGTCTGCGGACGATCGTCGTCGAGCGCGAAGCGCCCGGCGGTCAGGCCGGCACGTCGGCGCGAATCGAGAACTACCTCGGCTTCCCGTCAGGCGTATCCGGCGAGGAGCTTGCCCGGCGTGCCCTGCAGCAGGCGCGCCGGCTCGGCGCCGAGATCCTCGTCACGCGGACGATCACCCGCCTCGACGCTGCGGGCCGCCAGGTGCACTTGGACGGCGGCGACGTCCTGCGCGCGCGCACGATCATCCTCGCGTGCGGCGTCGCGTGGCGACGTTTGTCGGTCGAAGGCCTCGACCGGCTCCTCGGCAGGGGCATCTCGTACGGCGCGGCGCCGAGCGAGGCTCCCAGCACCCACGGGCTCGACGTCCACCTCGTCGGTGCCGGCAACTCGGCCGGCCAGGCGGCGATGTACTTCTCCACTCACGCCAAGAGCGTGACCGTCCTCTGCCGCGGCGACACGCTCGAGAAGGGCATGTCGCACTACCTGATCGACCAGCTCGCATCTCGGCCGAACATCAGCGTGCTCTACCAAGCGGAGGTGACGGCTGCTCACGGCGACACATCGCTCGAAGCGATCGATATTCGCGACGGCGCGACCGGCGGAACGACCCGGGTCGAGACGGGCAGGCTCTTCATCATGATCGGCGCCGATGCCGAGACGGCGTGGCTGCCGGAGGAGATCGCGCTCGATCGCCACGGTTATGTGCTCACCGGCTCCGATGTGCGCGCAGCCGGCCGGTGGGAACTCGAGCGCGACCCCTACCTTCTCGAGACGAATATGCCCGGCATCTTTGCGTGTGGCGACGTTCGATCCAGCCCGGTCAAGCGCGTTGCTGCCGCCGTCGGCGAGGGCAGCATGGCTATCGCTCTCGTGCATCAGTACCTCAAGGAGGAGAAACACGAGGCGGAAGACCGCCCGGGCGTCGCCGACGAGGGAACACCGACGCCCAGCCCCGCCGGCGGAGCGGCAGAAGTCTCCTCGCCTGCGTCGCCCGCCTAACCCCTCTGCGCAGTCTGCGGACTACCCGCGTCCGCTCAGCGATACCGCTGATTCCCGGACGTAAGGTCGTCGGCGACAGTCGGAGACACCAATCCACCAGGAAGGTCTCGATGGACTCGGTTGTCGAACTGCAAACGAGGTCGTGTCGGCCTACACGAAGCTGCGGTGGGCTGGGGGGCTGAACGGCGCCCCGGCCATCGCGGTCGGTGTGGTCGTCCCGCTCTGGCCGGGCATCAGCCTGTTCGCGCTGACGATCCTGTTCGGCGCCTACATGGCGGCCATGCGGCCTGCCCGGCCGGCGACGACGGCCTGACGCAAATCGGTGTGCAGGCGGAGGAGACGATGAATATCCTCCGCCTACACGCCGAGGAGGCCCGATGAGCGCCGTGACCAACTTCTTCGCCGAATTCGGACACGCGTTCTCGCACCTCGTCGTCTGGGCCTACCTCGTGGCCGTCGCGTGCTTCCTCGGCCAGACAGTTCTCAGGTCGCAGGCCTGGCGGAACCTGCTCGCCGCGACCTTCCCGGGGGCGAAGGTGCGTTGGCGAGACGCCTACGGGGCCACGCTGGTCAAGCACGGAGCCGGCACGTTCCTGCCCATGCACGGCGACGAGGCCGTGCGCGTGGCGCTGATGGAGGACCGGATCGAGGGCGCGTCGCCGGCGGCGGTCGCGGCCACAGCCGGCGTCGACGCGATGTTCGACGTGCTCCTGACCGTGGTGCTCGTGGGCGTGTCGGCGTGGCTGGGCGCGTCCGTCGTCGACTGGCACGAGATCGCGGCCCATCCCCTCAAGCCGGTACTGCTCCTTGCCCTCGTCCTGGCCGCGATCGTCACCGCCGTCATCGCGCTCCGCCGCAAGGCGAAAGGGCTCGGCGACGAGCTCAGGCAGGGAGTGGTCATTTTCAAGCATCGCGGCGCCTATACCCGCAACGTCCTGGGCTGGCAGCTCGCAGACTTCGCGCTCCAGCTCGCGACGCTCTACCTGCTGCTCCGTGCGTTCGGATTCGTCGGGGCGACGCTTACCAGCGTCGTCCTGATCCGGACGGCGCAGCGGGTCACCGTCAGCCTGCCCGGCTTCCTCGAGACCGGCTCCCAGCAGGCGATGATCCTGGCGATCCTCACCCAGAGCGGGTTCACGGCGGGGCAGGCATTGGGATTCGGCTTCGGGGCGAAGATCACGCTGTCCGGCCTGAACGTCGTTATGGCACTGGTGGCCGCGCGGATCATGGTCGGCCCATTGCATCTGGGGGCGCGGATCAGCGGAAAGTTGCGCAGGAGCAAGCAGCCCGAGGCCGGCGAGGGTGATTTCCCGCAAGAAGTCGGACTCGGCGCCGATGCGCCGGCGGTCGGGCCGGCGCGACCATCGATTCCTTGAGCAACATGTTCTGGGATCGCGGCGGCGGCGGCGGGCGCCTCCTTCAGACGGCATAGCAGCGATCATCGAGGGATGAGTCCCGCTTACCTGATCCTCGCTACGTTTCTCGCCTGCGCGGTCGAGGCGGTCGAGGCGCTGACGATCGTGCTGGCCGTCGGAACGACGCGAGGCTGGCGCTCGACCATGTACGGCGTCGGCGCCGCAGGGATCGTCCTTGCCGCGATAACGGCGATCCTCGGGCCGGCACTGACCTCGATCCCGATCGAATCACTCCAGGTCCTCGTCGGAACGTTGCTCGTCCTGTTCGGCCTGCAGTGGCTCTACAAGGCGATCCTGCGCGCCGCCGGCCTCAAGGCACAACGCGACGAGAACGCGGCGTACAGCCGCGAGGTCGCCGACGCGGAGCGGGCGGCGCGGCCTGCAGGCAGGATCGACTGGTACTCGTTCACGCTCTCGTTCAAGGGCGTGCTGCTCGAAGGGCTCGAGGTCGTCTTCATCGTTCTCACCTTCGGCACCGCTCAGCACCGGATCGGCCTTGCGGCGGCTGCGGCCGTGGCAGCCGTCGCGCTCGTCGTCGCTGCGGGCCTCGTCGTCCGCGGCCCCCTCGCACGCGTCCCGGAGAACGCGCTCAAGTTTGCGGTCGGGATCCTGCTCACTTCCTTCGGCATCTTCTGGGCCGGCGAGGGTGTGGGGGTGGACTGGCCCGGGAGCGACGCGTCGCTGCTGGCGCTGATCGCCTTCCTGCTCGTCGGATCGCTGGCGATCGTCCTGGTCGCGAAGCGGGAACGAGTGGCGTCGGAAGGGGCGGCGTCGGCGTGACTTATCTCCGGCGCTTCGGACGCTTCTGGTGGAACTTCGTGGTCGGCGACAATCTGCCGCTCGCGGTCGGGGCAGGGGCGGCGATCGCGCTGACCGCGCTACTCGTCCACCAGGGCGTGAACGCCTGGTGGCTGCTGCCCGTGTCGATCCTGGCGCTGCTCTGCGCGAGCGTGCTGGTGGCAGCCAGGCCGGCCGGCTGAGAACGGCGGGACCCTCGCCGACCTCGACGAGTGGCTCGCGTCCTACCGACGTCTCTGGACGACCCATCTCGATCGACTCGAAGATCACCTCGACGAACGGAGGAAGACGTGACCCACGCAACGCTGCTCACCGAGGTGATCGACCTGACCCTCACGGGTGAAGTGCAGGTCTACGCTGCTGCGTTCGAGCCGACGCTCGGTCCACAGGAGGCGCAGCCGGCCGGCTACAACGGCGGGCTACCCGAGCGTTCGTCGCGGCCGGCTGACACTGCGTAGACTGGACCGGGCGGCACTAGCGCGGGATGCCGGGGCGGGCTCGCTGAGCAGCGGCTCGGCGACGGCCAGGGCGACGTCGCGCCGCGGCAGTCGGCGGGCGCGCGAGGGCCACACCATTCCGCCGCCCTCATCCGGTCTGGACGATGGTCGGTACGCCGGACGCGGTCATGCTGGCGCGGTGTCCACGGGCGACGCCGCCGCTGCACCTCCCGCCCGCGAGCCGAGACCCCCGTCCTTTCTCGACGCGCTGCTGCCCGTCATCGTCCTGATCGCGCTGATCGCCTTGACGATCGTGCTGTTCGGGATCAGCGCCACCGACGGGCCGCTGCAAGTCGCACTCCTGCTCAGCGCGGCGTTCGCCAGCCTCGTCGCCCTGAAGAACGGCTACACGTCGGCCGAGATCGCTGACGCGGCGATCGGCGGCGTGACGACGGCGATGGGCGCGATCTTCATGCTGCTCGCCGTCGGCGCGCTGATCGGCACCTGGAACATGTGCGGGACGATCCCGACGATCGTCGACTACGGCGTGCGCCTTCTGAACGAGGACGTCTTCTACCTCGCGACCGCGGCGGTCTGTGCCGTGGTCGGCCTCGTCACGGGCAGCTCGTGGACGACGGCAGGGACGCTCGGGGTTGCGTTCGTCGGGATGGCGAAGGTGATGGGCCTCTCCGAGGAGGTCGCCGCCGGCGCCGTGATCTGCGGCGCGTACTTCGGCGACAAGATGACGCCGCTTTCGGAGACGACGATCCTCGTGCCAAAGCTCGTCGGGGGCGGCCTGACCGTGGGGCGGCACATCCGGAACATGTTCTGGACTGCCGGCCCTGCGCTTGGCCTCAGCCTGATCGCGTTTCTCCTCCTCGGGCTGACGGCGACGGTCGAGGGCGGAGTGAGCACGCAGGCGGCCCTGGACGTGCTCGAGAACGAGTTCAACATCGGAGTGCTCAGCCTCCTGCCGCTCGCGCTCCTTGTCGTCTTCACGCTGAAGAAGGTTCCGCCCTTCCTCGCGCTCCTCGGGTCGGCGCTCTTCGCCGGGATCCTGGCGTGCTTTATCCAGTGGGACGCGGTCAAGGCGTTCGTCGCCGAGCCCCACCGCTCGGCCGTCGGCATCGGGATCAAGGCGGTCTACGGCGCGATGGCGACGGGCTTCGTCAGCCGCAGCGGCAACCCGGCGATCGATCAGCTCTTCTCGCGGGGCGGGATGGCGAGCCTGCTGACGACGATCTGGCTCGTGCTCGCCGCGCTGTCGTTCGCGGCGATCATGGAGCACGCGGGCTTCCTCGGCAGGTTGCTCGAGCCGGTCGTCGCGCACGCGCGGACGCGGGGCAGGCTGATCCTGGCCGTCAACGGAAGCGCAGTCGGGCTGAACGTCGTCGCCGGCGATCAGTATGTGGCGGACGTGCTCCCGAGCCGCATGTTCCGTGAGGAGTTCGAGCGCCGGGGGCTCGCGCCCGAGGTGCTGTCGCGGGCGGTCGAGGACTCCGGCACGGTCACTTCCGTACTCGTTCCCTGGAACACGTGCGGCGCATACATATCGGGCGTGCTCGGCGTCAGCACGGCCTCGTACTTTCCGTACTGCTTTTTCAACTTCGCCAGTCCGGTCCTCGACGTCGTGTACGGATTCCTAGGCTTCAAGGTCCCACAGCGGGAGTCCTCGTGAGCAGGCGCCAACTGTTCCCCTTCACATCGGACCGGCTCGCCCGCTCGGCGATGGGGCAGCGCCTCGCCGGGTTCATCTACGGCACGATCGTTGCGCTCTCCGTGATCGTCGGCGGCGCGCGGGCCTATCCGCACGAGCCGGGTCACATCGCCCTGCTCGTCGGCGTGACCTGCGTCACCTTCTGGCTCGCCCACGTCTATGCGCACGGGCTCGGGCACAGCGTCCACACGGGCGAGCATGTCTCGTTCGCGGAGCTGCTGCGTATCACGCGCCGGGAGGCGTCGGTCATCGAGGCGGCGATCCCGCCGATCATCGCGCTCCTGCTCGGCGCGCTCGGGATCTTGTCCGCGCGGACCGCGGTCTGGACCGCGTTTGCGCTCGGCCTCGTCGTTCTCGCTGCCCAGGGTCTCGTGTTCGCGCGGATCGAGCGGCTTGGCCGCCTGGCGACGATCGGCGTCGTCGCCGCCAACCTGGGGCTAGGCCTCGTGCTCGTCATCCTGAAGCTCGTCGTCACGCACTGACGGTGGGGCGATGAGTTTCGCGCAGCCCTGCGGTCTATCCGTAGGATGAGCGTCGTGGAGGCGACACCCACGCCGGCACCCGCCGAGCTCGAGCGCACGCTCGAGGAGCACCGGCGGGAGCTGACCGGATACTGCTACCGCATGCTCGCCTCGCCGTTCGAGGCGGAGGATGCCGTCCAGGAGACGATGCTGCGGGCCTGGCGCAGCCACCAGAGGTTCGAGGGCCGCGCGTCCCTGCGCTCCTGGTTGTACCGGATCGCGACGAACGTCTGCCTCGACCTGCTCGGCAGCAAGGAGGGCCGGGTCCGCCCGATGGATCTGGGTCCCTCGCGCGAGCCGGTCGTCGAGAACCTGAACGTGCCGGCGGAGGTGACGTGGGTCCAGCCGGCCCCGGACCCGGCGGATACGGCAGTCGACCGGGAGACGATCCGGCTTGCGTTCATCGCTGCGCTCCAGCACCTGCCGCCGCGCCAGCGTGCGGTGCTGATCCTCTGCGAGGTGCTGCGCTGGCAGGCGACCGAGGTCGCAGAGCTACTCGGCACGAGCGTCGCGTCCGTGAACAGTGCGCTGCAGCGGGCCCGCGCCGGACTGTCGGCGAGCGGCGTCAACGCCAGCGATCGGGTCGACAACCTCGACGAGGCCCAGCGCTCGCTCCTCGAGCGCTACGTCGAAGCGTTCCAGGCGTACGACATCGAGGCGCTGACGGCGCTGATCCGCGAGGACGCGACCCAATCGATGCCGCCGTACGACCTCTGGCTCGCCGGTCGCGAGGACATTCTCACCTGGTGGTTCGGACCGGGGATCGAGTGCGAGGGGTCGCGGCTGATCCCGGCCGGCACCGCGAACGGCTCGCCTGCCTTCGGTCAGTACAAGCCGGGCGCCTCGGGCGGCGGGTTCGACCCCTGGGCGCTGCAGGTCGTCGAGCTCTCAGCCGACGGCGTCGGCGAGCTCACCTTCTTCCTCGACACCGACACGCTCTTCCCGCTCTTCGGTCTACCGCCGCGGCTCGACTCGGAGAACCTGATCTAGCCCGCAGAACGCGATCAGGGCCAGCAACTCCGCAGATGCCCTGCGCAAGACCACCGGTCCGTGGAGCCGTAGCCGTGCGAGGCTGTCGATCGTCTCCACGTCCGCCGGGAGGTGCGCCGCATCGAGTACGGTCTCCACTTTCGTAATGACGCCGATTCATCCGAAAGCTCATCGGCGCGCGGGCGATGAGATTCGAGCGCAGGGAAGGTCTGAGGGTTCAAGAGCGTTTGGGACGGAGAGAGCAATGACCACCATGGAAGACCGCACGAAGTGGATTGCCCTCGTGGTGCTGTGCCTGGGGTCGCTGATGATCGTGCTCGACACCACGATCGTCAACGTCGCGCTCCCGTCGATCCAGAGCGATCTGCATTTCTCGGAGACCTCGCTCGCCTGGGTGGTGAACGCCTACCTGCTCACGTTCGGCGGCTTCCTGCTTCTGGGCGGACGGCTCGGCGACCTGTACGGTCACAGGCGCCTCTTCCTGATCGGCATCACCCTCTTCACGCTCGCGTCGCTCGCCTGCGGCGTCTCGACGCACAAGGCGGAGCTCGTCGCGGCCCGGGCTGTGCAAGGGCTCGGCGGTGCGATCACGTCGGCCGTCTCCCTCTCGCTGATCATGATGCTCTTCACCGAGATGGGCGAGCGGACGAAGGCAATGGGCGTCTTCGGGTTCGTCGCTGCCGGCGGAGGCAGCATCGGCGTCCTCCTCGGCGGCGTTCTCACCGATGTCCTGAACTGGCACTGGATCTTTCTCGTCAACGTGCCGATCGGCGCCGCGGTCGTCCTCCTTTCGCTGAAGGTGCTGCCCGGGGAGCGCATCCCCTCCTCGGCGCGGCTGGACGTCGCAGGCGCGGTCACCGTGACCCTGGCGCTGATGCTCGCCGTCTACGCGATCGTCAACGGCAACCACGAGGGTTGGACCTCGGCGCAGACTCTCGGCCTGCTCGGCTGCTCGGTTGTCCTGCTCGCCACCTTCCTCACCATCGAGGCGCGCGTCGCGTCGCCGTTGATGCCGCTCAGCCTCTTCCGGCTGCGCAACGTCGCGACCGCGAACGGGGTCGGCGTGCTCTGGGCGGCGGCGATGTTCGCCTGGTTCTTCCTGTCCGCGCTCTACCTGCAGAAGGTGCTCGGTTACAGCCCACTCCAGATCGGCCTGGCATTCCTTCCGACCTGTCTGATCATGGGCGCGTTCTCGCTCGGGATCTCCGCCAAGCTCGTCATGCGCTTCGGGATCCGCGCACCGCTGGCGACGGGGCTGCTCCTCGCCGGTCTCGGGCTCGCCCTCTTCGTGCGGATCCCGGTCGACGGCAACTTTGTCGCGGACGTGCTGCCGAGCATGATCCTCCTCGGTTTCGGCGCAGGCATGGCCTTCAACCCGCTGCTGATGGCGGCGATGAGCGACGTCGAGCCGACCGAGGCAGGTGTCGCCTCGGGGATGGTCAACACGGCGTTCATGATGGGCGGCGCGCTCGGCCTGGCCGTCCTCGCGAGCCTCTCCGACCGGCGGACGGCGAGCCTGACGGCCGCGGGGCACAGTCTGAAGGAGGCGCTGACCGGCGGCTACCACCTCGCGTTCGGGCTCGGGGCGCTCTTCGCATTCGCCGGCGCCGTCCTCGGCGGGGCGTTGCTCCAGACCAAGCCGATGCCGGCACCTTCGGAGCTCGAGCCCGAAGCCGAGTACGTCGAAGAAGCCGCCTAGGTCGCCTAGCCTCTGCGCACGGACACGAGCTCGTTGATCTCGTCACCACCTTTGACCGTGTGCTCGAGGACGGTTCCGGTCCCGCGGACGTACAGCTTGTGGTCGACGACGCCCGCCTCGAGCGGCGTCCTCTCCTCGGTCAGGAGAGCGTTCTCCCCCAGGTAACCGATGACGCGGAAGTGGTCCTCGGCGTGGCCCTTCCGGTACTCCTCTAGGCCGGTCTGGCCGGCGCGCGGCGTGGCGGGCATCAGGATCCCCGCGCGGGCGCCCTTCACCCCGGCTCGCCAGGAGCCTTCGGTGGTGGTCACCTTTCCGCTCGGGTCGAGCTCGGCGGTGTCCTCGCCGAAGTACCAGACGTTCCCCTTACGGTCCTGGGCGTACCAGTCGTTCGTGCGCTCCGCGAGTTGCCCGTCGACCCAGAGCCTGTCGTCGACGACGACGCACTCGACGCCCCCGATCGTCTTCGTCCGATGCGTGACCCTGAGCAGCTCGCGCGAGGGCTTGCCGTCCTTGACGCCCTCGTAGGCATAGACGGTGCCGGGGACGAGCGGGAACCAGGGGTTCGTAATGTGCGTCGTGAACCCTTGACCACGGCCGCCGCCGTTCGCAGCCGCCGTGGCGAGCGCCGCGATCAGCGCCGCTGCGAGCACGGAGATCGTCTTCGACATCGAGCTCCTCCTTCGGTCGTTGGCCGCCACGGTAGGGGGCCCAGATGAACACGCGATGACCGGCTGTCACGCGGCTGTCATCTTCCGTTCATCCTTCCCGCCGAGGATGAGCGCATGCGGGTGCTGATCGTCGAGGACGACCTGCGCATGGCGAGCCTCGTCCGGCGCGGTCTCGCCGGCGAGGGGCTCGCCGCCGACGTCGCGTCGACCGGCGACGACGCTCTCTGGCTGGCTCAGGCGCATCCCTACGACGCGATCGTGCTCGACGTGATGCTGCCGGGGCTGGACGGCTTCGAGACGTGCCGGCGCCTGCGCGGCGCAGGCGTCTGGGCGCCCGTGCTGATGCTGACGGCGCGCGACGCGGTCGAGGACCGGGTGGCCGGCCTCGACAGCGGCGCGGACGACTACCTCGTGAAGCCGTTCGCGTTCGCCGAGCTGCTGGCGCGGCTGCGGGCGCTTGCCCGCAGAGGCGAGGCCGAGAGGCCGGCCGTGCTGGCCGTCGGCGACCTGCGGCTCGACCCGGCGACCCACAAGGTGCGGCGGGGCGACAGCCCGGTCCGGCTGTCGGCCAAGGAGTTCGCGCTCCTCGAGGTCTTCATGCGCCGGCCGGGCGAGGTGCTCTCGCGGCTCCAGCTGCTCGAGCACGCCTGGGATTTCGCCTACGAGAACCGCTCGAACGTCGTCGACGTGTACGTCCGGCGGCTGCGGCGCAAGATCGACGACCCCTTCGGGACCGAGTCGCTGGAGACCGTGCGTGGCGCGGGCTACCGGCTGCGGGCGGCGCCGCGGGAGGAGCCGTGAGCCGCCTGCCGATCCGGCTGCGCATGACCGCGGCGTTTGCGCTCGCGATGGCGGCGGTGCTCGCCGGCACCGCGCTGTTTCTCTACCTCCGACTCGGCTCGCACCTCTCGACTGCGCTCGACCGCGAGCTGCGCGTGCGGGCGCAGGACCTCGCCCTCGTCGCTGGCGATTCGAACGCATCGTTTCCGGACAGCCGCTTCGTCGAGCACGGGGAGAGCTACGCGCAGCTGCTCGCGCCGGAAGGGCGCGTGCTCGAGGCGACGAGACCACTGCGACGGACGCGGTTACTCGACGCACGGCAGCTCGCGGCTGCGCGGCGCCGGGCGATCTACCTGGACAAGCCGTCAGTCCCCGGACTCGACGAGCCGTCGCGGCTCTTCGCCACCTCGGTCGGCCGGAACGTGCTGGTCGTCGGCGCCACGAAACAGGACCGCGCCGAGACGCTGGCCGCGTTCCGCAACGAGCTGCTGATCGCCGGCCCGATCGCCTTGCTGCTCGCCTCGGCGGCCGGGTACCTGCTCGCCGGCCTTGCGCTCCGCCCGGTGGAGTCGATGCGCCGCCGCGCGGGGACGATCTCGGCCGAAACGCCCGGCGAGCGCCTGCCTGTCCCGCAGACGGGCGACGAGCTCGAGCGGCTCGGCGAGACGCTGAACGAGATGCTCGACCGGCTCGAGGACGCCCTCGAGCGCGAGCGCGGGTTCGTCGCCGACGCGGGCCACGAGCTCCGCTCGCC
>JBKPCT010000101.1:0-14191 GCA_046727515.1 Actinomycetota bacterium | reverse complement strand
TCATCGCCGGCGACGAGCCGGACGAGGACCTGGCCCTGATTGCCGCGTTGCTTTCGCGCGCCTACTGGTTCGCGGGCGACCCGGAGCGGGCTGGCGAGCGGGCGGAGCTCGCGCTCGACATCGCCGAGCAGCAGGGCCTTCCGTTCGCGCTGGCGTTGGCGCTACGCGCGAAGTCGGCAGTGCTCGCGAGTCGCGGACACGAGACTGAATCGTTTGCTCTGCTGAAGCAGGGCCTCGAGGTCGCGCTGGAGCACGATCTCCTCGAGGAAGCGAGCACGTGCTACTTCATCCTCTCCGACCGCTGCTTCCGCCTCGATCGCTACGCGGAGGCTCTTGGCTACCTGGACGAGTCGCTCGCGTTGGCGGGCAGGATCGGCAACCGGCCTACGGAGTGGGCGGTGCAGTCGGAGCGGGCCTACGCGCTGCTGATGCTCGGCCGGTGGGACGAAGTGCTGGCGACGACCGACAGCTTCACCGAGGAGCAGGTCCACTCGGGCGGCGTCGTCATCAGCGTCCTCCAGTCGGGCGTCGAGGCGCACTGCCACCGCGGCGAGCTCGACGCTGCGCGCCGGATCTTCGCGATGTACTCGTGGCTGGAGGATTCGAGCGACCTCCAGGACCGGGGCTGCTTCCTCGCCGTCACCGCGGCGCTGCGGCGCGCGGAAGGTCGGCTCGAGGAGGCGCTCGCCGCCGGTGCCGCGACGATCGAGACCGCCTCGACACTCGGGCCCGCCTTCCAGGGCGTGAAGCACGGGGTCGTCCATGCGCTCGAGGCGGCAATCGCGCTCGGGGACACCGCGAAGGCCGAGGAGCTTTTCGAGTTCGTCGAGGACTTGCCGCCTGGGCGGCGACCGCCGTTCCTGGAGGCGCACGCGATCCGGATCAGGGCGCGCATGGCCGGCGACCCGGCCGGGCTGGCGGACGCGGCGGCGCGCTTCCGCAGCATGAGCCTGCCCTTCTGGCTGGCCGTTGCGCAGGTGGAGCAGGCCGAGGCGCTCGGGCCCGGGCGCGCAGCGGAGGCGCTGCTCGCGGAGGCACGGACGACCTTCGAGCGGCTCGGCGCGATTCCGTGGCTCGAGCGGGCATCCCAGCCGGTCGTTTCGAGGGTGGTTGCCTGACTCGAGGGCGCGGCCGTGGTGGAGCGCTGCGACGCAGCGATCGCGCCCCTCGCTAGGATCGCTGCCGGAAACGATCAGGAGGGTTTGGGAGCGAGATGGACTGTGACGTTGCCGTCCTGGGCGGTGGTCCGGGCGGCTACACCGCCGCGATCCGGGCCGCCCAGCTCGGGGCGAAGACCGTTTGTATCGAGAAGGAGCCCGAGCTCGGCGGCACCTGCCTGCGCATCGGCTGCATCCCGACGAAGGCGTGGGTGCAGACCGCGGCCTACCTGAAGGAGGCGGAGGAGACCTTCGCGAAGGCGGGGGTGCGCGTCGGCGAGCCGGAGCTCGATCTCGCCGCCGCAAACGAGTGGAAGGCGGCCGTCGTCGAGCAGATGACGGGAGGTGTGGCGATCCTGTTCAAGGCGAACGGGGTCGAGTGGGTGAAGGGCACCGGCCGCTTCAAGGATGCGAACACGATCGGGGTCGAGGGCGAGGAGGACGTCACCTTCAAGAGCGCGATCGTCGCCACCGGCTCGTTCCCGGTGTGGCCTCCGATCGACGGGCTCGACTCGCCGCACTGCGTCGACTCGACGGGCCTCCTTGCCCAGGAGCAGGTGCCGGGGCGGCTCATCGTGCTCGGCGGTGGGATCATCGGCTGCGAGTTCGCCTCGATCTTCCAGCGCTTCGGCTCCGAGGTGACGATCGTCGAGATGCTCCCGCGGCTGATCCCGATGGAGGACGAGGACGCGTCCAAGGAGCTCGCCAAGCAGTTCGGGAAGCGCGGGATCGCGCTCCACCTCGAGAAGCAGTGCACCGAGGTCGAGGACGACGGTGGCTCGCTGACGGTCCACTTCGGTGAGGACGAGACGGTCGACGCCGATCTGATGCTCGTGTCGGTCGGCCGCGCGCCGCTCGTCGAAGGCCTCGGACTGGAGGAGATCGGCGTCGAGCTCGACCGGAGCAAGGGGATCGCGGCCGACGAGCGCAGGCAAACGACCGTCCCGCACATCTATGCCGTCGGCGACTGCGCCGGGTACTGGCAGCTCGCGCACACAGCCTTCCGCGAGGGCGAGGTCGCGGCCGAGAACGCGATGGGCCATGAGGCCGTGGTCGAGCCGCGCGGCGTCCCGCGCCCGATCTACACCGACCCGGAGGTCGCCAGCGTGGGCCTGACGGAGGCGGAGGCCAGGAAGCAGTACGGTGACGACGTCGCCGTCGGCGTCTTTCCGTGGGTCGCGAACGCCAGGGCCGTGATGCAGAACGAGACGGTCGGCTGGGTGAAGTCGATCCACGAGACGCGCTACGGCGAGCTGCTCGGGCTGGTGATGGTCGGACCGCACGTGACCGACCTGATCGAGGCGGGCGTCGTCGCGCTCGACGCGGAGGCGACGGTCGAGACGGTCGCGGACGGGATCGCCGCCCACCCGACGCTCTCCGAGGCGATCAAGGAGGCCGGCCTGGTCGCGCTCGGCCGCCCGATCCACATCGGGCCGAAGCGCAGGGCCGCGGCGAAGGCCTGAGGAACGGAAGGGGGGAGCTTCGATGAGCATCATCAACAAGCGGAACGCCGTGATCGGCTGGGCGACCTGGAAGGTCGGCAAGCGCATCGCGAGGAGGAGGGCGCGCCAGGCCGTGCCCGCGGTCGAGGGCGGCCGCCCGAACAAGCCGGCGCTGGCGGCGGGCGCCGCCGCCGCGCTCGCCGGGTCGCTGCTCTTCTGGAGGGCGCGGAAGCGCGGCGGCGACAGCGACGCCGCCGGCGAAGCCGAAGCCGACACGGAGTAGACGCAGAAGCGTCACGGCAACAGCTCGAGCGCAGCGGTTCCAGTGTGTCTAGCCGAAACCGCGTGTGCGCGGCTGCTGCGAGCTACCCCGGCGCCCGGGGCCGAGACGGCGCCTAGGCAGAATTCCTGCCTTGAATCCGCTGCGCCTGACCGCCCTGTGCTCGCTCCTCCTTGTCGCGGCGGCCGGCACGGGCGGCGCAGCGGCCGTCCCGGGGACGCTGGGCTACGACGTCTCGTTTCCGCAGTGCGCGGGTCCGTTCCCGACCGACGGGGCATTCGGCATCGCCGGGGTGAACGGCGGCCGGCCCTTCAGTCCCAACCCCTGCCTGGGCGCCGGGAACGGGGCAAGCGAGCTGGCGTGGGCGGGCGCCGCCGCCCAGCTGTACGCGAACACCGCCGACCCCGGACCCCTGCTCTCGACACACTGGCCGAACGGGCAGGCGACTCCGAGGCCCTGTAACACCGCTGACAATCCCGGCGCCGACACGCTCGAGTGCCACTACGACTACGGCTGGGAAGCGGCGGCCGACAGCTACACGATCGCGGTCGCGGCCTACGTCTCGCTCGGCGAGACGACTGCCGGCGCCCTGACGACGCCCTCTCCCGTCGCGTGGTGGCTCGATGTCGAGACCGAGAACAGCTGGACGCCGGATCCCTCCCGGAACGTCGCCACCCTCCAGGGCGAGGTCGACTACCTGCGGTCCGTCGGTGTCGCCCAGGTCGGCCTCTACTCCACGTCCTCCGCCTGGGCGTCGATCACCGGCGGCACGCTCGTTTTCTCCGGGCTGCCCGCCTGGGTGGCCGGGGCAGCCTCCCTCCAGGAAGCGCAGTCGATGTGCGCAGGGACGGCGTTCAACGGCGGTTCGATCCAGCTCGTGCAGTTTCCCCTCTCGGGGTTCTCCGGCGACTACGCCTGTCCGGCCGCACCTGTACCGGTGTCGTTCACCGGGGCGCCGAGGGTTCTCGTCGCAGGCGTGCCCTCCGGGCCGCTGAGGATCGTGGCATCCAGCATGTCCGGCGCACCACTGACCGCGACGCTGACGTCGAGCTCGGCCGATGGGCGATTCTCGGCAGCGACCAACGGCCCCTGGTCGAAGGCGCTCGCAGTGTCGATCGCGCCGGGGCAGACGGCGAGCGGAATCTTCTTCTACCGAGACACGCTCGCCGGAACGGCGGTGCTGCAGGGCTCGGGGCCGGGGCTGACACCGGTGAGACGGCCGGTCGCGATCGCGGCGTCAAGGCCGGCCAGGCTCGTCGTGTCGCCGCGGCAGGCAACGCTGATGTTGGGTCGGAGTCGCACCTTCACCGCCCGCGCGAGTGATGCCTACGGGAACCGTGTCCGCGCAGTGCCGACCTGGTCTGTGACGGCCAGGCGGGTGGCGTCGGTCGCGCCCCCGGTACGGCAGATGAGCGTCCGCGTGCGCGCCCTCGCACCGGGAAGAACGATGCTGCGAGCATGGGCCGGTCGAGCCCTCGGGACTGCCGTGCTGGTCGTTCGTCGCCGCTGAGCACCGGGTCCACGTGCGCGAGTACGGTAGTAGTACAGGGATGCAGCTGTCGAGCCAGGCCTTCGCAGACGGTGAGCCGATCCCGGCGAAGCACACCTGCGACGGCGACGACGTATCGGCGCCGCTCGCGTGGTCGGATCCGCCCGAGGGCACGGTGTCCGTCGCACTGTGCCTCGACGACCCCGATGCCGGCCGGTACCCGTTCACGCACTGGCTCGCGTGGAACCTCCCGCCTGCCGGCGCGCTCGCCGAGGGCGAGTCCGCACCGGCCGAGGGACGCAACGACTTCGGCGCTCCCGGCTACCGTGGGCCGTGCCCTCCGCCCGGAAAGCCCCACCGCTACGTCTTCACCCTCTACGCGCTTGACGCGGACCCCGAGCTCGGGCCCAGCGACCGCCGGCTCAGCTTCGACAAGGCGATCGAGGGTCACGTCCTCGCCACCGCCGGTCTGACCGGCACCTACGGGCGTTGAGGCCCGGGGCGCTCTGGGGTTCGGTCCCCGTGGATCGCCGGCTTCGCCGGCCGGAGTTGCCCGGCCAGGAGCGTCAGGGGCCGGTAGTACGATGGCTCTCCCGGTGCCCGAGGCCGCCTTCGTCCATCTCCACGTCCACTCCGAGTACTCGATCCTCGACGGCGCGTGCCGCATCCCGGCGCTCGCCGCGCGGGCGGCCGAGCTCGGAATGCCCGCGGTCACGCTCACCGACCACGGCTCGCTGGCCGGAGCGGTCGAGCTCCAGCGCGAGGCGCGCAAGCAGGGGATCAAGCCGATCGTCGGCTGTGAGGTCTACGTCACCGACGACCGCCGCCGGCAGGAGAAGGGCTACGCACACCTGACCGTCCTCGCCGAGACCGACGAGGGCTACGCGAACCTGATCAGGCTGTCCTCGCTCGGGTACCTCGAGGGCTACTATTACAAGCCGCGCGTCGACTGGGAGTTGCTCGAGCGGCACGCGAACGGGCTCGTCGTCCTCTCGGGCTGCCTTTCCGGGCGCGTCAGCAAGGCGCTCGAGGAGAACCGGCCGCAGGACGCGGCCGCCGACCTCGACCGGCTCGTCCAGATCTTCGGACGGGAGGCGACCTACGTCGAGATCCAGAACGCCGGGCTCGAGCCGCAGCAGCGGGTCAACCCACAGCTCGCGAAGCTCGCCGACGCGACCCGGCTGCCGCTCGTCGCGACCGGCGATGTCCACTACCTACTGCACGAGGACGCCCGCGCGCACGAGGCCTTGCTCTGCATCCAGTCCGGCGACTCGCTGAGGAACCCGAACCGCTGGCGGTTCGATTCCGACCAGTTCTATTTCAAGGCGCCCGAGGAGATGGCCGCCGACTTCGCCGCCTACCCGGAAGCGCTCCGCCGCACGCTCGAGGTCGCCGAGCGCTGCAACGTGACGATCGAAACCGACCGCCTCCTGCTCCCGCGCTTCGATACGCCCGGCGGCCTCGACGCGTTCGAATACCTCGCCGAGCTGTGCGAGGCGGGGCTCGCGCGGCGCTACGACAGGCTCACGCCGGAGCTCCGAGACCGGCTCCAGTTCGAGCTGAAGACGATCCGCGAGATGGGTTTCGCGGATTACTTCCTGATCGTCTGGGACTTCGTCCGCTTTGCGAAGACGAACGGGATCCAGGTCGGCCCGGGCCGCGGCTCCGCGGCCGGCTCGCTCGCCGCCTACTGCCTCGAGATCACCGACGTCGACCCGATCCGCTACGGGCTGCTCTTCGAGCGCTTCCTCAACCCGGGCCGCAAGTCGATGCCGGACATGGACATCGACTTCGCCGTCGCCGGCCGCGAGCGCGTGATCAACTACGTGGCCGAGAAGTACGGACGCGACCGCGTCGCCCAGATCATCACCTTCTCGACGATGATGGCCCGGGCCGCCGTCCGCGACGCGGGCCGCGTCCTGGAGGTCCCCTACGGAGCGGTCGACAAGGTCGCGAAGCTGATCCCCGAGGGCCCGAAGGTCTACCTCGACGACTGCCTCAAGCGGGGCGCGGAGCTGAGGCAGGCGTACGACTCCGATCCGCTCGTGCGCGAGATCGTCGACCTCGCAAAGCCGCTCGAGGGGCTCGTCCGCGCCGACTCGATCCACGCAGCCGGGGTGGTCATCTCCGACCGGCCTCTGACCGAGATCGTGCCGGTGCAGCAGAAGGGGCCGGAGCAGGAGGTGGTGACGCAGTTGCCCATGGGCGACGTCGAGGCGCTCGGCCTGCTGAAGATGGACTTCCTCGGCCTGCGCAACCTCGACGTGATCGAGCAGGCCGTTCAGCTGATCGGCGACCTCGACATCGACGCGATCCCGCTGGACGATCCGAAGACGTACGAGATGCTCCGGCGCGGCGACGCGATCGGCGTGTTCCAGTTCGAGTCGTCGGGCATGCGCGAGGCGCTGCGCCAGGTGAAGCCGACCGAGTTCGAGGATCTGATCGCGCTCGTCGCCCTGTACCGGCCCGGGCCGATGCAGTACATCCCCGTCTACGCGCGGCGCAAGAACAAGCTCGAGCCGGTCGCGTACATCGACCCGCGCCTCGAGCCGATCACCGGCTTGACGTTCGGGATCGCGATTTACCAGGAGCAGTCGATGGAGATCGCGAAGCAGATCGGCGGCTTCTCGCCCGCCGAGGCGGACGATCTCCGCAAGGCGATCGGCAAGAAGATCCACTCGCTGATGGCCTCCCTCGAGGACAAGTTCATCGAAGGCTGCGTCGCCAACGGGACGACGCCGCAGGTCGCGCGCCGGCTGTGGGAGGACATGGAAAAGGCGCAGGACTACGCGTTCAACAAGGCTCACGCCGCGGGCTACGCGCTGATCGCCTACCGGACCGCGTGGTTGCGGGCGAACCACCCGCACGAGTACATGGCCGCGCTGATCTCGTCGGTGATGAACACGAAGGACCGAGTGCCGTTCTACGTCAACGCGTGTCATGAGCTCGGGATCGAGGTGCTGCCGCCCGACGTGAACGCGTCCCAGGTCGACTTCGCCGTCGTCGAGGGCAAGATCCGCTTCGGGCTGAACGCCGTCAAGAACGTCGGCGAGACCGCGTGCAAGGCGATCGTCGCCGCCCGGGAGGTGGGCGGGCCGTTCGAGTCGATCTGGGATTTCACAGAGAGGGTCGATCCGCAACTTGTCAATAAGCGCGCTCTGGAGTCGCTCGTCAAGTGCGGCGGGCTCGACTCGACCGAAGCGTCGCGCAAGGGCATGGTCGAGGTGCTCGACCACGCGCTCTCCTGGGGCGGCGGCGAGTTCGAGGCGCGAGAACGCGGCCAGGGCTCGATCTTCGACCTCATGGACGACAGCGAGCAGAAGCCCCGCCACCATGCGCCGATCCCGCCGGACGAGTACGAGAAGAGCGACCTGCTTCGCCTGGAGAAGGAGACGCTCGGTTTATGGATCTCCGAGCACCCGCTAGCGGAGGTTGCCGCAGAGCTCAGACGGAAATGTGATCGGTCGCTCGGAGATCTGGAGCGCTGTCGCGACGGCGAGATCGTCACGGTCGGGGGGATCGTCTCCGCGGTCAAGCAGCTGACGACGAAGAAGGGCGAGCCCATGGTCTTCCTTCGGCTCGACGACCTGACCGGAAGCGCCGAGGCAGTCGTCTTCAACTCTGTCTACGCCGCCTCGCGCGAGCTCTGCGAGCCCGACCGCGTTCTCGTGCTCAAGGGCAGGGTCGACCACAAGGAGGGCGAGTCGAAGCTGATCGCGATCGAGGTGACCGAGTTCGAGGCGTACGTCCCGCCGAGCGAGGTCCGGCTGAGGATCGACGCTCGCAAGGCGCCCGCCGGCACGCTTCGCGAGCTCGGCCACGTGGTCCGCGACCATCCCGGCCAGGCAAAGGTCGTGCTCGCGCTCGAGACCTCCGAGGGGCCCCGAACGCTCGAGTTCGGGCCGGACTATCGGGTCGCCCCGGTGCCGGACTTCTACGCCGAGGTGAAGGCGCTGCTCGGCGAAGCCGCCGTGCTGTAGCCGAACCGCCGGCCCGCGCGGCCGTCTAGTCTGCGAGCCCCTTCGCGCGCAGTTCCTCGAGCGCTTGCTCGCGCTTCTCGAGCCCGTCGAGACCCATCCCGGCGAGGATCCGATCGGTCTTCGTGAACTGGATGTCGCCATAGTCCACGACCTGGAAGTGGTTTCCCCATGGGTCGCGGAAGTCGTTGTCGCCGATCATCTCCGCCCCGGCCTCGCGGGCGGCGGCGAGCGCGGCCTCGCGGTCGTCGACGACGAGACCGATGTGGCGCGCCTCGTCGGGCGGTTGCCGCCGGCCCACCGAGAGCGCGAGGAACTGGTCGCCCATGTCGATGAACGCCATCCTCCGTCCGCGGCCGCGCAGCGTGAGGTCGAACATCCGGCCGTAGAAGGCCAGGGCCTCGTCGAGGTCGCCGACCTCGACCGCGACGTGGTTGATGCCGACGACCCGGGGCATCAGGAACCAGACTAGCGGCAGCGGTGTAGACAACGCAGTGGTGGGCCGACCACTCGACGACCGAGAGCTCGTCGCCCGCGCGCAGCGCGGCGACGCCGACGCCTACGAGGAGATCGTGCACGCATACCAGGGCATCGCGCTGCGCATCGCCTTCCTGATCGCCGGCAACGCCGCCGACGCGGAGGAGGCGGCGCAGGACGGATTCGTGAAGGCTCACGGCGCGCTCTGGCGGTTCCGTGCCGGGGCGCCGTTCAAGCCCTGGCTGCTGCGGATCGTGGCGAACGAGGCCCGCAACCGCCGTCGCTCCGCCGGCCGGCGGACCGCGCTCGCGCTGCGGGCGGCGGCCGCGGAGGACGCTGCCTCGGGGGACGCGGCCCCGTCCCCCGAGGCGGCGCTCCTCGACGCGGAGCGCCGGGAGGAGCTGATCGCGGCCCTCAACCGACTCGCCGAGGCCGACCGGGAGGCGATCGCCTGCCGCTACTTCCTCGACCTCTCCGAGGCCGAGACGGCGGCGGCGCTCGGCGTGCGGCGGGGCACCGTCAAGTCGCGTCTCTCCCGGGCGCTCGAGCGGCTGCGGGCGGAGCTGGAGGCTGCAAGCGTCGCCGGCGAAGCCGGCGACGAGCGGCCGGACAGCCTCGGGGAGGAGGCGGAATGAACGACCGCGAGCTCCGCGCCCTGGCCCGCTACGTCGACTTCCCAGCCGAGCGTGACCTCGCGCCTGCGGTGCGCGCGCGGCTGACGGCCCGCCCGCAGCGACGCCGTGGGCTCGTCGCCGCGCTTGCTGCCCTCGTGCTCGCACTCGCCGTCGCCTTCGCCGTGCCCCCGGCCCGCTCTTCGATCCTCCGTTTCCTCCACCTCCAGGGCGTGACGATCGAGCGTGTCGAGCGTCTGCCCAAGGTGAAGACGTCTCGACCGCTCGAACTCGGCAACCCGCTCACGCTCGGCGAGGCGCGGCGAACGGTGCGCTTCCGGCCGCTCGTGTCCGCGCTGCTCGGCGAGCCGGACCGGATCACGTGGGACGGGCGCCAGCTCTGGTTCGTCTACGGCGACACCCGCTTGCTCGTGTCGCAGTTCCTCGCAAGCGGCGTTCCGGTCTACATCAAGAAGGTCGCCGAGCCGGGCACGACGATCACGCCCGTTTTCGTCGACGGAGGCAGGGGCTTCTTCCTCTCGGGTGCACGGCACTTCCTCTACCTGGCGCCGACGGGCTTGATCCGCGACGAGCGTGTTCGCCTCGCGCGCGACGTGCTCCTCTGGGAGCACGGGCCGCTCACCCTGCGGCTGGAGGGGCAGTTCACGCTCGCTCAGGCCCTGAGGATCGCGCGCTCGTTCCGATAGAGACGTGGCGGGACGGCATTTCCCTCCGAAGGGGGAGATCCGGTCCGGCTCCGTCGCCGAATAGCCATGTACAACGCCATGCGAAAGGGACACGATGTCTGCGGCAGAGCTTGACCTCCCCGTCGAAACCGAGAGCGAGCGGATCGAGCGCTGGCGAGTGGAAGAACTTGCACGCGCCGGCTACGGCGCCGAGGAGGCGGTCGAGCTGGCGAGTCGGGACTACGTGGATCTGCACCTCGCGGTCGAGCTGCTCGAGCGCGGTTGTCCCACCGAGACCGCGCTCCGCATTCTGTTGTAACTAGCGCCGACCGGACGACACGGGCAGAATCTTGTGCCCGTGCCGTCACTCGCCTCGATTCCGTCTCCCTCGAGCGGCGTCTTCGATATCGGCCCGCTGCACATCCACATGTACGGGCTGATGCTGCTGCTCGCGATCGCGGCGTGCATCTTGCTCACGGGCTATCGCTGGACCCGGATGGGCGGCGACTGGGATCTCGTGCTCCGGGTCGCCGTCTGGGGGGTCGCGTTCGGGATCGTCGGCGCGCGGATCTACCACGACATCACGAGCTGGAACGAGGTTCCGGACGAGTGGTGGGGGCCCTTCGCCGTCTGGCAAGGGGGTCTCGGAGTCTGGGGCGGGATCTTGTTCGGCTGCATCGCAGGCGCGATCGTCGTCCGCCGAGCCGGTCAGAGCGTGCGTCTCTTCGCCGACGCCGTCGCCCCTGGCCTTCTGGTCGCACAAGGGATCGGTCGCCTCGGGAACTGGTTCAACCAGGAGCTGTTCGGCAAGCCGACCAACCTCCCGTGGGGGCTGGAGATCGACCCGGAGCACAGGCCGCCGCAGTACGCGCTCTCGGACACGTTCCACCCGACCTTCCTCTACGAGCTGATCTACGACCTCGCCATGGCCGGCGTGTTGATCGTGATCGGGAACAGGTTCCGGATCCGGCCGCCGGGGCTGTTCGCGCTCTACGTCTCCTTCTACACGTTCGGGCGCACGTTCGAGGAGCTACTCCGCGTCGACCCGTCCCACCATTTCGCGGGCGAGCGGCTCAACTTCTGGGTCTCGTTGGTCGTGTTCCTGATCTCGTCCGGCTTCTTCATCTGGTGGCAGTTCATCCGCAAGGAGCGAGACCGACCGACGGTGCGGCGCAAACCGCGGCCGATCCCGAAGGGCCCCGCGATGGCGATCCCGAAGGGCCGTGTCCGCCCGCGCCGCTAGCCTCCCCCGGGTGGTCCGGCAGGAGACTGGTGCCGGTCGTCCGTGAGCTCGAGCTGAACCTCGACGCGTTCGAGGGCCCCTTCGACCTGTTGCTGACGCTCGTTCTGCGGGAGGAGCTCCAGCCGCGCGACGTCGACGTCGCCGAGGTCGTCGTCACGTTCGTGGAGCGGCTGGCCCTCGGCACCGGCGGAGCCGGCGCCGCCCCGCCGGGCGACCGCGGCTTCGCCGCCGTCGCTTCCAGCGCGGAGCGCGAGCCTCTCGATCTCGACGCCTGCGGCGAGTTCCTGGTCCTGGTCGGCGCACTGCTCGAGCTGAAGGCCCGGGAGCTCTTTCCGGAGGAGGGGGTCGAGCTCGCCGACCTCGACCCTGAGGAGGCCGCGGAGGAGCTGGCGCGCCGGCTCGAGGACTACCGGCGGATGAAGGAGGCAGCCGGCTGGCTGTCGGCGCAGCTCGCCGGCGAGCAGGACCGCTACTTCCGGCTCGGGCCGGCGCCGCTCGCGCCGAGGGCCGAGCCGAAGATCGCGCCGCAGGAGGCGGAGGCGCTCGCGCGGGCGCTGCGGCTGCTGGCGGCCGAGCCGCCTGAGGTCTCGCTCGACCACATGGCACTTCGCTTCCCGCCGGTGACGCAGCTCGTCGAGCGCTTTCGCAGGCTGCTGCGGCGCAGGCGCGGACTCGACTTCGAGCAGGAAATGCAGGGGCTCTCGCGGGTCGAACAGGCGGTCGCGTTCCTCGCCGTCCTCGAGCTCCGCCGTGCCGGCGAGATCACGATCCAGCAGGCCGCCCCGTTCGCGCCGATTCGGATCGAGCGGGCGCAAGAAGGAATCGGGTCACGCGACGAGGAAGGAGGCCGTACGTGGAACGCCCGCTCCGCCTGATCACCCCGGGGCCGCTGGAAACGCTCGCCCGGACGCTCGAGGCGCTGCTCGTCGTCGCCTCGCAGCCGCTCTCCGTCGAGGACCTCGCGATCGCGGCCGACGACGGGGTGGAGCAGGTCGAGGGGGCGCTCGCGCTGCTGCGCGAGCGGTATGCGGAGGGGCGGAGCGGCATCGTCCTCGAGCACGTCGCTGGCGGGTACGCCTTCCGCGCCTCGCGCAAGGCTGCGGACGCGTGCGCGCGGCTGTTCGAGCGGCCCGTCGAGCGTGGGCTCTCCCCCGCGGCGCTGGAGACCCTCGCGGTGATCGCCTATCTGGGGCCGTGCAGCCGTCCGGACATCGCGCGGATCCGAGGCGTCGCCGCCGACTCCGTCGTCGCCGGCCTCGTCGAGCGCGGGCTCGTCTCCGAGTCCGGGCGGGACGAAGGCGGGGCGGTCCGCTATCGGACGACGCCGCTCTTCGAGCGGATCTTCGGGCTCGAGAACCTGTCCGCGCTGCCGCGCCTCGACGATCTCGGTGGCACCGCCGAGGAGATCCGTGGCCGGCTCGAGGCGCTCGCCGAACGTCGCCCGGCGTAGCCCGGGGGCCGATCTGGGATAAAAAGTGACGGTCTCGGCACACCTCACGTGCCGGGCACTGGTCGTGGACGACCGGTCGACATGGACGTAACGGACGAGACCTTTTACACCGAGGTGCTGGAGCGCTCACACCGGGCGCCCGTCGTCGTCGACTTCTGGGCCGACTGGTGCGGGCCCTGCAAAGTGCTCGAGCCCGTGCTCGAGCGGGAGATCGAGGCGCGGCCGGGGATCGAGCTCGCGCGCGTCGACGTCGAGGCCAACAAGGCGCTCGCCAACCACTACGGGATTCGCGGGATCCCGGCGGTGAAGGCGTTCCGGAACGGCCAGGTGGTCTCGGAGTTCACCGGCGCGCAGCCGCCGCAGGCGGTCGCAACCTTCCTCGACGGCCTGCTCGGCCCGACCGCGGGAGAGCGTCTGATCGAGGAGCTGCGCGAGCGCGGCGACCGGCCCGAGGTCCTCGCGGCGCTGGAGGCGGGAGACGAGGAGCGCGCGCTCGAGCTCTTGCTCGAAGAGGCCCGCACGACGGCCGGGGAGGCGCGCGACGAGATCCGGCGGCTGATGGTCGCGCTCTTCGAGGAGCTCGGCCAGGACCACGAGCTGAGCACCCGGTACCGCCGGGCGCTCGCCTCGACGCTCTACTGAGAGGCGGCGGCTCCCCCTAGAACCGCCGCCTCTCTTTCCGCCCGCTTTCAGGCCGCTCTTGCCTGCTTCTGCCAGCCCGTTGCCTGCATCTGCGGGGGACCGGTGCGATTGACGAGATCGTCGACGCGCGAGGTCAGCTCGTCGAGCATCTGCTTCGCCTGCTCGGCGGTGATCTTCCCCGCCGAGACCGCCTGGTCGAGTTTCGACTTCGCGTCGGCGACGATCTCGGCCTTCAGGCCGTCGACCGACTTGCCCTGCGCGGTCGCGATCTGAGCCAGCGACTTGCCGCTCTCGACCTGCGTCCGCAGCTCGTCCTCGCTCAGGCCGAGGTAGCCGGCGACGTCGGTGGCGAGGATGCTCAAGGCGCCGCCTTTGCCTTCTACTCTGAGTGGGCCGCTATTGTTGACGATCTCGTCCAGGTGCGATTTGAGGTCGGCGAGCATCGTCTGCTCCTGCGACGCGGTCAGCTTCCCGTCCGCGACCGCCTGGTCGAGGTTGGACTTGGCCTCGGCGTAGATGGCGTCCTTCAGACCGGAGACGGACTTGCCCTGCGCGTTCGCGATCTGGGCGAGCGTCTTTCCGGCCTCGAGCTGCGTGCGCAGCTCGGACTCGCTCAGTCCGAGGTAGCTCGCGACGGCAGGGGAGGGGATCGCGACTCCGACCTCGACATCGCCGGGCGGTCCGGGAGGGCCGCCGAAGTCCACGTGGACGGCGATGGCCGGGCCGCCGGGGTCGCC
>JBKPCT010000100.1:0-30039 GCA_046727515.1 Actinomycetota bacterium | reverse complement strand
GAGCATCGCGGACAGCAGGTTGTTCGCCGAGCCGATCGCGTGGATGTCGCCGGTGAAGTGGAGGTTCAGGTCCTCCATCGGCACGACCTGCGCGTAGCCGCCGCCGGCCGCGCCGCCCTTGATCCCGAAGACCGGGCCGAGGGACGCCTCGCGCAGGCAGAGCACCGGGTTCTTCCCGATCTTCCCCAGCCCCTGCGTCAGCCCGACCGAGGTCGTCGTCTTCCCCTCGCCGGCCTTCGTCGGCGTGATCGCGGTGACGCCGATCAGCTTCCCGTTCGGCCGGTCGCGCAGGCGGTCGAGCACCGACAGGTCGACCTTGGCTTTGTAGCGGCCGTAGAGCTCGACCTCGTCGTCCTCGAGCCCGGCCTCGGCGGCGAGCTCGGCGATCGGGCGGAGCGTGGCCCTCTGCGCGATCTCGAGGCTCGAGGGCATCTTGGTCGTTGCCATTGCGCACGAGAGCGTATCGACGGGAAGATGACCGTATGGGCGCCTCCGTCGGTGTCGACGTCGGCGGCACGTTCACCGACCTCGTTGCGATCGTGGACGGCGAGCTCGTGACCGCCAAGGCGCCGTCGATCCCGGGAGCCGAGGCCGCCGGTGTCGCGGCGGTATTGCGCGCGTCCGGCGTGGACGCGGTCGACGTGCTCGCGCACGGCACGACGGTCGCGACGAACGCCCTGCTCGAGCGGCGCGGCGCACGCACTGCGCTCGTGACGACGGAAGGCTTCCGCGACCTCCTCGAGATCGGCCGGCAAGACCGTGCGTCGCTCTACGACCTGACTGCCCGCCGGCCGGCTCCGCTCGTCCCGCGCGAGCTCCGGTTCACCGTGCGCGAGCGAATGGGGCCCGATGGGGTGATCCGCCCCCTCGACGAAGGCTCGCTCGCGGCCGCGGTGGAGGGCCTCCGCGCGGCGGACGCCGACGCCGTCGCCGTCGTCCTGCTCTTCTCGTTCCTCCACCCCGAGCACGAACGGCGCGTCGGGAAGGCGGTCCGCCGCGCCCTTCCGGGTGTGCGTGTCTCCTTGTCGGTCGAGGTCCTGCCGGAGGTCCGCGAGTACGAGCGCTTGTCCACCACGGTCGCGAACGCGTACCTGGCGCCCGCGCTCTCGGCCTACCTCGCGGAGATCGAGCCTGTGCCGCTCGTGATGCAGTCCTCGGGCGGCGTCGTCGACGTCCAGACTGCGGGCGAGCGGCCGGCCGCGTGCGTCCTCTCCGGGCCGGCCGCGGGCGTCGCCGGCGCCGCGTTCGTCGCCGGGCTCGGAGGGTTCCAGGACGTGCTCACCTTCGACATGGGCGGGACGAGCACCGACGTGGCGACGGTGCTCGGTGGCGTCGCGCAGGTGACCGCGGAGTCGATCGTTGCCGGGATCCCGATCCGGTTCCCGATGGTCGACGTGCACACGATCGGCGCAGGCGGCGGCTCCATCGCCTGGCTCGACGACGGCGGCGCCCTTCGCGTCGGGCCACGCTCGGCCGGGGCACGTCCGGGGCCGGCGTGCTACGGCCGCGGAGGCGAGGAGCCGACCGTGACGGACGCGAACCTCGTGCTCGGCTACCTCGGCGACGGAGCGGTGCTGGGCGGCGAGGTGGTCCTCGACCGCGCGCTCGGCGAGGCCGCGCTCGTGCCGCTCGGGATGGAGGCGGTCGAGGCCGCGCTCGGCGTCGTCCGTGTGGTCGACGCGAACATGGCGCGCGCGCTCCGCGTCGTCTCGGTCGAGCGCGGAATAGATCCGCGCGGGCTCGCCCTCGTCGCCTTCGGCGGCGCCGGCCCACTGCATGCGTGCTCGCTCGCGGAGGAGCTCGGAATCGAGCGTGTGCTCGTGCCGGCCGCCTCGGGCGTGCTCAGCGCGCTCGGGCTCGCAGTCGCCGACCTGCGGCGGGACTACGTCGGCCGGTCGTTCGAGGAGCTCGAGGCGCAGGTCGACCTCCCCGGTGCGACGTTGACGCGGCTCGTCGACGCGCGCTACCCGGGTCAGTCCCACGAGCTGACGATCGAGGAGGGCGCCGACTTCGACGCGGCACACGAGCAGCGGTACGGCTTCCGGCTCGAGGGCGAGCCGGAGGTCGTCAGCAGGCGGCTCGTCGCGACCGTGCCGCGGCCGAAGCCGTCTTTACAGTGCCAGGCATTGTTAAGACGGACGCCCCGTGCTCGGCGATCGGTCTTCCTGGATGCGGCCTGGGCAGAGGTCCCGATTTACGGCCCCGGAGTCGCCGTCGCGGGGCCGGCGATCGTCGAGCTGCCGGAGGCGACATGCCTCGTCCGCCCGGGCTGGGCGGGAGAGCCGGACGCGGCCGGCACTCTCGTCCTGGAGCGCTCGTGGACCCGGTGACGCTCTCGGTGCTGAGCGCCGCGCTCTCAGGAATCGCGGAGGAAATGGGCACCGTGCTCGTGCGCAGCGCACTCTCGGCCAACATCAAGGAGCGTCGCGACTGCTCGGCCGCGCTCTTCGACGCGCGCGGGCGAATGGTCGCCCAGGCCGAGCACATCCCCGTGCATCTCGGCGCGATGCCCGAGTCGGTCGCTGCTGTCATCGCTCGCGACCCGCAGCCGGGTGAGGTCTACGTCCTCAACGACCCGTTCGCCGGCGGCTCGCACCTCCCCGACATCACGATCGTCTCGCCGCTCGCCCGCGACGGCCGGATCCTCGGCTACGGCTGTACGCGCGCGCACCACTCCGATGTCGGCGGGATGGTGCCCGGCTCCATGCCGGCCGGCTCGACGTCGATCTGGCAGGAGGGCGTGATCCTCCCGCCGGTCCGCCTAGACGACGAGATCCTGCGCGTGCTGCTCGCGAACGTCCGCACGCCGGAGATCCGCCGGGGTGACCTCGCCGCGCAGGTCGCCGCGAACCGGCTCGCGGAGGAGCGGCTCTCCGAGCTCGTCGACCAGCGCGGCCTCGACACGGTGCTCGCGGCCTTCGACGAGGTGATCGCCTACGCGACGCGACGCGCACGGGAGGCGATCGGCCGCCTGCCGGACGGCACCTACCTCGCCGAGAGCGAGATCGAGGGGGACGGCGTCACCGACGAGGACCTGCCGATCCACGTGGCGGTGACGATCGCAGGGCAGGCGATCGAGATCGATCTCGCAGGCACCTCGCCGCCGGCGGTCGGGAACGTGAACGCGCCCCTGGCGGTCACGCGCGCCGCCTGCACGTTCGCCGTGAAGGTGGCGCTCGGCGCCGACGTGCCGGTGAACGCAGGGTTGTACGAGGCCGTGACGATCCGGGTGCCCGAGGGCTGCCTGGTCGATGCCCGCGCGCCGTCCGCGGTGTGCGCCGGCAACGTGGAGACGAGCCAGCGGATCGCCGACACAGTGCTGCTCGCGCTCGCCCAGGCGGCCGATGTCCCGGCGCAGGGCCAGGGGACGATGAACAACGTCGTGATCGGCACGCCGCGCTGGACGTACTACGAGACGCTCGGCGGCGGCCAGGGCGCGTCGAGCCGCGGCGACGGGCCGTCGGGTGTCCATGTCGGCATGTCGAACACGTTGAACACGCCGATCGAGGCGCTCGAGCTCGACGCTCCGCTGCGGATCGAGCGCTACGAGCTGCTCGAAGGCTCCGGGGGAGCCGGGCGGCACCGCGGCGGGGACGGACTCGTCCGCTCGATCTGCGCGCTCGAGGCGGCGACGCTGTCGCTTCTGACCGACCGCAGACGCCATGGGCCGCAGGGGCTCAGGGGCGGGAGGCCCGGCCGGCCCGGGCGCAACCTCCTGAATGGGGAGGAGCTGCAGCCGAAGACGACCCGCGAGCTCGGCGGCGGGGACGTCGTCACGGTCGAGACCCCCGGAGGCGGCGGCTGGGGCGTGTGAGAATCGGGCCATGGGTTGGATCGGGCAGCCGTTGCTGCGACGCGAAGACCTGCCGTTGCTCACGGGCCGCGGCAGCTTCGTCGACGACGTCCAGCTCGCGAATCCGCTGCAGGTCGCGTTCGCACGCTCGCCCTGGGCGCACGCGAAGATCGCCTCGGTCGATCTCTCCGCCACGCTGGCCGCGCCGGGCGTCGCGGCTGCCCTCGCCGGCTTCGAGCTGCCGGAGCTGACCCAGCCGTTCGCGGCCGGCATCGTCCACGAGCTCGACTACTACGCGCTGGCGGTCGACCGTGCGCGTTATGCCGGCGAGCCGATCGCGGCTGTCGCCGCCGAGGACCGGTACCTGGCCGAGGACGCCGCCGAGCTCGTCCACGCCGACTTGGAGCCGCTCGACGCGGTCGTCTCAGTCGAGGATGCGCTCGATCCTGCGAAACCGGTCCTACACGAGCAGGTCGGCTCCAACGTCGTCGCCGAGCGCACCATCCGCTACGGCGATCCGGACGGCGCATTCGCCGGCGCCGACCTGGTCGTCAAGGAGACGCTCCGCTGGGAGCGTTACTCCTCGACGCCGATCGAGACCTACGGGGTGATCGCCGACTACGAGCCGGCATCTGGTGTCCTGACGATGTGGGCGAACTTCATGGGGCCGATGACGCTGCTGCCCGTGCTCGCCTGGTCGCTGAAGGTGTCCGAGGAGCGGCTGCGCGTGATCGTCCCGAAGGACATCGGCGGCAGCTTCGGGATCAAGTCGTCGCTCTTCCCCTACATGACCGTCGTCGGCCTGCTGGCGATGCGGACCGGCCGCCCGGTGAAGTGGATCGAGGACCGCGCCGAGCATCTGATCGCCTCCAGCCACCAGCCCGACCGGGTCGGCACGCGCGAGCTCGCGCTGACGGCAGACGGCGAGATCATCGGGCTGCGGGCGCACGTCGTCGACAATCTGGGCGCCTACGTCCGGGCACCGGAGCCGGCTTCGACCTACCGGCCGCTCGGCAACTACGTCGGCCCCTACCGCGTGCGCGACGTCGAGCTCCACCTCGTCGACGTCGTCTCGAACAAGGTGCCGACCGGCCCGAACCGGGGCTACGGCTGCCAGCAGGTCTACCTCGAGACTGAGCGGACGCTCGACGAGGCGGCGCTCCAGCTCGGCCTCGATCCCGCCGACATTCGCCGGCGCAACCTGATCCCCGCCCACGCGTTCCCCTACGAGACGCCCTCCGGCGGGATCTACGACAGCGGCGACTATCCGCGCGTGCTCGAGCTGGCGCTCGAGACGGCGAGGTACGACGAGCTCCGGGCCATGCAGGCCGCGGCGCGCGCCGAGGGGCGACTGGTCGGGATCGGGCTCGCACTCGCGGTCGACCCGTCGATCTCGAACATGGGCTACGTCAGCGTCGCGCTCCCGCCCGAGGTGCGGCAGGCGCCGGGGTACAACCCCAAGTCCGGGGCAGCCGACTGGGCGCAGGTCCGCATCGACCCGCGCGGCAAGGTCATGGTCACGATGGCGACAACGCCGCAGGGCCAGGGACACCAGACCGCGGCGGCGCAGGTCGTGGCCGACGAGCTCGGCGTCTCGCCCGAGGAGGTCGCGACCGTCGACGAGTTCGACAGCCACACGTCGGTCTGGTCGGTCTCCTCCGGGACGTACTCCAGCCGCTTCTCCGGGATCGCCTCCGGCGCGGCGCGCCGGGCGGCGGGCGTCGTCAAGCGCCAGATCCTCGAGATCGGGGCGAACCTGCTCGAGGCCGCGGTCGACGACCTCGAGCTTGCCGACGGCGCGGTGCGCGTGAAGGGCAGCCCCGACCGGTCGGTGTCGCTGCGGCGGATCGCCGGCGTCGCCCACTGGGATCCGCATGCGCTGCCGGAGGGGCTCTCCGCGGGCATCCAGTCATCGGAGGTCTACCACGTTCCGACCTCGGCGCCGCCGACGGACGACGACCGGATCAACTCGTCCCACGCCTACGGCTTCATCGCCGAGGTGATCGCGGTCGAGGTCGACCCCGTGACGTGGACCGTGCGCATCCTCGAGTACGTCTCCGTGCACGACGCGGGCACGATCATCAACCCCAAGCTCGTCGAGGGGCAGGTGTACGGCGCGGCGCTCCACGGGCTCGGCGGGGCGCTGCTCGAGGAGTTTCGCTGGGACGAGGACGGCCAGTTCCTGACCGGCACGTTTGCCGACTACCGCTGCCTGACAGCGGCGGAGGCGCCGCGAATCGCGCTGGACCACGTCGAGAGCCCGTCCCCGTTCACGCCGGTCGGCGCGAAGGGCTGCGGCGAATCGAGTGCCGAGAGCGCGCCTGCGGCACTCGCGAACGCGGTCGCGGATGCGCTGCGGCCGCTCGGCCTGAAGCCCTCGCACCTGCCGCTCACCCCCGCGCGGCTCTGGGAGCTCGTCCGCGCGTGAAGCCGGCGCCGTTCGCGTACCACCGGCCGGCGACCCTCGACGAGGCGCTCGCGCTCCTCGCCGAGGACTCGGACGCGAAGCCGCTCGCCGGCGGCCAGAGCCTCGTGGCGCTGCTGAACTTCCGCCTCGCGCGTCCGTCCGCGCTCGTCGACCTCGGCGGGATCCCGGAGCTCGCGGGCATCCGGGTCGAGGACGGGGTGCTCGTCGTCGGCGCGATGACGCGCCAGTGGGACCTGGAACGCTCGGCCCACGCGTTCCCGCTACTGCGCGACGCGCTCGGGCACGTCGGGCATACGGCGACGCGCTGCCGCGGGACCGTCGGCGGCTCGCTCGCTCACGCCGACCCGACCGCGGAGCTTCCCGTGTGCGCGCTCGCCCTCGGCGCGGAGCTGGTGACGAACAGGCGCACGATCCCGGCCGAGGACTTCTTCGTTTCGGTGTTCACGACGGCGCTCGAGCCGGGCGAGCTGCTGGTCGAGATCTGCTTCCCGCCGTCCACCGGGCCGACCGCCTTCGAGGAGGTCGCTCACCGTGCCGGTGACTTCGCGGTCGTCTGCGTAGCGCGCGCAGGGGACCGGATCGCGGTCGGCGGCGTCGACGCGACGCCGGTGCTCTGGGACGGCGGCGAGGTCGACCCGGTCGGAGACCTGTACGCGCCCGCGGAGTACAAGCGGGAGGTCGCAGCGATGCTGGTCGAGAGAGTGCGAGCGTGATCCCGATCGCCGTCACGGTGAACGGCACCCGCCACGAGCGACTGGTCGAGCCGCGTCTCCTGCTCTCGGACTTCATCCGCGACGAGCTGCAGCTCTACGGCACCCACGTCGGCTGCGAGCACGGGGTCTGCGGCGCGTGCACGGTGCTCCTCGACGGGCGGCCGGCACGGTCGTGCCTGACGCTCGCCGCCCAGGCCGACGGCGCCTCGATCGAGACCGTCGAGTCGCTCGCGCGCGGGTCGGAGCTGCACCCGCTCCAGCAGGCCTTCCACGAGCACTTCGGCCTCCAGTGCGGGTTCTGTACGCCCGGGATCCTGATCACCGCGAGGTTCTTTCTCGAGCAGAACCCGGCGCCGACCGAGGAAGAGGTCAGGGCGGAGCTCGCCGGCAACCTCTGCCGCTGCACCGGCTACGCCCCGATCGTCGACTCGATCCTGGCGGCGGCGGAATCGCTTCGCCGCTGAGGGGTCGCTTGAGCCCACCCGCGCGCCCGTGTATCGTCGTGATGTGACCGGTCACAAAACGCTCTTGGCGCGGTTGGGCGAGCTCGCACTCGCCCGAGGAGAGGTCGCGCTCGGCTGGCTCGGCCAGGCGAGCTTCGTCCTCGGGTTCCGGGGCGCAACAGTGCTCGTCGACCCATTTCTGGCGCCACATCCCGATCGGCTGGTGCCGCCGCCCTTCGCACCCCACGAGGTCGCCGGCATCGACTTGGTGGCCATTACGCACGACCACCTCGACCACCTCGACCGTGAGAGCATCCCCGGAATCGCAGCCGCGTCGCCGGCGGCGCGCTTCCTCGTGCCTCGGCCGATTGCCGACGGGCTCGGTGTCCCCGCCGACCGGGTCATCGGGCTGCGTCCGGGCGAGACCGCGGAGGTCGCGGGGCTCCGCGTTCACGCGGTGGCGGCCCTCCACGGCGACACGCCCGCAGACGCATACAGCTTCGACGGGGGCGCCGGCGACGGTGCGTGCCGGTTCCTCGGCTACGTCTTCGAGGCCGACGCGATCGGCGTCTACCACGCGGGCGACACGATTCCCTACGACGGCCTGGTCGACGAGATCCGCGCGCTCGCTCCCGACGTCGCGCTGCTCCCGATCAACGGCCGGGATTCCGAGCGCGAAGCCCTCGGGATCGTCGGCAATCTGGACGAGCGCGAGGCCGTCGAGCTGGCAGCCGCCGCCGGCGTCGAGCTGCTCGTCCCGATGCACTGGGACATGTTCGCGGCCAACCCCGGCTCGCCGGCCGTGGTGGTCGACGCTGCGCGTCGGCACCCTGCGCTCGCCGTGCTCGTGCCGGCGCACGACCGCCTGTTCGTCTACCGGAGAGTCGCATGAGACGGCCGCGCGCGCCCCGCACGTTTGTGCTGCCCGAGCGAGTGCGGGACGCTCACCTGCGGCTGCGCTTCGACGCGGTTTTCTACGCCGCACGGGTCTGGCTGAACGGGCGAGAGCTCGGCCGCCATCGGCGGCATCGTCAGCGGCTGGTCCGGTCGGCTGTCGTGGCCCTGGAAGGCCGGTCGCCCGGTCGTCACCGTCGAGCTCGTCCGGCCGACGGGCTACTCGGTTACGAGCTCGACCACACGAGCGGGTTGACGGAGTCGTCGTCGAGGACGTCGCCGATCGTCAGCCCGGCGAAGTAGTCGTCCGGAAGGACGTTCTGCACGCCGTTGAAGGTGCTGCCGTCGGGCATGTACGCGCAGGTCATGGCGCGGCGCGGCCGCGGCGTGACGTTCGCGCCGGCCGCGTGCGCGATCAGACCGTTGTGGCAGACCGCTCCCCCAGCTGCGCACGGCGTCGCGACCGGCTCGAGCTCGAGCCACTCCGGGTACTCGTCGAAGAGACCGCCGAAGCTCGGCCCGAGCTCGACCAGCTCGAAGCGGGCGGAGCGGTGCGTCCCGGGCAGGTACCAGAGGCAGCCGTTCTGGACGGTCGCATCGTCGAGCGCAATCCAGATCGAGATCGCGTCACGCGAGCTGAACGACCAGAAGGGGTTGTCGAGGTGCCAGGCGGTGGGGTTTCCGTACGGAGGCTTGATCAGGGCCTGGTCGTGCCAGACCCGGATGCCGTCGACCTCGGCGAGCTTGCCTGCAATCTCGCCGAGACGCTCGTCGAGGATCAGCTCGGCCATCGGCTCGTGCGTGTCAGCGAGCCTCTGCAGCTGCGCAAACGTTCGCTGGTAGTACTCGTCGCCGATCGGCGCCGTCACAGCCTGACGCTCGGCGACCGCATCCGCTGTCACTGTGCGCCACCGTTCGAGCTCTTCCTCGTCGAGAAAGTCCTCGATCAACACGAACCCGTCGCGCCGGTACGCGTCGACCTGCTCGCGGGTCGGCGACCTCATCGAGCTTCGAGCGCCCGGCCGGTCTTGCCCCTGGACACAACGCTGCCTCGGACGACGAGCTCTGCGGGCAGCAGATGCGTGGCGCTCGAGTCGGCCGGGCGGCCGGCGAGCTGGTCGAGCACGAGTGCGGCTGCGAGTGCCCCGACCTCGTCCATCGCCTGGTGGACGGTCGTCAGCGGAGGATCGACGTACGCCGCCACCGGCAGGTCGTCGTAGCCGACGACCGAGACGTCCTCGGGCACGCGCTTCCCCGCCTCGCGCAGCTGCCGGATCGCCCCGAGCGCGATCAGGTCGCTGTGGGCGAAGAGCGCGGTGAAGGACTCTCCGCGCTCGAGCAGCCGCGCGGCCGCAGCTCGGCCGCTCTCCAGGCCCCAGTCGGACGCGTGCTCGACGAGCCCCGGGTCGTCCGGAACCTGCGCCTCCGCCAGCGCGCGGCGATAACCCTCGAACCGGGCGGCCGACGACGGGAACTCGCGTGGGCCGACGGCGGTCGCGATCGCACGGTGGCCACAGGCGACGAGGTGGGCCGTGGCGGCGTATCCTCCGTGCACGTTGTCCACGTCGACGATGGGAAACCCGGGCAGCTGGGCGGAGGCGACGGAGACGATCGGGACGCCGGCAGTCTTCGCGTAGACGAGATCGTCCGCCGAGAGTGGGACGCTCGGCCGGGCGAGAATCAGTCCCTCGACACGGCGCTCGAGGAGGAGGCGGAGGTAACCCCGCTGGTCGTCGTCGGGCTCGACGCTGCCGATCATCAGGTAGTAGCCGCGCCCGCGCGCCTCGGCTTCGGCGCCCGCGACGACGCGCGCGAAGAACTGGTGGGAAATGTCGTCGGAGACGACGCCGATCGAGTGCGTCTGGTTCGAGCTCAGCCCGCGCGCCATCGGGCTCGGCACGTAGCCGAGCTCACGGATCGCGGTCAGGACACGGTCGCGCGTCTGCTCGGCGACGTTCGGGTTGTCGTTGATGACGCGAGAGACGGTCTGGTGCGACACGCCGGCGCGCGCGGCGACGTCGCGAATGGTGGCCGGGCGCGGCGGGTCGATCTCGTGAACGGTCACATCGTCCTTGACACTATCACCTGTTCGTGCCATGTTACCGAGTCACACGGGTTGTGACCGATCACAATCCACGGTCTAGGAGGCATGAGATGAAGGTCAGACCGCGTTTCACTCGAGCCGTGGTGCTGGCAGGAGCGGTCGGGGCGCTGGCCGTGGTGCTCGTCGCAACCGCAGTTGCGGGCACGCAGGGCCGGAGCCGCTCGCAGGTCAGCGGCAATCTGACGATCTGGTGTTGGGGCGCCGCGCGCGACTCCCTCAAGGTCGTCGACGAGGGGTTCAGCCGTCGCTACCCGGACGTCCACGTCACCTACGTCACGCTGCAGCCGGCCGACCTCTACCAGAAGGTGCAACTGGCGACGGCGGCCGGGAGCGGCTTTCCGGACGCCACCTGCGTCGAGGACTCGCACCTCTACCAGTTCGTGAAGCTCGGCGTCCTGGCCGACATCACGAGCCGCGTGTCGCCGTACGTGCCCAAGGTGCTCGACTACAAGTGGCAGGCGGCGCAGCAAGGCGGCCGCTACTTCGCGATGCCGTGGGATGCCGGCCCAGTGGCGCTCTTCTACCGGCGAAGCGTCTTCAAGCAGGCCCGGATCAACCCGGCCACGATCAAGACCTGGGCGGACTACTACAACGCCGGCCTCAAGGTCAAGAAGCTCGGTGTCGCGATGTGGATCCAGTCGAAGGCGCAGAACGACGCCCGCTTCTACGAGACGCTGCTCTGGCAGCAAGGCTCGGGCTACGTCGACGCCAAGGGCAACGTCACGATCGACAAGGACCCACGCGCGTTGAACGCGCTCCAGCTGATCGGGAAGATGTGGCGGGCGGGAATCCTCTCCGACCAGGCCGAATGGACCGATCCCTGGTACACGACGATCAGCGGCGGCAAGTCGGCGACGCTGCCGATGGCGGTCTGGATGGGCACGTTCCTGAAGACGTGGCTCGCGCCGAAGACTTCTGGCGACTGGGGCGTGATCCCGCTGCCCGCGTTCACGCCGACGGGGTCGCACTTCGCGAACGACGGCGGCTCCGCGCTGGCCATCTTCAAGAAGTCGAGCAACGCCGACGCGGCCTGGGCGTACGTCCAGTACCACCTCGGCCGCGCCGACACGCAGTCGCTGATCTACAAGCAGCTCGACATCTTCCCGAGCCTCGAGCCCGCCTGGCGCAGTCCGTACATGCGCGAGCCCGATCCGTACTACGGCGGACAGCAGGTGCGCAGGCTGTGGGTCGCCGCGGCGAAGAACATCCCGCGTGCCTTCGTCTACTCCAGCGACTACCAGCAGATGAACGCGCTGCTCTCCAACGAGATCCAGAAGTTCGCGCTCGGCAAGGAAACGGCGCAGCAGGCGCTCAAGAACGCAGGGAAGGAGATCCGGGCGAGGACGGGACGTCACTAGCACATCCATGGGACGGCTTCTGAGTACGGCTCCGCCCATGGAGGAAGGGCTCTCCACGCCGGCTGCCCGCCTCACGCGGGCGGCCGGCCTCCTTGCGCCTCGGCGTCTGGCTGCGTCCGTCCGGCGTCACCGCTGGCCGCTGCTCTTCGTCTCGCCGTTCTTCGTCCTCTTCGCGATCTTCAGCCTCTACCCGATCGGCTACTCCGCGTGGCTGTCGTTCCACGACTGGAACCTCGTCGGGACGGCGCGCTCGGTCGGCTTCGCGAACTTCCGGGAGCTCTACCACGACTCGCTCTTCTGGCAGTCGATGACGAACGCGGCGCTCCTGTTCTTCATCTACGTGCCGGCGATGACGTTCCTGGCGATCGTGCTCGCCGCGCTGTTGAACAGCCGGTACGTTCGCGGGCAGGGACTCTTTCGCACGCTGATCTTTCTGCCCTACGTGATGTCGGGGACCGTCGCCGCCTCGTTCACGTTCCAGCTCCTGCTCGACAAGCACGCCGGCTACGCGAACCGGCTCCTCGGGTTCTTCGGCGCCTCGCCGGTGCCCTGGCTCGACGACATCTGGTGGGCGCGGATCTCGATGGGGCTGCTCGTGCTCTGGGCGTACCTGGGCTACAACATGCTGATCATGCTCGCCGGGCTCCAGGCGATTCCGCCGGAGCTGGCCGAGGCGGCACGGGTGGACGGGGCGGGGCCGGTGCAGATCCTCTTCAAGATCACGATGCCGCTGCTGCGGCCGGTGATCGTCTTCTCGGTGACCCTCTCGATCATCGGGACGTTCTCCCTCTTCACGGAGCCAATCATCCTGTTCGAGCCCGACGGCGGTCCGGCGCATGCGACCCAGACGCCGGTGCTGGAGATCTGGCAGACGACGTTCTCCTACCTGCGGGTCGGCTACGCCGCGGCGATGAGCTACGTCTACTTCGCGATCATCATGGCGGTCGCGGTCACGCAGTACTTCCTCGTCAGCCGGCGCGACCCCTACTACGAGCGGAGGCGTTGAGGGTGGCGGTCGACGCCGAGCGTCTCCTCCGCGCACGCAGGGCCTGGCGGCCGAGCCGCGAGCTCGCCGCGAAGACGGCGGTGTACGTCGTCCTGATCGGCTTCTCGGCGCTGATGATCCTGCCGTTCGTCTGGATGGTCTCGTCGTCGCTGAAGCCGTTCACCGAGATCTTTGCCGGCAACTCGTTCCTGCCCCGGCATCCGACCCTCCACAACTACGTCTCGTTCTTCCGGCAGACGAACGCGCTGCATGCCCTCTGGAACAGCTTCTACATCGCCACGCTCGCGACGGCACTCTCGCTCTTCCTCTGCGCGCTCGGCGGCTACGGGTTCGCCAAGTTCCGCTTCCCGGGCCGCTCGGTCATGTTCGGGTTCGTGATCGCCACGCTCGCGATCCCGTTCGCGGTCGTGGTGGTGCCGCTGTTCGTGATGATGCGGAACACCTTCCACTGGGTGGACACGCCGCTGCCGCTGATCATCCCGTGGGCGGCGAACGCGTTCGGGATCTTCTTCATGCGGCAGTACATGCTCACGATTCCGGACGAGCTGATCGACGCCGGACGCGTCGACGGGGCCTCGGAGCTCGGGATCTTCTTCCGGATCGTCCTGCCGATCGCGCGGCCGGCCTTGATCAGCCTCGGGATCATCTTCTTCATCTCGAGCTGGAACAACTTCCTGTGGCCGCTCGTCGTTCTGCCTTCACCCGACCACTGGACGCTGCCGCTGCTGTTGCGCTCGCTCCAGGGGCCCCCGGGCCGGACACCGTACGACGTCCTGATGGCCGGCTCGGTCGTCAGCACGATCCCGCTCATCGTCGGCTTCCTCGTCTTCCAACGCCGTCTCGTCGCCGGGATCCTCGAGGGGACGGTGAAGGGCTAGTGCCCAGGCTCGGGGTCGCCTACTACCCGGAGCAGTGGCCGCGCGAGCGCTGGGAGGCCGACGCGCGCCTGATGAAGGAGGCCGGGATCGCGGTCGCCCGCGTCGGCGAGTTCGGGTGGGCGAAGCTCGAGCCCCGACCGGGCGAGTTCGAGCTCGACTGGCTGGACGACGCGATCGCGACGCTCGCCGGCGCCGGGCTCGAGGTCATCCTGGGAACGCCGACGGCAGCGCCGCCCGCCTGGCTCGTCGAGCGCCACCCCGAGATCCTTCCGCTGCGCGCCGACGGTGTGCAGCCGTTCGGTCACCGGCGGCACTACTGCCCCAACCAGCCTGCATTCCGCGAGGCGACCGAGCGGATCGTGACCGAGCTGGCGGAACGATACGGAGGCGACGAGCGCGTCGTTGCCTGGCAGATCGACAACGAGCTCGGCGGGCGCTGCTACTGCGACGCCTGCCGCGCTGCCTTCCACGAATGGCTCCGCCGCCGCTACGAGTCGCTCGACGTCCTCAACGAGATCTGGGGAACGGCGTTCTGGAGCCAGGTATACAGCGACTGGTCGCAGATCCCCCTCCCGGAGACGGCTGCGATTCCGCCGAGCGGCTTCCTGCGCAACTCGCCCAATCCGGGACTGGCGCTCGACTTCCGCCGCTTCACCTCCGACAGCCTGATCGACTTCCTGCGCCTGCAGGTCTCGATCCTGCGGGGACGCGCCGCCGCAGGTCAGCGGATCACCCACAACTTGATGGGCTTCAAGTTCGGCGAGATCGACTACCACGCGCTCTCCGCCGAGCTGGATGTCGTCTCCTGGGACAACTATCCCTTGCTCGACACGCGCGGTAACTGGTCGGCGTCTGCCCTCTCGGCCGACGCCATGCGCGGCTTGAAGGCCGGGCCGGTCTGGATCCTCGAGCAGCAGGTGGGCCCGCTGGGCTGGGAGCTCCTGCGCACCCCGCGCCGCGGCGAGACGCGGCTGCTCACCTGGCAGGCGATCGCTCACGGCGTCGAGCTCGTGTCCTACTTCCGCTGGCGGACGGCCCGGTTCGGAACAGAGCAGCACTGGCACGGCGTCCTCGACGCGAACGGGCGGGTCGGGCGCCGGTACGAGGAGGTTCGCCGGATCGCGGCCGAGGTCGCCGCGCTCGACGACGCGCTCGTCGGCACGCGGCCGGAGGCGAACGTCGCAATGCTGCACGACTACGACTCCCGATTCGCGCTGCAGGTGCAGCCGACGAACGGAGCGCTCGCGTTCGAGGAAACGCTTCAGCGCCACTACGAGGCGCTCCGGCGGTTGGGGCTCGGAGTGGACGTCGTCTCCCCGGCGGCCGATCTGTCCGGCTACCGCGTCGTCGTCGCACCGTCGCTGTATGTCGTGGACGAGACCGTCGCGGCCGCGCTGGCCGCGTACGCCGAGGAGGGCGGCGTGCTCGTCATCGGGTCCCGCTCCGGCATCAAGGACCGGTGCAACGCGATCCCCGAGCGGCCGGTTCCGGCGTGGCTGGACGCGCTCGTCGGACTGGAGGTGGTCGACTACGTCAGCCGTACCGACACAACGGTCTGCTTCGCGAGCAACGACAAGGCGATCTCCGGAGAGCTGTACGGCTGGTACGAGCAGCTGGAGCTGCGTGATGCCACGCCGCTCGCGCTTTACGAGGACGGACCATTCGCCGGCAGTGCCGCAGTCACGTCTCGCCGCGCCGGCCAGGGCCGAGTCGTCTACGTGGCGGGAGCCGCAGCCGTGCCCACGCTCGTCGAGCTCTATCGGGCGATCGGCGCCGAGGCGGCCCTCCTCCTCCTGGACGTGCCCGACGGCGTCGAGGTCGTTCCGCTCAGGGGCAACTCCGGGCCGCTGCTCTTCCTGCTCAACCACCGCGACGAGAGACTCGTCGTCGAGCTCGCCGACGGCGACTGGCACGACCACGTGGCCGGTGCCACGGGCGACGGACGGATCTTCCTCGACCCCCTCGGGATCGCGCTGGTGGAGGAGGCGGCGGCAACAGCGGCGACCGCGGAGGCGGTGGAAGAGGCGCGCGCGTGAGGATCGCGGAGGTTCGGCCGCTCGTCCTCGGAACGGCGTGGCGCAACCTCACCTTCGTCGTCATCCGTACCGACGACGGCCTCGAGGGCGTCGGCGAGGTCAGGATGATCAACGAGACCGAGGCATTGCTCGGCTACCTCGCCGAGGCCGTCCCGGTGCACGTCCTCGGGGCCGACCCGTTCGAGATCGAGCCGCTGATCCAGAGGCTGTGGCGCCGCGAGTACGCCCGCGCCGGACAAGTCGCGATGTCGGCACTCGCCGTGCTAGCTCGACCCGTTCGGCGCCGGGACGTGGGAGCTCGAACCCTACGAGCGGGGGCGGGCGCTCGAGCTTGTCGAGGCGGTCCGCGACGCCGTCGGGCCGGACGTCGAGATCCTCGTCGAGATGCACGGGCGGCGCTGCCGCACGGGCCGGGTCTTGGCGTGACGCTCGACGAAGACGTGGTCGCCGAGCATCCACGCCGGCCGATCCACTTCGACCTCTTCGCCGCGGACTGGCATCTGCGCCGGCCGGTCCGAGCGTGAGCGCACCGGAAGCGATCGGCCGGCGATTCCCGACCGGCTTCCGCTGGGGCACGGCGACCGCCGCCTACCAGATCGAAGGCGCCTGGAACGAGGACGGGAAGGGCGAGAGCATCTGGGACCGTTTCTGCCGCATCCCGGGCGCGATCGAGGACGGCACCTCGGGCGAGGTGGCCTGCGACCACTACCACCGGATGCACGAGGACGTTGGGCTGATGGCGGGGCTGGGCCTGAACGGCTACCGCTTCTCGATCTCGTGGCCGCGCGTGCTTCCAGCCGGAACCGGCGCCGTCAACGAAGCCGGAATCGCGTTCTACGACAGGCTGGTCGACGAGCTCCTCGAGCACGGCATCCAGCCTCTCGTCACTCTGTACCACTGGGACCTGCCGCAGGCGCTCCAAGAGCAGGGCGGCTGGGCCTCGTCCGAGATCGCCGAGTGGTTCGCGGAGTACGCGGAGATCGTGGCCGGCCGTCTGGGCGACCGTGTCCGCGAGTGGGTGACGATCAACGAGCCTCACGTGGTCGCCTTTGCCGGTCACCTCGACGGGGTCCACCCTCCCGGCGTGCGCGACCTCGCGACGGCGGTGAAGGCTGCGCACCACCTCCTCCTCGCGCACGGCGCCGGCGCCGGCGCGATCCGCGAGGCGGGCGGCGATCCGTCGGTCGGGATCGCGCTCAACCTGTCGCCTGCGCGCGCGGTCTCGACGAGCGACGACGATCGAGCGGCGGCGGCGCTCTTCGACGGCTTCCTCAACCGCTGGTTCCTCGATCCGTTGTTCGGCCGCGGCTATCCCGCGGACATGGTCGAGCGCTACGGGCAGCTCGCGCCCCCGCCGCTCGACGACTACGACGGCGCGCTCGACTTCCTCGGGGTCAACTACTACACCGGTTACGTCGTCCAGGCGGGAGGCGAGGGACCGCTCGGGTTCGCTGTCCTGCCGCCGGCCGGAGACGTGACGGAGATGGGCTGGCGTATCCAGCCCGACGGGCTTCGCGAGGTCCTGACGCGAGTCTCCGAGGACTACGCGCCGGCACGCGTCTACGTGACCGAGAACGGCGCGGCCTTCGCCGACGATCCGGGCGGTGCGGATCCTCGGCGCGTCGCGTACCTCCGCGACCACTTCGTGGCAGCCGCAGACGTGCTCGAACGGGGTGTGCCGCTCGCGGGCTACTTCGTCTGGTCGCTTCTGGACAACTTCGAGTGGGCCCACGGCTTCACCAAGCGATTCGGGCTCGTCTACGTCGACTACGCCTCGCAGTCACGGACGCCGAAGGACAGCGGCCGTTTCTTGGCGGCGGTGGCGGCGGCGACCGGGTGACGCTCAGGTTGCCGAGAGTGCCCTCAGCGAGATCGCGCCGTGCTCGCAGACGGACGTGGGCGGCGAGACCGGGGCGACGAGCGTCCCGCCGCCCGGCAGCGGCGTGACCCGCACCCGGTACGCCTTCGGCTCGCACGGCCCGCTGGTCTGCGGCTCGCCGGGTCCCGGGATATCGGGCGAGAACCGCGCGTCGGCCTTCGCTGCCCGCCCGGGGCGGAGGACGACCCGGACCGTGGTCGGGCCGGGCCGAAAGGCCGGCGTCACCGTCGTCGGCAACGGGCGGCCCCGCTTGCCGAGCAGTCGCAGCCCGGCGAGTCCCGAGACGGAGCACGTCCGGGGCGACCGGTTCCTCAGCCGGAGCCGGTAGGAGATGCTGCCCGCGCCGGCGCTCCCGTAGATCTGCGTGAAGGAGCCGGTGAGCTGTGTCGCGACGCACGGTTGGACGGTCGCCGGCGAGGCGCCCAGCGCCGAGACAGCTCCCAGCACGGCGAGCAACGCATTCATGTCCTCATGAGACCAGAGCCGTACACTCGGCACGAATGGCAACCGTCGGGATCGTCAGCCCGGGGGCGATGGGGAGCGCGGTCGGGAACGCGCTGCTCCGCGGGGGGGCCCGCGTCGTCGCAACAGTGGCCGGCCGCAGCGAACGGACGGCGGCGCTCGCCCGGCGCGCGCAGCTCGAGCTGTTGCCGGGATTGGAGGCCGTCGTCCGCGAGGCCGACGTCGTCCTCTCGATCGTGCCTCCGGCCGAGGCGGAGGCCGTCGCCGCCGCGCTCTCGGGCGCACGAATCTTCGCCGATCTGAACGCAATTGCCCCTGCGACGGCGAGCCGGATCTCGCCCGAGGTCGACGGCTCGATCTCCGGTGGTCCGCCGTGGGAGGCAGGCACGACTCGGATCTACCTCTCCGGCCCGCGCGTGCACGACGTCGCGACGTTGCCGTTCGAGGGCGTCGACGTCGTTGTCGTCGGCAACGAGGTCGGCGCTGCCTCGGCGGTGAAGATGAGCACGGCCTCCGTCTACAAGGGATCGACCGCGCTGCTCACACAGGCGCTACGCGCGGCCGAGCACTACGGCGTGCTCGAGCACGTCCTCGGCGACCTGGGCGACCTCGCGAAGAACGCGGGCCGCAGGGTCGCGCGGGCGGGCGCGAAGTCGGGGCGGTTCGTCGGGGAGATGCGAGAGATCGCGGCGGCGCAGGAGTCGGCCGGGCTCACGCCCGCACTCTTCGACGCGATGGCCGAGGTCTACGCGGAGCTGGCGCGGACGCCGCTGGGGCAGATCGCGCCCGAGGACGCAGGCTCAGATCTCGGCGAGACGCTGCGTGCTCTGTGACCGCGTGGGCCGCGTCCGGTGCCGGACGCGGCCCACGGGTGCTTCCGTCCGGCTCAGTGGCTCATCGTGCCGGGAACGTTCCCGACCTTCAGCAGCCCGACCTGGCCCATGTCCACGCTCGCGAACGAGTGCGAGACGAACGGGTAGAGGCCGGGCCTGTCGATCTTGACGTCGAAGACACCGCCGCCGCCGGCGGGCACGGTCGCCGTCTGGACGTTCCGGAGGTACTGGGTCATGTCGCCGTCGATCCAGGCGCGGTTGAGCAGCGTGCCGACGACGTGGAAGTCCGTGTCGAAGCTCGGTCCGGCCGCCACGACCCAGAAGCGCACGGTCTCGCCCGGGTTCGCCGTCAGCGGGTGCTTGACGTACTGGCCGGCGTAGCCGTTCCAGGTCACCCAGTCGGGAGCCATCTGATGCGCCTTCGCCATGTCGAACGAGGCCGGCTTCTCGAGGCCGGGGCTCGACAGGTACCACTCGCTGGAGACGAGGACATACTCGTGGTCGGCCTTCGGCAGCGCCGCCGCCGGCTCGACGATGATCGCGCCGTACATCCCGTTCGCGATGTGCATCAGCACCGGCTTCGTGCCGCAGTGGTACATGAAGACGCCCGGGTCGTTCGCCTTGAAGCTGAAGGAGAAGGACTGGCCCGGAGCGACGTCACGGAACGCGACGTTCGGGGCGATCCGCGCGGCGTGGAAATCGATCGAGTGCGGGATCGCACCGCCGTTCGTCAGCGTCATCTTGACGGTCTGGCCCTGGCGGACGTGGATCACCGGCCCCGGTGCGCCGCCGGAGAAGGCCCAGGCGCTGTACTTGATCCCGGGGGCGACCTCGTGCACGACATCCTTGAGCGTCAGGTGGACGGTCGCTACCGCTCCGGGAGGTGCTGCCTGCAGGGCGGCGGGATAGGGCTTGTGCGCCGTTGCGAGCGCGTCGGCGTTCGCGGGCGCGAGACCGGCGTAGCTCGGGGAGGACACGGCGGCTGCGGGCGCCGTCTCGTGCGTCATGTCCGAGGTCGGCGCGGTTGCCGCCGGCGCGCCGGCAGCGAGCTTGTGGGCGTCGTCGCGTGCCTTCTGGGCCGAGACGGCCGTCCAGAGCGCCAGGGCGAGGACGATGGGGAGCGCGATCCCGAGGAGGAGCACGCTCGCCGTGCGCCTCGCGCTGCACGAGAACACCGTGCGCTGGCACCTCGGCATCCTGGCCGAGGCCGGACTGGTCGAGTCGAGCCCGGCACCGAACGGGAAGCCCGGCCGACCGCGCATGCTCTACGCCGTCCGGCCCGGTACTCAGGAGTCTGCTGCGGGCCGGGACGAGCACCGACTGCTCGCGACGATCCTCACCGGAGCCGTTGCCGGGCTCGCCGACGGCGAGCGCCGCGCGCAGGAGGCCGGCCGCGCCTGGGGTCGCTACCTCGTTCGTCGTCCCTCACCGCTCGATCGGGTTACGGACGAGCAGGCCGTCAACGAGCTGACGCGTCTGCTCGACGAGGAAGGGTTCGCAGCCGAGGCGCAGGCGTGAGATCCACATGCGCCGGTGCCCGTTCCACGAGCTCGCCGAGGCGAACCCGGGTGTCGTCTGCGGCGTCCACCACGGCCTGCTCTCGGGCGCGCTCGAGGAGCTCGCCAGCGGCCTGGAGGTCGAAGGCCTCGATGTCTTCGTCCGGCCCGACCTCTGCGTGGCTCGGTTAGGAGAGCGCGAGCTGCCGGAAGGGCTCGAGGTTGGACAGCCCGACGCCGACGAGGCGTAGCGCTCCCGGGCGGTCGGCCAGGGCGCGGTCGAGGAGCGCGCAGGCGACGTCGCCGATCGCGTCGCCGCTGTCGACGCCGGCGGGGAGGGTCGACGAGCGGCTGCGGATCGAGAAGTCTGGGTAGCGTACCTTCGTCGTCACCGTCCGCGCCGCCTCGCCCTGCTTGGCGAGGTGCTCGGCGAGCCGCGTGGACATTCTTCGGAGCTCCGCGTGCAGTTGTGTCCGGTCGGCAATGTCGTGCTCGAACGTCTCCTCGGTCGAGATCGAGATCCGCTCGACCTCGGTCTCGAGGCCGCGCGGGTCGATGCCGCGCGCGCGGTCGCGGAGCATCGTCCCGACCCTCCCGGGCAGGAGCCGTCGCAGCGCGGTATCGTCGAGGGCCGCGAGCGCCCCGATCGTCGACACCCCGGCGGCTCGCAGCCGCTCCTCGGCGCGGGGGCCGACGCCTGGGAGCAGCCGGACGTCGAAGGGCGCGAGGAACGTGGCCTCGCGTCCGGGCCGGACGACGGTCAGGCCGCCCGGCTTGCGCCGGTCGGACGCGACCTTGGCGACGACCTTGCACGTCGCGACGCCGAGCGAGCAGCTGAGTGAGGTCGCGCCGCGCACCGCGGCCTGCACCGCCTCGGCGACGCGGCGGGCGCCGAGGAAGTCCGCCGCGACCTCGCCGACGTCGAGGTAGCCCTCGTCCAGGCCGGTCCGTTCCACCGTCGGCACGACCTCGCGCACCGCGCTCCAGACCGCGCTCGAGTAGTTGCGGTAGAGGCCGTGCCTGGGCCGGACGAACACGGCCTCCGGGCAGCGCCGCAGCGCCTCCGCGCAGCTCATCGCCGAGCGGATCCCGTAGCGCCGCGCGACGTAGTTCGCCGTCGCGACGACACCGCGCCCGCGCGGGTCGCCGCCGACGACGAGCGGCTTGCGACGGAGCGAAGGGTCCTCCAGCTCCTCGACCGCCGCGAAGAACGCGTCGAGGTCGAGGTGCGCGACGATCATCCGGCAAGGATAGGAGTTGGCACGGAAGCGGCACATCCGGGTGACGGTTTTCGTGGCATGCTCGTCGTCAGGGGATCGGGGTGCTCCCCCACCCAGGGTGGGGGTGCTTTGCGCGCACTTGCGGCGGCGGGCGTCTGAGCGCTCAGCTACCGTCGATCCGTGGCGTCCGTCGACGTTCCGGTTGCGCTGCTCGGCTACGGGACGGTCGGATCCGCGGTCGACCGGCTTCTCCGGGAGCAGGCCGCCGACATCGAGCGCGCGACCGGCCACCGGCTCCGGGTCGTTCGTGCGCTCGTCCGCGGTGCGACACGCGAGCGAGGCGGCGCGCCTCTGACCGCGGATTTCGCCGAGATCCGCGACGACCCGGAGGTGGCGGTCGTCGCCGAGGTGATGGGCGGCCTCGATCCCGCCGGCGACTATGTGCTCGAGCTGCTGCGAGCAGGCAAGCCGGTCGTGACCGCGAACAAGCAGCTCGTCGCCCGCCGCGGGGCGGAGCTCTTTGCGGTCGCGGCCGAGGCGGGAGTCCAGCTGCGCTTCGAGGCCTCTGTCTGCGCCGCGATCCCCGTGATCAAGGTGCTACGGGAGGCACTGGTGGTCTCGAACGTCCACCGCGTCCTCGGCATCGTCAACGGTACGACGAACTTCGTCCTGACGGAGATGGAGCGCGGCGCATCGTACGAGGAGGCACTCGCCGAGGCGCAGCAGCTCGGCTTCGCGGAAGCCGACCCGAGCGAGGACGTCTCTGGGCAGGACGCGGCGGCGAAGATGGCGATCCTCGCGACCGTCGCATTCGGCTCGCGCGTCACACCCGACGCCGTCGCCTGCGAAGGGCTCGAGCGCGTCGAGGCCGCAGACGTGGAGGCCGCCCACGAGCTCGACATGGCCGTCCGGCTGGTCGGCGCCGCCACGCTGGTCGACGGGCAGGTGGACGTCCGCGTCCGCCCTGCGCTCGTCGATCGCCGCCACCCGCTTGCGTCGGTCGAGGGTGCCTTCAACGCGGTTTCACTCCAGGGCGACGCGATCCGCGAAATCACCCTCGAGGGCCCCGGCGCCGGTGGTCTGGAGACCGCTTCCGCGGTGGTCGCCGATCTCGTCACGATCGTCGGCACGACCGGCACAGGCTTCCTCCAGAACGACGCCTGCTGGCGCGAGCTGCCGCGGCTTCCGGAAGGCGATGCCGTGTCGCCGTTCTACGTTCGGGTAGAGGTCGCGGACCGACCGGGTGTGCTCGCCCTCGTCGCCTCGCGGCTGGCGGCGCAGGGGATCTCGGTCGCCCGTCTCGTCCAGCGTCCCGGCGAGGAGAGTGCGACGCTGCACATCGTCACCCATGAGGCGCCGGCCGGCCGCCTACGGGACGCGCTGGACGAGATCGACGCGCTGGACGAGAGCAGGGGCCGGGCGTCGGCGCTTGCGGTGATCTCCGACCGCGGGGTCGCGGAGCTCGGATGGCGGTAAGGTCGGCCGCCTTCGACTCGCTCCCGTGGAGGAAACCAGGTCACGAGCCGGAAGCTGCCTCGTGACCATCACACTCGGCGAGGGCAATACGCCCCTGCTACCGGCACCCCGCCTCTCCGAGCTGCTCGGCTGCGAGCTCTGGCTGAAGTGGGAAGGCGCGAACCCGACGGGCAGCTTCAAGGACCGCGGGATGACGCTGGCGGTCTCGCGCGCGCTCGAGCGCGGTGCGCCGGGGGTCGTCTGCGCCTCGACCGGGAACACCGCCGCCTCGGCTGCCGCCTACGCGGCCCGCGCGGGGCTTCGGGCGGTGATCGCGCTGCCGAAGGGAGCCGTCGCGCGGGCCAAGCTCGCGCAGATGCTCGCCGCCGGCGGCGAGCTGCGGGAGGTGGACGGGTCGTTCGGGGAGGCGCATGCTCTCGCGCGTCGGCTCGCCGAGGAGGAGGGCTTGGTCAACGTCAACTCGATCAATCCCGACCGGATCGAGGGCCAGGCCTCAGCCGCGCTCGAGGTCGTCGAGCAGCTCGAGGCCCGGCCCGACGTGCTCGCGCTGCCCTACGGCGGTGGCGGGAACACGCTCGCGTACGCGCGTGGCTTCGAGGAGGCGGACGCCGGCATGCCTCGGCTCCTCTCGGTGCAGCCGGCGCAGCGCTCCGACACCGTCGCGACGGCGATCCGGATCGCCGAGCCGGTCCACCGCGCCCAGGTGGAAGCGGTGACAGAGGTTCTGACGGTTCGCGACGACGAGCTCCTCGAGTGGTGGCGCGCGATCGGGCGACTCGAGGGATTCTTCTGCGAGCCTGCCTCCGCTGCGGGAGTCGCCGGCGTCGCCCAGGTTCGACCCGGTGGTCGGGTCGTCTGCGTGCTGACCGGCCACGGGTTGAAGGATCCGGACGCCGCGGAGCGGCTGTGAGAGACGAAGCCGAGCACAAAGGCGAGAGCGAAGCCGTCGGCCTTGGTGCGAGGCGATGTCGTGACGCCCAAGACGTCAAGGTCCGCGCTCCGGCGACGACGGCGAACCTCGGGCCCGGCTTCGACTGTGCGGCGGCGGCGCTCGACCTCTGGAACGAGCTGGAGATCTCCGCGGGCGATGCGCAGCCCGACCCGGCGCACATCGGCGTGCGTGCGTTCGGGCTTGTCGCCTCGCCCGCAGGGCTCGGCTTCGAATGGACCTCGAGCATTCCCCGCGCCCGAGGGCTCGGATCGAGCGCGGCGACGATCGCCCTGGGGCTCGTCGCCGCAGCGCGCTGGTCGGGGCAAGAGCTCTCGGCGGAGGAGCTGCTTGCCCGCGGCGCGCCGCTCGAAGGCCACAGCGACAACCTGGCCGCCTGCCTCGCCGGCGGGGTGTGTCTGACCTGGGAGGGGCGCATCGAGCGCTTGGCGGAGACGCTTCCGCTGGTAGCCGTCGCGATTGTCCCGACCGAGCAGGTCGAAACGGCGGAGTCGCGGCTCGCGCTGCCCCCCGAGGTCCCGCACGAGGACGCGGCGTTCACCGCCGCGCGCGCGGCGCTGCTCGGCGCCGGGGTCGCGCGCGGGGATGCGGCGCTCCTGTCGGCGGCGTTCGCCGACCGCCTCCACGAGCCCTACCGGCCTTCCAGCGTCCTCGACGATGTGCGGGCGAGGCCGCCGCGTGGTGCGGTCGGCGCGACCCTCTCGGGTTCGGGGCCGACGGTGATTGTCTGGGCCGACGACGCCGAGGCGTGCGCCAGCGAGCTCGCCGAGCGGTTTTCCGACGAGCAGGTGGTTCCGCTCAGGATCGTCGCGGAGGGCGCCCACTGACGATCCCGTGCGCCCACTGGCAATCCCGTGAGGGCTCGAGCTCGGTGAGCCGAACGAGGCGCACAGGTCGCTCGCATGGGGACGCCGACGAGGCGCAGATCGACTGGGAGGTAGGCTCTCGTCGATGACGGCGATCACTGGCGCAGACGCGCTTCGCTCGCTGATGGGCGAGCCGTCAGAGCTCGTTCAGTCGAAGGTCAGTGACCGGTTGAACAACGTCACTCGGCAACTCGTCGAGCGCTCACCGTTCCTCTGTCTCGCGACCTCGGCCGCCGACGGGACGTGCGACGTCAGCCCGCGGGGCGATCCGGCCGGATTCGTCCGGATCCTCGACGAGCGCACCCTGCTCCTCCCGGACCGCCCGGGCAACCGGCTGGCCGATTCCCTGCGAAACGTGCTCGAGAACCCGCACGTCGCGCTCCTCTTCGTCATCCCGGGCGTCACCGACACGTTCCGGGTCAACGGTCGGGCGGAGATCGTCACCGACCCGGAACTACTCGAGCCGTGCGCCGTCGACGACAAGGTGCCGAAGCTCGCGCTGCGAATCGAGATCGAGCAGGCGTTCACCCATTGCTCCAAGGCATTCTTGCGCGCGGGACTGTGGGATCCGGAACGGTTCGTCGACCGCGACGAACTGCCCTCGCCCGGTGAGCTGATGCGGTCGGTGAACCCCGAGGTGGAGCCCGAGACGTACGACGCCGAGCGTGCCGAGCGGTACGCGAGCCGCGAAGGCTTCTACTGATCTATCGCTTCGTCGACTGCGGGTACGACCTCGCGCGCGTCGAGGCGGGGCGCGAGGCGTATCTCGAGGCGCACGTCCCCGGCGCGGCGTTCCTCGGGATCGACGAGCTCTCCGACCTGTCGGTCGAGGGCCGAGGGCGACACCCGCTGCCGAGCCCGGACGATTTTGCCGCCGCCGCCTCGCGGGCCGGGATCGAGGACGGCGTCTTCGTCGTCGCCTACGACCACGGCGGCGCCGGCGGCGCGGCGCGGCTCTGGTGGCTCCTCCGACACTTCGGTCATGACGACGCCGCGGTCCTGCGCGGCGGCTTCGACTCGTGGCTCGGCCCTGCGCGCGGCGGCGAGGAGGAGATCGAGGAGGCGGAGTTCGCGCCGCGCCGGCGCTCGGGCGACACGATCGACGCGGAGGAGCTCGCGACGCGGCTCGGCGAGCCGGGCCTTGTGGTCGTCGACGCGCGGGCGCCGGAACGCTTCCGCGGCGCCGTCGAGCCGATCGACCCCGTCGCCGGCCGCATCCCGGGCGCCCTCAACTGGCCGTACGCCGAAGCCGCGACCGTCCCGCAAGCGCTACTCGACGCCGACGAGATCGTCGTCTACTGCGGGTCCGGCGTCACCGCGTGCGTCGACCTGCTCGCGCTCGCGGAGGCCGGCCGGCCGGACGCAAAGCTCTACCCGGGCTCGTGGAGCGAGTGGTGCGCCCGCAGCCTCCCGGCCGAGCGCTCTTAACAGTGCCTGGCACTGTTAACGGAACGCTCCGATCAACGCGCCGCCGGCGACGACCAGTGCGGCGCCGAGCAGGAGGTGGCGTCCGACCAGCTCCGTCCGGCGCAGCAGGAGCACGGCGAGCAAGACGGCGCACAGCGACTCGGTCGCGACGAGCGGGCTGACGATCGATACGCGCGAGCGGTAGAAAGCCTCGAACAGGAACGCGTACGAGGCGCCCCAGAGGACGCCGGGGAGCACGAAGTGCGGCCCCTCGCGCGCGATGTCGGCGTAGACGCGGCGGCGCCGTGACACCGCGAGCACGAGCAGGACCACCACGGTGCCCGAGAGGATGGTCACGGACGCTGCGAGCTGCGGGGCGACCGTGCTGTCGGCGGCGATGTGGCGGACTACGTTGTCACGTGTGGCAAAGAGGATCGTGCAAGCGAAGGCGTACACCAGGCCGATCGCCCGGAAGTGCTCCGGCCGCTCGCGCTCGGCGACGAGCGCGAGGCCTCCGGCGACGATCAGCACCGCGCCCGCGAGCAGCGGCAGACGGGCCGGCTCCCCGAGTGCCGTCAGCGCGATCGTCACCGCCACGAGCGGAGCGGCCCCGGCGATCACAGACGCGCGTGCCGGCCCCGCCTCACGGACGCCGAGCACGAAGAGAAGCTGCGCGCCGCCCGGCGCGAGCAGTCCGGCGAGGAGATACGGCCAGAGCTGGCCGCCCCACTCCCGCCCGACGAGAGCCACGACGGCGCAGACGCAGAACCCGCTGAGCGCCGACGCGAACGCGCCGACGAGCGCGTCCTTGCTCCGGCGCATGGAGAAGCCGAGCGCGACGGACATCCCGCCGAAGAGGAGAGCAGACGCGAGGGCGAGCGCGACCCCGGACATCATTCGAACCTAACCGACTAGGGCGCGGAACGGAGAACCGCCTGCAAAACCCACATTCGCACAACACGGTGACAACGGGTTCTGTCGCTCGTGACAACGTTTCGAGCTCCGCCCGCGGGTGGCAGGCCGCTCGAGCTCGGGGATGGACTCGCTCGTCGCAGGGAGGGCGGCGACCGATATGAGCTGCCCGTCGATCGCCGACCGGAGGCATCGGAAATGGGTTCGATCGAGCGCGAGCGGGGCCGCCGAGCGGCTCGAGGCAGACGAGCGTGCACGGCCCGCCGCGCTCGCGCGACTGAAGTGTGCACTGAGGGGTGCACGCGGCCCGCACCTTCGCGTCGATCGACCCGGCCCACAGGGGCCGGATGAGGCCGGAGGCGCACCCATCCCAAGGTCAGCGTGATGGGCCGAACATCGCCGCGACCTGCTTGCTGTTCCTTGAGCAGCCGGCGGCTCCCTGACCCCGCCCTCACGAGCGGGGTCCGGCAACGGTCAGCTGCTTAGCAGTGGATGATCCGGCAGGTCGGGAGGCCGTCGTTCGGGCTGTTGCGCCAGTAGCCCTGGACGTAGGTTCCGTTGCTGCGGTAGTACCCGTTGACCCACTGGTTCTTCGGATACCCGGCGGCGTTGAGCTGGCCGTAGTAGCTCGAGCTCGGGCTGTAGTAGCTCGGCCGGTAGGTCGGGTAGTACGTCGAGTGTGTTGTGTAGCTCGGGTAGTACGTCGAGCTGTAGCTCGGCGAGTAGGTCGAGTAGCTCGGGTAGTAGGTCGTGTGGCTCGTATAGCTCGGGTAGTACGTCGAGTAGCTCGGGTACCCCCCGTAGGCGCTGGCAGCGCCGACTGACACGGCCGCGACGAGGCCAACGACGAGCGTCGCAAGTAGCAACCTCATGGCGTTCTTCCCTTTCTTTGGTCTAACCGTGCGAATCGCGATCAGGCGGCGCGTCCACTCGACCGACAGGCCGGCGGCCTGCGCAATCGGGCGAAGCGGCAAGCCGGCGTCGCTGGCGGCGCGCATCGCAGCCTCGATCTCGCGTCGGGCGGCTTTACCTTTGCGAGCGGCGCGCTCGACGCGCATGAGCTCGGCATATCCCTTGTTCGACTCCATGTCTACTTAATCGACGCGGTGGGCGGACCCGCAAGAGCCGACGAGCGAATTGACCCAAATGGACTAGCGAACGGCAGTGGTCTTCGGCGAGCCTGGGATCCCCTCCCCCGCGCGAAGCACTTGGCCGGACGGATCCGGAATTGCACGGATGAGACACCCCCTCCCCGTCGCGGCCCGAACGCACTACGCGATCGTCGTGCGGTGGCCTACTCGCAGCCGAGACCGTCGTGGTCGCCGTCGAGCCGGTGCGGATCGCTTCCGACCACGCGCACCGGCAGCGGAATCCCGAGCGCACGAAGGTCGGCGCAGTCGAGGTCGGGCGGGTACGGCGGCACGCAACCGCCGGCGTAGTTCGGGTCGCACTTCCCGCTCGGCGGCGGCGTCGAGGTCGGTGGCCCAGACGTGCCCGTCTCAACGGCGTGGTCGGGGTCGGGCCTCGTGCCTGGGCACGCTCTCCACAGGCCGCGCTTCCCCGCCTTGGCCGCCAGCGCCGCCGCCATCAGCGCCCTGGCGTAGCGGCCGCGCTCACCCCGGTAGAAGTAGGGCGCAGCCGCGCCGCGCCGCACAAGCTCGACGTCGACGTTGACACCAGCGCGCTTGATGTAGCGCAGGATCCTTCCGTAGCGGTCGATCCTGTCGAGCGTCGGATCGGCCTCGAGCACGACGCGGCCGCCGACGGGCGCGAGGTTCACCAGCGCGGTCCGGGCGGCCCTCGAGTAGCACTCGCCGGTCCCGAGTTCCGGCGTGTCGATCTGCAGCAGGCGCACGCGCTGGCCGCCCGTCAGCGTGATCGTGTCGCCGTCGTAGACCGACGCGACGATCGCGCCCACCCTCGAGCTCGCGCCCGACCGGGAGCCGACGACCGCGACGACCGCGAGTGTGGCGACACCGACGCAGGCGGCGAGGCAGAGAGCGCGGGTTACGCCTGCTCGCAGGCGCTCTTGTACAGCGGCGGTGTGGTGGCGGTCGCAACCTCAGCCAAGATCAGGGCGGCGGCGACAAGCACCACGACGAGTACGAGCGAGCGCACGGGCGGAGTATCGCGATTCGAGCCAGCTCTCGCCGTTTAGGGCGTGGTCGGTGCGGGGCGCTCAGCAAGCTGCCGTTTGACCTCGGCTAGCTCCGCCTCGATCCTCGCCAGCGCCTCCTTCACTTCTTCCGAGTGGGTGTCGGTCTGGATGAAGCGGGACGCGATCGTCGCGGTGAGCACGGAGAGGAAGCCGATCCCGACGAACATGACGACCATCGCGATGATCCGCCCCTCGACCGACTTCGGGTACAGGTCGCCGTAGCCGACCGTCGTGATCGTCACGACCGCCCACCAGATGCCGTCCCAGATCGTCCGGAAGTCCTTATCGTCTACGAGTGACTCGGCGGCACCCGCGACGACGACCACCAAGGTGGTGACCAGGGCGACGGAACGGAGCACGGTTCCACTGGCCAAGCGTCGCTCCGCTTGCAGCGCCCGCGTCGCAAGCATCCCGACCCGAAACAGGCGCAGCAGCCGTGCCAGCCGAACGAGCCTCAGTGACGAGAGGAACTTGCCGAACGGTGGCGCGGTAACGATGACGAGGGCAACGTCCACCCAGTGAGCGCGGAGGGCCGCCGCTTTCCTTGGGGCGATCGTCAAGATGAACACGAGTTCGGCGGCGAACACGCCCCAGATCACCCAGTTGGCGGCATAGGCGAAGTCCTGCCAGGTCTGGCTCTTGGCGTCGTTCTCGATGATCAGGACGGGGATCAGCGCCAGCGTCGCCGCAAGGACAGCCCACTCGAAGCGATGCACAACCCGACCCGA
>JBKPCT010000099.1:0-20309 GCA_046727515.1 Actinomycetota bacterium | reverse complement strand
ATGCCGGCAAGGCGACCCTGCGCGACACCGTGCGCGCCTCCCTGCCCGAGGGCCCGTTCACGCTGCCGGCGCGCGCCTGGCTTGCGCTGGGAACCGTTCCGGGCTTAAAGCGTCGCCATGAAGATGCGGGGCGCGATGAGTAGCGAGGCTAGAGCCCTTTCAGGGATTCACGCTATTCAGTAGTAACCGGCCCGGCGCGTGACTTCGACGGTCAAGTATGGGAGGGTTGGATCCGCGGGGTCCGAGCCGAACTGAGGAGACGACCATGTACGCAGTTATCCGCGCATACTCCGGAAACCGCGACCTTGCCGACACGCTTGCCGAGCACACGGACGACATTCGGCAAGTCATCGGTGGCATCAACGGGTTCAAGGCCTACTACCTCCTCAAGATCGCCGAAGGAACGACCACGATCAGCGTCTTCGAGGATCAAGCTGGAGCGGAGGAGTCGAATCGCGCTGCCGCCGCGTGGTTGGCCGAGAACCTGCCAGACCTGGAAGTCGCAGCACCATACGTCACAGCTGGCGAGGTGCTCGTAGCCTTCTAGGTCACCGAACGACTCCCGCGTAGCGAAGCAGCCGCATCAGCTAGACAGCCCTTTCGGGGATAAGCGCTACTCAGTAGTTGCCGAGACGATCCGCTGGTTTAGTCCAGACGACACGCTCGCCTGGGCGAGCGTACTGTTGCTCGAGAAGTCAGTCGGGGATAAAGACAACTCTGTAGTCAGGAAGCCGATCACCGAGGCGGGCAGCATCAAAAGGAAGGCGACGACGCTGAGCGCTGCCGCCTTGGCCAGAGGACTGGGAGCCGCTTGGGAACGGCGGCGAGCGTTGCTCGGATCATCCCGCTTATGTACTCGCTACTGATGATGAGGACGCCGAGGACGCCGATGGCGAGCCCCAGTCGGGGTCTCAGGCACGCGCGCGCGGAGGATGTCCGATGCGTCCGAATTCCTTTCCTAAGCGCGAGCGGGCAGCCGGCCAAGGCTACGACACCCCCGCCCGAAGCCCGCGGGCATCACCGCCCCCGTTGACGTGGTGGACGGCAGCGGACAACGCGCCGAGGTGTCGTGGTTCGCGCGGTGAGGGATCGTCGTCGAAGGCGCAGACGATCGTCGTGCGAGGTCGTGAACGTCGTCGAGATCGACGACATCCGCGCCGGCCGATCCGCGAAAGAGACGGCAGCGCCGAGAGGGACTCGAGGAACACCGCACGCACGAAGAGGGACACAGGCATCGCAACTCGGCTTGTCCTCGCCCGCGAAGGACAGGCCGACCTCCCGGTATCCCATTCCAACGATCGCGCGTGGCCCTTCCGAGACTTCCCACGCGATCGAACCTTTGGCCATGCCGAAGGTGGCTGGGACCCCATCCCGGCCTTTGGCCATGGGCGAGAGCGGCCCGGTATCCGAACTCAACCTTCGTCAGTGCCGACAGTGGCTGGGGCTTGTCTCTCAGCCAGCTACCCGCCGTTAGACTCGTCGCATGCCGGCCCGCGTGCGCAGCGCCACTAAGGTCGACTTGATCGCGCGTGTGCCGCTGTTCGCGGGTCTGTCCAAGAGCGAACTCGGCAAGGTCGCCTCGATTGCCGACGAGATCGACCTACCCGCGGACAAAGTGCTGATTCGCGAGGGTGAGCGGGGTCGCGAGTTCTTCGTTCTGCTGGAGGGCGAGGCCGAGGTGGCGCGCAAGGGCAAGAAGCTGGCGACCAGGCACCCGGGCGAATTCTTCGGCGAGATCGCCCTCGTCTCGAACCTGGCGCGGATTGCGACGGTCACGACACGCAAGCCTGTGCGCGCGCTGGTGATCCGGGATGTCGATTTTCGGGCCCTGCTCCAGAGGACACCTGCGATCGCGGTCAAAGTGTTGCAGGCCGTAGCCGACCGGCTTCCACCCGACGCGGTCTAGGTCGCCCGGCCCTTTCGGTCGACAGGTTTTCGCTCTAAGCTGGCTTAGCCGATCTAACGCCGGGGGTACGCGAGATGGCTGGAGTCGAGCGGTGAGTGAGACCGAGCGACGCGTCGGCTCGCTCCCGGACGCTGCGACGCTGCGCTTGCTGATCGAGCAAGTTCCAGTGACGGTCTATATCGATCGGCTCGACGACATCAGTTCCAACGTCTTCATGAGTCCGCAGCTCGAGGCCGTGCTGGGCTACTCGGCCGACGAGTGGGCGTCAGACCCGGATTTCTACGTAAAGGTCATCCATCCCGACGATCTCGAGCGCGTCCTCGCCGAGCACCGGCGGACGCGCGAGACGGGCGACCTCTTCTCAATGGAATACCGCATGGTTGCACGCGACGGGAGCGTCCACTGGTTCCTCGACGAGGCCCGCGTGATCCGCGACGAGGCCGGTCGGCCGGTGTTCCATCACGGCTTCATCCTTGACATCACCGAGCGGAAGGAGCTTGCGGATGCGCTCAACCGGAGCGAGGAAGAGCTGCGCCGCGAGAAGCAGCACGTCGAGTCGCTGCTCGAGATCAGCCCCGTGGCCGTCGTCACTCTCGACCTAGATGAGCACGTGACGTCGTGGAACCCAGCCGCCGAGGCGCTCTTCGGGTACACGCAGGCCGAGGCGCTCGGGCGGACGATCGAGGAGCTCGTTCTCCGGACCGAGGCGCTCGCTCAGGAGGGCGCTTCGATCATGGACGAGGCGATGGCCGAAGGAACGGCTCATCGCGTCACCCGGCGCATGCGTAAGGACGGCGCTCTCGTCGATGTCGACATGATCGTCGTCCCAATCCGCAGCCACGGCGAAACGATCGGGTCCTACGCGATCTACCACGATGTCAGCGAGCTCCACCGGCAGAAGCAGTACTACGAGTCGCTGCTCGAAATCAGTCCGACCGCGATCATCACCGTCAATGTCGACGGAAGCGTCACTTCGTGGAACCCTGCCGCCGAAAGGCTCTTCGGCTACGGACGGGATGAGACGCTCGGACGCCCGGTCGACGAGCTGGTCGCGGCCTCCGAGGAGGTGCGGGCGGAGGCCGCCGAGGTGAATCGTCGCGGTTCGGAGGGAGAGGTCGAGCTCATCACCCGGCGCACACGCAAGGACGGCTCGCTCGTCGACGTTCACGTCCTCGTGGCACCCATCTTGGTCGAGGGGGAACTCGTCGGCCGCTACGGGATCTATCACGACATTTCGGAGCTGCAACGGCAGAAGGAGCGCTTTCAGGCCCTCTTGGAGAACAGTCCAACTGCAATCGTTGCGGTCGACCTCCGTGACACCATCACCGCCTGGAATCCCGCGGCCGAGAAGCTCTTCGAATACACGCGGGAGGAGGCAGTCGGTCGCAACATCGATGAGCTCGTTGCCAAGTCGCCGGACATCGCCGCCGAAGCGGCCGAGCTCAACAAACGCGCCCGGGACGAAGGTCACGTGCACGTCATCACTCGCCGGACGCGCAGGGACGGCAGCCTCGTGGATGTCGAGGTGCTCGTCGCTCCCTTCGAGCTGGGCGGCGAGATGGAGGGCTTTTACGCGATTTACCACGACATAGGGGAGCTCATGCGCGCACGCCGGGAGGCGGAGGAAGCGGCACAAACAATCCGCGCGCAGGCCGAGGAACTCGCCGAGTGGAACCGCACGCTGAATGCTCGCGTGGACGAACAAGTCGAGGAAATCGAGCGGATGAGCAAGTTGCGGCGTTTCTTGACACCGCAGGTCGCCGACGCGATCCTCGCCGCAGGCGCCGACAGCGTTCTCGAGAGCCACCGCAGCGAGATCACCGCGGTCTTCTGCGACCTGCGCGGTTTCACATACTTCGCGGAGGTGAACGAGCCGGAGGACGTAATGCGCGTGCTGCGCGAGTACCACATGGCAATGGGCGAAATCATCTTCGAATACGGCGCGACACTCGAGCACTTCGAGGGCGACGGCATGATGCTGTTCTTCAATGACCCGATCCCCGTGGCCGATCCCACGAATCGCGCGGTGCGGATGGCGATCGCAATGCGCGATCGCGCAGCGCAGCTCACGGACGCGTGGCGGCGGCATGGCTATGACCTCGGCTTCGGCGTCGGCGTCGCGCGCGGTTACGCCACGCTCGGCCGGATCGGGTTCGAAGGGCGGTTCGATTACGGGGCCGTCGGCCCCGTCGTCAACATGGCATCACGGCTCGGCAATGCTGCGGCGGCCGGGCAGATCCTGATCAGCCTGCGCGTCTTCGCCGAAGTCGAGGACGTCATTGACGCGGAGCCGGCTGGCGAGCTTGAAATGAAGGGCTTCCACGGCCCGCAGCAGGTGTTCAACGTCATCGGACAAAAGGCGCCGCGCGCGCCGCTGGAACCGGTTCAGAGCGACAGCGGCGCAGCCGCCGTGTGACGGGCTAAGACGCTGGAATTCGCGGGGCGGCCTGAGCCTCCGATTCCTCACCTCCCTCGCGCCTGACGTTGGCAAACGGATACCTGCGAAAATGCCAGACATGAGCGGTGCTCAGAACAGCGACTGAACAGCGAGGAGGGTCGTCGGTCGTCCGTTTCCGGAGGGCGTCAGCGGTGATCGCGCCGAAGAGGATTTCTCCGAGCGCCTCGATCTGCTCGTGGCCGAGGTCGAGCGGCTCCGGGCTCTCAACGTGCTCGAGATCCTCGCTGATCGCGTCGGCGAGATAGCCGAGCGGCCGGTCGTCGGGGGCGCGCGGCGGATCAGCTCACGCAGCTCGATCGCGGAACGCTCGGGCAGCGCGTAGGGACGCGCCCCGAGAAGCACGACGATCTCCACCAAGGTGAAGGATCGCGAACTCGCGGTCGGCAGAACTCCCTAGTCGCTCACGCTCGAACGAGGGCCTGCGGCTGGTACGGCGCAACGGAGTGGCCGGCCATCGCGGCGACGGCGACCCCGACGCTCCGCCGAGGCAGGGTTTCGAGTCGCGGTTTCCCACTCCAGGCTCACTGCTCGAGGAGTCGGCGCGGCGTGTCGCGCAGAGCTTTGCCGAGTTCGGGCTGGGCGACGCCGTTCTCGTACAGCGCCTGTGCGAACGACCGGAGTGCCTCGGGGGGCGAGGGGTTGTGAGCTTGGCCGGCGTCGCTCGAGACGACGACAGCGTCGCCGCCGAGGCGGGTGAGGATCTCCGCTGCCTCGCTCACCGTGGACGTGCGCCACAGGGGTGAGACGTTGAGGTAGGTCAGCTCGACGATGGCGCCTTGCTCGACGAGGGGCCGGAGCTCGTCTGGGCCGAGTGCCGGCACCGTGAACGAGGGATGCTGGACGAGGAAGCGTCGTACGCCCGCCTGCCGGGCAGCGGCGAGGAGCACGGCAATCTCGGCGCCGTCGAGGTGCCCGGTTGCGACGAGCGCGTCGTGTCCGGCGGCGAGTGTGAGAACATCACGCGCCGCTTCGATGATCTCGCCGTCTTCGTCGAGCAGGCGGATCCCTCTTGGTGATTCGGTACCGCCACGCTGTGAGGGGTAGGCGCCGGTGCTGCCGAAGGCCCGTGCGTGTGCGTCGGCGTCCACGGTCGGGAACCAGATGCACCGTCCTCCGAGCCGCAGGGCCGCCTCCGCCGCGGCGGGGTTGATTCCGCCGACGTAGCGGTTGAGGACGACCCCTCCGGCGACTTCGAGCGAAGGGCAGAGCCTGTCGAGGATCGCCGCCTCGCCGACGGTGGACCCTTCGTGCGCCTTGAGGAGGACGGCGGCCATGCCGGCTTGCTCGCAGGCGCGTGCGACGTCGAGGCCGTCGCCCCAGCGAGTGAAGAAGCTCGGGGCGCAGTGGACGTGGAGGTCGATCGCACCCTGGAGCCATTCGTGGCTGGCCCCAGCCTGATCGGTCCTGCTCATTTCAGCCGCTGGCTAGCGCTCCCGGCCGGCCGCCGGATAGGCCTGGAGTGACCGTCCCAGGAAGTCGGTGATCAGCTCGATCAGCTCCTGCAGGGTGTGGTGGCCGTCGTGCATCCACTCGCTGTGGCCGGCGCCTTCGAGCAGGTGGAGCTCGCGCGGTTCGCCGGCAAGCTCGTAGAGGCGTTCGGCCTCTGCGGGGGAATAGAGGTCGTTCGCGGTGCCGTGGGCGAGGAAGAGCGGGCGTGGAGAGATCCGCCCGACGAGGTGTTCGACGGAAAAGCGAAGGAGGCGTTCGCTGGCCTCGCAGGTGACCGGGAACCCGAAACCAGTGTCCTTGTAGAGCTCCGTCTCGACGTAGTCCAACGTCGCACCCTGGAGAGGGACGACGTCGAAAGCGGGGATTAACGCCGAGCGTCCGTGCCGGACGCGTTCGAGGCGGTCTTGATCGAGCCGCGCCATCAGCCGCGCCCAGGAGGAGTCGTCGTGGAGGACACGGGTGGTGCGGTAGCCATCCGCGATCGCGTTGAGAGCCACGACGGCGGCGACGCGTGGGTCGTGTGCTGCTTCGGCGATCACCAACGCGCCGCCCAGGCCCCAGCCGAGCAGGACGAGTGGGCAGGCGGCGGTCTCGTCGCGGCTCTGCAGGTAGTCGACCGCGGCTCGGATGTCCTCGATCTGCTCTTCGGGGATGAGCCGCCCGCGTTGGCCGTCGCTGAAGCCGAAGCCGCGGTAGTCGAAGCAGAGACAGGCGTAGCCGCGCGGAACGAGCGCCCGTGCGAAGCGGGCCGGCTGCAGGCCCTTCAGTCCCAGGTAACCCGAGCAGGCGACCACGACTCCAGACCAGGCCGAGGATGCCGGGTACCAGAGCTCGCCGTCGAGGCGCTGTCCGTCGCTGAAGAAGCGAATCGACTCGCGATCGCTCACCCCGTCACGCTCGCTGTGTTGCGTGAGCGTGGTGAAGGTGTGTAGCCGAGGAGGCTGGAAAGCTGCGCAGCGACTTCTGCGAGCCGGGGCCCGGCGGTTGCCAGCGTCTTCTCTGCGCGGAATTTCGGCCCTGAGAGGTTGAGGGCGGCGATCACGCGACCGTCGAAGTCGAAGACGGGTGCTGCGATCGCGATCAGGCCGGGCTCGAACTCTTCGTCAGCGTAGACCCAGCCCTTGCTCCGCTCGTCAGCAAGCCGGGCGGCGAAGTCGGCGAAGCTGGTCGGCCCGTTCGGACCGGGTGGACGAAACTCGAGATCGCCCAAGAGCGCAGTGAGCTCGTCGTCGCTGTGGCCGAAGAGCAGGGCGCGTCCCGCCGAAGTGCAGTACACGTACGGGTGGCTTCTTCCGGCCCAGCCGGCCGCCTGCACTGTGTGGGTCGGCGATTCGGACAAGATCGTCAAGACCTCGCGGCCGTCGAGGACAGAGAGGTAGGCGCGCTCCTCGAACTCATCGGTCAGTAGCCGCACGAATTTGGCGGCCTCTTGGCGCAGTTGGAACTGACCGGCCCGTGCCGCGAGAGCGAAGAACCGCCAGCCGAGTCGGTAGGCGAGGCTTGCGGGATCCCGCTCGACCAGTCGCGAGTCGGCAAGCACCTCGAGCGTTCGTGAGACGCGGCTGATCTCGTGCCCCGTCAGCTCCGAGAGGCGCTTGACGCCAAGGCCGCCGGCCTCGAACGCCTCGTCGCCGCCCAGAGTGAGCAGGAGCGCCACTGCCCGACGTACCGCTACAGCCGGCTCCCGCTCCATGCCCTCGATCATAGAGCCCGTCTCAAAAGGGCGCAACTTGACTTGCGATCTAACGCAATATTACTTGCGCGTTGACCGACGAGGTGAGAAGATAGCGCGGAAGATGCGGATCGAGTCGATCGAGGCGGAGGCGGTCTTCGTACCGCTCACTGCGCCGACTGCGTTTTCGACACGAGAGATCAAGGGCCGCGAGTACGTGATCGTCCGCGTCGTCGACGAGAGCGGTGCAAGCGGGATCGGCTACACGTACGCCGGCGACTCGGGCGGCGTCTGGTTGCGGAACGGGATCGAACAGCTGCTCGCGCCGCGGCTGCAAGGCCGCAGCGTCTTCGCCATCGACGAGAGCTGGGAGTTGATCTTCCGCGACCTGCTCCTGCTCGGCCGCCGCGGTGCGCTGCTGCGCATGCTGAGCGCCGTCGAGATCGCGTTGTGGGACCTGCTGGCCAAGAGAGCCGGGTTGCCGCTCCGCTACCTGCTCGGCAGCGCGCAGGACAGCGTCGCCGCCTACGCGAGCGGCGGCTACTACCGGCCCGGCGACCCCTGTGACAACGTCGTCGCCGAGCTCGAGCGCTACCAGGAGCTCGGCTTCACCGACTTCAAGCTGAAGTTCGGCGGGCTGCCGCTCGAGGAGGATCTCGAGCGCGTCGCGACAGCGAGGCGAGCACTCGAACCGGGCACCCGTCTGGCTCTCGACATCAACAACGGGTGGCAGACGCTCGCACAGGCGATGCGGGCAGTCGCGGCCCTCCGCCCGTACCAAATCTGGTGGATCGAGGAGCCGTTCCTTCCCGACGACGTCGCAAACCACAGCCTGCTTGCCGCGCGCTCGCCGGTTCCGATTGCGACGGGTGAGATCGAAGCCACGCGCTGGGGTTTCGCCCAGCTCGTCGACCAGCACGCGGCCCACATCCTCCAACCAGACGCGTGCGTCGCCGGCGGGATCGGCGAGTGGCGGCGGATCGCGGCCCTCGCCGCCTCGCACGACATCCCGGTCGCCCCGCACTGGCATGCCAACATCCACGCCCAGCTCGCGGCCGCAACCCCGAACTGCATCACGGTGGAGTACTTCGCTCTCGGCGAAGGGATCTACAACTTCGAGCAGCTCGTCGCCAACCCGCTGACTGTCGAAGGCGGCCGCATCATCCTCGGCGAGGCCCCGGGCATAGGCGTCGAGCTCGACTGGGATGCCGTCAACCGCCACGCGATCGCCGAGACGGGCGTGGCGTCTCGGCGAACAGACCGCAACGGCCACCGCCCTGGTGACGTGGACGATGGCCGGCCGGAGCTGCCGCCCGCCTCGCCGGCCGAGGGATGGGCGGCGACTGATCCTCTCGAGGGATAGGAGAGAGTCGATGGACCGCGAGACCCGAAGGTCGATCGAGGAGTACCGTCGCACCACGGCGGGCCCGATCGAGAACAACCTGATCGACGAGCTCATCGACGGGGAGCTCGATCGTGCCGAATTCCTGCGCAGGGGCGCGATGTTCGGCCTCTCCGCGGGTATGGTCGGGAGTCTGCTCGCCTACGTCGGCGAGGCCCGGGCCGCACAGACCGCTCCGTCCCGAATCGCGGTGAAGCGTGGCGGGACGATCCGCGTCGCCATGAACCACTATGCCGGCTCGAACGAGCCGTACAAGCTGGGGGGCGGCGGCTCCCTGGCGCTTGCGAGCATCCCGGGCGAGTTCCTGACCTTCTCCAACAACCAGCTGCAGGTGAAACCGTGGCTTGCGGCGGGCTGGAAGGCGAACGCCAACGCGACGGTGTGGACGTTCCAGTTGCGCCGCGGAGTCAAGTTCCACAACGGCAAGACGATGAGCGCCGATGACGTCGTGGCGAGCTTCAAGCAGTACACGGGTAATCCGCAGTCGCAGGCTCTGTCAGTGTTCAAGGGGATACTCAGCCCGGCTGGAGTGATCAAGCGGGGGCCCAATACGGTCGAGTTCCGGCTCGACCAGCCGACGGGCGCCTTCCCGTATCTGGTCAGCCAGACGACGTACCAGGCGATCATTCAGCCGAGGGAGTTCGCCGTCAAACCGGACAGCTGGGTGGCGGGCGGGATGATCGGCACCGGTGCGTTCCGGCTCGTGAGCCTCAAGGATCAGGTGAGCGCCAAGCTTGTCCGCTTCCCTCAGTACTGGGGTGGCCCGGCGCCGCTCGACGGCGTGCAGTTGACCTTCGCATCGAGCCCGGCGGCGCAGGTGCTGGCCCTTCGCGGGGGCCAGGTCGATCTCGTCCAGCAGCTCGCCCCGCAGGCGTCTGTGCCGTTCCGCAACAACAGCCGGTTCAAGATCTTCCACGCCCCGACCTCGTCGCATCGCCAGTTCTGCCTGCGGGTCGACGCCGACCCGTTCACGGACCGCAGGACACGGCAGGCGATCGCAATGACACTCAATCGACCCGACCTGATCAAGAAGCTGTTGGTCGGGGAAGGGACGCTCGGGGACGACTCGCCGTTCTGGTCGCACTATCCATCGACGGACCGGTCGATCAGGCAGCGTCAGCAAAACACTGCGCTGGCCCGCAACCTGCTCCGGGCAGCCGGCCAGGAGGGGATCAGGTTCACGATCACGACCCACAGGCAGCTCGAGCTTCCGGAGTACGCCACCGCGATCCAGGCGGCGGGCCACGATGCCGGCATGGACATCTCGATCGACGTGCAGTCGGATGCCGAATACTTCGGCGGCACCGCCGCGACGACCCCGTGGCTGAACAGGCCGGCGACGGTCACGGAGTGGGGTGCCCGCGGTGTGCCGAACGTCTACATCGTCGCGGGCTACCTCTCGAACGGCGTCTGGAACGCGGCGCACTACAAGAACCCCGAGTTCGACTCGGCGGCCAAATCCTTCATCGCGGCGGTCGATGTGGAGACGCAGCGTAAGTACACGAAGAAGATGGCAGGCATGCTGCTGCGCGACACGCCGGTGGTGACCGCGTTCTTCATCAACTACGTGACCGCCGGCACTGCCAAGGTGAGAAACTACGAGGCGGAAGGGATAACGCACGTCCGTCTCGCGAAGACCTGGCTGGCGTAATAGGGGAAACGAGCCGGTTTACCGGCGCACCGGGTGCGCCGGTAAACCGCTAATGACGATTCGAGGCCGATTCCCATCGCACGTTATGTCCTAAAGCGCCTCGGTCTCGCGCTCCTCACCCTGCTGCTGCTGAGCGCGATCGTCTTCGCGATCGCCCAGCTCCTCCCCAGCAACGTCGGTCGCCTCGTGCTGGGCCAATACGCCTCGGACGAGGCGGTCGCCGAATGGAACCACCAGCACGGCACCGACCGATCCGCCGTCGTCCAGTACGTCGACTGGCTCGGCGGCGTCGTGCGCGGCGACCTCGGAACGTCGCTCGCGCAGGAACGGCCCGTCTGGGACATCCTCGAGCCGGCGCTCGTCAACTCGATGAAGCTTGCTGTGTTCGCGTTCCTGCTCGTCGTCCCGTTGGGCATCCTGGGCGGAGTCGTCGCCGGGCTCCGGGTGGGGAGACCGACCGACCGAACGATCACCGTGGTCGGCCTCTCGCTGGCGGTAGTGCCGGAGTTCGTCACCGGGCTCGTCCTGATCCTCGTCTTCTCGATCTGGCTCGGCTGGCTACCGGTCACGGCGCAGGCGGAGTCGGGCGCCGGCGTCTTCACCCAGGTCAGATACCTGACCTTGCCGGCGATCGCCCTCGCCATCGTCTTGTTCGGCTACATCGCGCGCATCACGCGGGCGGGCGTCGTCGAGGCCCTCGACGCCGACTACACCCGCACGGCCTACCTGAAGGGCCTGCCGCAGACGACCGTCATCCGGCGCCATGTGCTCCGCAACGCGCTCATGCCGACGATTGCCGTCGTCGCCACCCAGGTGGGGTATCTCGTCGGCGGCCTGGTCGCGATCGAGTACCTCTTCAACTACCAGGGGATCGGCCTGACGGTACTCCAGGCCGCGCAACTGAAGGACCTCACCGTGCTCAGTGCAGGTGTGCTCGTGATGGGCGTCGTCTACCTGCTGGTGACGCTGGTCGCGGACATCCTGTTCGCGCTACTCAATCCTCGGATCCGCTACGGGGCCGTCGAGTGAGCACGATCGCCGCAACGCCGCCGCTGTCGGAGGCCAGGACGGCACGGCGCGAGCGTATTCGCCTGCTACTGCGGAGCCCGAGCTTCCTGATCGGGGCGGCGGTGATTCTGTTCTGGGTCGTGTGCGCGATCCTCGGCTCGCGGATCACGCCGTTCGATCCGATCTACGACCAGTCCTCGGCCGTGAGCCAGCCTCCCTCGTCCGCCCATCTCTTCGGCACCGACCGCCTCGGCCGCGACGTCTTCTCGCGCGTGCTGGCCGGCTCCCGCGACATTCTCGTCGTCGCGCCGCTGGCGACGCTGCTGGCGACGATGCTCGGCACGTCTCTGGGTCTGATCACCGGCTACTTACGCGGGATCGTCGACGACACGGTCAGCCGCGTCACCGACTCGATCCTGGCAATCCCGGTAATCGCGCTGGCGGTCACCGTCGTGGCAGCGCTGGGCAGCCGATCGACCTGGGCGGTGGCAGTGATCATCGCGATCGTGTTCACACCGATCATCACACGGACAGTGCGGGCCGCGGTGCTGGGCGAGGGGCAGCTGGAGTACGTCGAGGCGGCGCGGTTACGCGGGGAACGGGCGCACTACGTGATGTTCGCCGAGATCCTCCCCAACGTGGCGCCTCCGATCCTCGTCGAGGCGACGATCCGGCTCGGCTATGCGATCTTCGCCGTCGCAACGCTGACGTTCATCGGGTTTGGCCTGCAGCCGCCGTCTCCCGATTGGGCGGTGCAGATCGCCGACAACTACCAGTTCGTCGATCAGCAGTGGTGGACGGTGCTCTTCCCCGCGCTGGCGATCGCGTCCCTCGTGGTGTCGGTCAACCTCGTCTCCGACAGCGTGCAGCAGGCGCTCGAACGGTGAACGCCGCCCCGACCGGCGCACCGGCGCTCGAGCTCCGTGAGCTCGAGGTCGTCTACCGGGTGCGCGGCAAGGATCGGCCCGTTCTGCGCGGCGTCTCACTTCAGGTAGAACGCGGTCGCTCGTACGGCCTCGTCGGCGAGTCGGGCTGCGGGAAGTCGACCGCCGCGCTGGCGATCGTCCGCTACCTGCCCCGCAACGGCCGCGTCCGCTCCGGCTCGATCACCGTAGCCGGCACCAACGCACTGGCGCTGCGTGGGCGCGCCCTGCGCGAGTACCACGCGCGCAAGGTGTCGATGGTCTACCAGAACCCGGGCGCCGCGCTGAACCCATCGATCCGCGTCGGCCCTCAGGTGGCCGAGGCGTTCACAACGCTCGGAATCGCGCGCGGCGAGGCGGAAGACCGCGCCCGCGCCACGCTCTCGCGCGTGCAGATAGCCGATCCGGGCTCGGTGATGAGCCGCTACCCGCACCAGCTCTCCGGGGGCATGCAGCAGCGCGCCCTGATCGCGATGGCACTTGCGAAGAACCCCGCGCTGCTCATCCTCGACGAGCCGACAACGGGACTCGACGCCACCGTGGAAGCGGAGGTCCTCGACCTCGTCTCGCAACTGCAGGCTGAGCTTCACACCTCGGTTCTCTTCATCAGCCACAACCTCGGCGTGATCTCGAAGATGTGCTCGCGTGTCGGCGTGCTCTACGCCGGACGGCTCGTCGAGGAAGGCCCGGTCGAGGCGGTCCTCCGCGATCCCCGCCACCCGTACACGGTGGGGCTCCTCCGCTGCATCCCCCGCGGCGGTGTCCGCAAGGACCACGGCCGCCTCGACACGATCCCCGGCTTCCTCCCCAGCCTCGGCGCCGACCTACCGGGGTGCGTCTTCGCCGACCGCTGCGCCCTCGCCGACGACCACTGCCACGCGCACGAGCCGCCGCTCGAGACGATCGCATCCGGTCACGAGAGCCGCTGCTGGTACCACGAGCGAGCCCAGACGCTCCCGCGCGCAGAGCGGGTCGACCTCGAGCTCCCCGCCGTCGACCGCACGAGCGAGCCGTTGATACGTCTTACCGAGCTGAGCAAGGTGTTCAGGCAGCACGGCCAGGAGCTGCAGGCGCTGAGAGAGTTCAGCGCTGCGATCTGGCCAGGCGAGACACTTGGTCTCGTCGGCGAGTCCGGCAGCGGCAAGACAACGCTCGCCCGAACGCTGCTCGGCAGCATCGCCCCGACCGCCGGCACGGCCGAGCTCGGGGGCCGCGCGCTACCGTCGCGTTATCCACAGCGCTCGCGACATGACCTGCGCGCTCTCCAGGTCGTCTTCCAGAACCCCGACTCGGCGCTCAACCGGCGCCATTCGGTGCGGCGCATCCTCCTGCGCTCGCTGAAGAAGCTCGCCGGTCTGCGCGGGCAGACGGCGGAACATCGGCTACAGGACCTGGCGGATCAGGTCCGGCTCAGCGAGCGAACGCTGACACAGAAGCCCGTACAGTTGAGCGGCGGCCTCAAGCAGCGCGTGGCGATCGCCCGCGCCTTCGCCGGCGACCCCAAGCTCGTCGTCTGCGACGAGCCGACCTCTGCCCTCGACGTCTCCGTCCAAGCCGCGATCCTCAACCTGCTCGTCCGGCTGCAGGCCGATCAGCATGTCTCGTACCTGTTCATCTCGCACGATCTCGGCGTTGTCCGCTACATCTCCGATCGCATCGCCGTCCTCTACCTGGGCCGACTGATGGAGCTCGGGCCGGCCGACGTCGTCTTCGACGGGCCCCATCATCCGTATACCGAGGCGCTCCTCTCGGCCGTGCCGACCATCGACGGCGGCGGTCGCGACCGCATCCGACTGGAAGGCGAGATCCCGAGCGTCGCCGAGCCGCCTTCGGGCTGCGTCTTCCACACCCGCTGCCCCCGCAAGATCGGCGCGATCTGCGAAGAGGTCGAGCCGCCGCTCGAGGAAGCCGAGGACGGGCACCTGCTGCGTTGCCACATCCCGATCGACGAGCTCCGCCGTCTCCAGGGCGAGAAGGCACCCACCGTCCGGGACGAACTGCGCTTGCCCATCCTCCCCCGTTGAGAGGCGAAACGGCGACGGACGGCCAACTAGGAGGGCGGCAGTGATTCGGAGCCAGGTCGCGTCGAACCGGACGGAAGTTGTATCCGAACTCGGTGTCGTCGCCAGTGGCCACATCGGGGAGGCCGAGGCGGGCGTGCGGATGCTGGAGGCCGGCGGGAACGCGGTCGATGCCGTCGTCGCCGCGGCCTTCACCGGCTTTGTCCTCGAGCCGGCCAGTTGCAGCCTCGGCGGCTACGGACACCTGGCGCTCTTTCTCGCGAAGACGCGCCAGTTCGTCTCCGTCGACCACAACATTCGGGCGCCTAGCGGTGCCCGATCCGACATGTTCGAGGTCGACGCACGGCTGCCGACGACCTACTACGGCTGGCCGACAGCGGTCGATCGGCGGAACGAGTGGGGGCCGATATCGGTTGCCGTCCCCGGAGCGGTCGCCGGCCTTTGCGCTGCCCACGACAGGTGGGGCAGGCAATCGCTTGCGCAGGTGCTCGAACCGGCCGTCGAGGCGGCGGAGTCGGGGGTGCCGGTCAGCTGGGATCTCGTGCTTGCGATCGTCGGACGGTTGAAGGAAGTCGAAGCGCTACCGAACGCCGCCGAGCTCCTCCTCCGCGACGGCCGACCGCCGAAGCTGAGCGAAAACGCGAGCGCACCGCACGGGCCGGGCGAGCGCATCGATACCTCGCAACTCGCGAGGACGATCCGCGAGATTGCCCGCCGCGGCGCCGCCGGCTTCTACAACGGCTGGGTCGCCGACGCAATCGAGCGAGCGGTGAAGGCAGACGGAGGCATCCTCACCCGCGACGATCTCGCCTCCTATCAGCCGAAGATCACGGTCGAACCCGGAGCCTGGTACCGGGGACTGCGTTACTCGACGGCGGCCGACCCCGTCGGGTACGAGGCTCTCAACATCCTCGCCTGCTTCGACCTCGCCCGCTTCGGCCCCGACAGCAGCGAATACCGGCACCTGATGGCCGAGGCGATGGGCCATGCCTTTGCCGACAGCATGCATTTCTACGCCGACCCCGACTTTGGTCCGAGCCCCGTCAACGGGCTCGCCAGTCCCGAGTTCGCCGCTTCACGGGCGGCGGGGATCCGGCTCGACCGGGCTGCGCCCCGGCCGATCGCAGCCGGCGACCCCTGGCGGTACGAGCAGGAGCGACCGAACGTCGAGGTCGTCGCGACGAGGCCCTCCGCATCCGGCCTCTCGGGGACGAGCCAGATGGTCGCCGCCGACGCGGACGGCAACGTCGCCGCGCTCATCACCTCGATCACATCCCCTTTCGGCTCCCTCGTCCTCGTCCCCGACGGCGGGTTCTTCCTCAACAACGCCATGCGCAACTTCGATCCACGGCCCGACCGCCCGAACGCCATCGCCCCGGGGAAGATGCCCATCTTTGCCGTTCCCGCGATCGCCGCCGAGCAAGGCGGCGTCGGCGTCTTCGGCGCCTGCGGCTCCGACGGCTATCGGATCGCCAGTGGCGTCCTCCATGCCTTCGTCAACCACGTCGACTTCGGCATGGGTGTGCCGCAAGCGGTCGAAAGCCCGCGAGTCCACTGCCAGGGGGAGGAGACCTTCGTCGACAGTCGCATCGCGCCCGCGGTGCAGGAGCGGCTACGCGAGCTCGGGCATGTCGTCGTTCAACTAGAGGAGACGCCGGCGCCGATCAACGTCGCCCGCGTCAGCGCTGTCGCCCGCGACCCGGCAACGGGCGAGCTCACCGCCGGCTCGGGGCCCGCCTGGAACACCGCCTCCGCCGGCGTCGGAGGAGAACAAACTGAGCAGCGCTGACGAGCTCTCCACGCGGACGTTCGGCAACGAGGTCCGCCTTCCGCGCGTGCCGTTGCCGACTCTGGAGGAGAGCTGCGACCGGTTCATCGCCTGGTGCTCACCGCTCCTCAGCGAAGCCGAGCTGGCCGCGACCGAGGCGGCCGTGGCGTCGTTCCTGCGACCGGAGAGCCCCGCGCGCAAGCTGCAAGCAGCGCTCGAGCGATTCGACGGCCGAGACGGAGTGCGAAGTTGGCTCGACGAGTTCTGGTTGTCGCGCTACCTCGGGCGCCGCGACCGTATCGCGCTCAACGCCAACTACTTCTGCCTGCTCGAGGGCGCGGGCCAGGGACAGGTCGAACGGGCGGCGGGGCTGATCGCCGCCGCAGTCAACTACAAGCTGCTGCTCGACGCGCAGCTCATCCCGCCCGCGGTCCATCGAGGTCGAGCGCTGTCGATGGAGCAGCACCGGTTTCTGTTCTCAACGACGCGGATCCCAGGACCCGAGCAAGACACCGTCCGGGCGCCCTACAGCAATGAATTGCCGGGCCCGTCGCCGGAACGCCATATCGTCGTCTTCTTCCGTGGGCAGGCATTCCGCCTGGACGTCGTCGGCCCGCGCGGTCACCCCCACACCGTGGCTGAGCTGAAGGCGGGACTGCAGGCACTGATCGCTGACGGTGCGGGCACGTTCGGGTCCACGACTTCCGTCGGACACCTGACCACGAAGGCACGAGCGGAGTGGGCAGAAAGCCGCCGCGCCCTCCTCGACTGCCATCCCCGCAATCTGCGGATGCTCGACGCCGTCGAGTCTGCGCTGTTCTGCCTTTGCCTCGACGAGTTCGTCCCCACGACGTCAGAAGAGGCATGCGACCAGCTGCTTCACGGCGACAGCGGCAATCGCTGGTTCGACAAGGCCGTTTCACTGATCGTCTTCCCCGACGGCAGGGCCGGCCTCAACGTGGAGCACTCCTGCCTCGACGGGACGACGGTCGTCGACTTCGTCGACGTTGTGCTCGGCCAGTCGGCGGAAGACCATTCGCGTCAGTCCGGCGCCCGATCCCAGGGGAAGCCGGCGTTCGAGGCGATCGAGTTCGAGCTCGACGCCGAGCTGCAGGCCGACGTTCAGGCGGCCGCCGCCTCGTTCGCCGCACAAGCCGCCGACACGGAGACCTCGATCGTCGTACTCGACGACTTCGGCCGCGACCGGGCCAAGGAGCTTCGGATCTCGCCTGACGCGTTCGTGCAGATGGGCTTCCAGCTCGCTCACAACCGGGCCAGAGGACTCGTGGGCGCCACCTACGAATCGATCGCGACCCGGCACTACCGAAACGGCCGCACGGAGGCGATGCGCGTCGTCACACCGGAGACGGTGCGGTTCGTCGCCGCGATGGACGACCCCGACGCGGACGAGCCGGCCCGCACGGCTGCGCTCGTGGCGGCGGCAGAAAAGCACGTCGAGCGGGCGAGGGAATGCCAGGCCGGCCGTGCGCCCGAGCAACATCTCTGGGAGCTGCAGCTGATCCAAAGGCGCCGCGGTGAGGCGCTAGGCGTGACCGAGCCACTCGCGCTCTACGAGACCCCGGGCTGGCTCGAGATGCGCGACGACTACCTCAGCACCAGCTCCACGGCATCCGCGAACATCGAGTACTCCGGATTCGGCCCCACCGGCAACCGCTGCATCGGCATCAGCTACATGGTCTTTCCGGGCCAATCCCGCCTCTACCTGAGCGCAGGGCGCCGGACAGGGGACGAGATGCGCCTGTTCGCCGACGAGCTCCGAGCCGCCGTCCGGGAACTACAAGATCTCCTGGCCCGTAGCCGGGTGCAAATTTGACTTGGTCGACTGGCGGGTCAAGAATCAAAGATCAAGATCTTGCCGCCGCCGCTGGAGATCACGTCGGTCGAGAAATTGAAATCGCCGACCGGCGAGGCGAGGCCGCCGAGCGTTCGACCCGCGACGCGCTCCTCCTCCTGATGTCGTTCCTGCTCCAGTGCCCGAACTGCGGGCCGCGCGACGTGAACGAGTTCGCGTACGCCGGCGAGATGACGGTGCGGCCGAGGGCGGCGCCGTCGCGTCGCGAGCTCTCCTCCTACCTCTACTTCCGGCGGAACGTCGCCGGCATCCAGCGGGAGTGGTGGCACCACCGGCTCGGCTGCCGAGTCTGGTTCTTGGCCGACCGCGACACCAGAACGAACGAGGTCGTGGCCGTGCTCGCCGAGGCGAAGGTGAAGGAGACCGTATGAGGCTGCCTCCGAAGCCGGACGAGCGGATCGACCGCGGCCGCACGCTCACCTTCTTTTTCGACGACGAGACGATCGAGGCGTTCGAGGGCGACACGTTCGGCTCGGCGCTGTTCGCCGGGGGCAGACGCGTCTTCTCTCGCAGCTTCAAGTACCACCGCCCGCGCGGGCTCCTCTGCTGCTCGGGCTCCTGCCCAAACTGCCTCGTGCAGGTCGACGGCGTTCCCAACGTGCGCGCGTGCGTCGAGCCGGCCCGCCAGGGCGCGGTGGTGCGCCCGCAGAACGTGCTCGCGGCGCTCGACTGGGACCTGCTCTCGGTCGTCGACAAGGTCGGCGGGCCGTTCACGCCGGTCGGCTTCTACTACCGGACGATGATCAGGCCGCGTTGGGCCTGGCCTTACTACGAGCGGGTCCTCCGCAACCTAGCCGGGCTCGGCCGCGTCGACAAGCACGCGCGGCGCTCCCGCAGGTTCGACACGGAACATCGCCGGGCCGAGGTGCTCGTGATCGGCGGCGGCCGGGCCGGGGTCGAGGCCGCCCGGAAGCAGGCTGGGAAAGGGCAACAGGTCGTGCTCGTCCACGACGGTACGCCGCTCGGGGACGGCGCGTTCGAGACGATCGCCCCTGCCCGCGCGGTCGGGATCTACGAGGGCGGCCTCGTCCCCGTCGACGCCGGCGAGATCCTCTACCGCTTCCGCGCCGAGCGCATCGTCGTCGCGACGGGGACCGTCGAGCAGCCGCTCGTCTTCCCCGGCAACGACCTCGTCGGGGTGATGCTCCCGAGCGGCGTTCGCCGCCTGGTCAGGGACTGGTCGCTGAAGCCGGGCGAGCGCGCGGTGGTCGTGACCGCCCGCGAGCCGGAAGTCGTCGCCGACCTGGAGGCGGCAGGCGTCGAGGTGGCGCAGGTCGTCGACCTCCGCGAGCGAACGACGAGTGAGCTCTTCGCCCAGGGGCGGCGAGGGCGAGTGCGCTCGCTGACCGTCGCCGGAGCGCGGATCCGCTGCGATCTCGTCGTCGCCGACGGCGGTACGCAGCCCGCTTACTCGCTGCTCGCCCAGGCGGGCGCGCGGATCGAGTACGACCCGGCGCGCGGCATCTTCGTCCCGGCAGAGCTCCCTCCGCACGTCGAGGCGGTTGGGTCAGTCACCGGCGCGGGCGTGAGTTCCGCTGTTCCCCGGCCGTCGTACGAGGGGCGCGGCAAGTGTTTCCTCTGCGTCTGCGAGGACGTGACCGACAAGGACATGAAGCGGGCGATCGCGGAGGGCTTCGACTCGATCGAGCTCGCCAAGCGCTATACGACGGTGACGATGGGCCCGTGCCAGGGCCGGCTCTGCCACCTCGCCGCGGTCCGTTTCTTCGCGCGCGCGACCGGGACGAGCGAAGGGGCGATCGGGACGACGACGGCGCGGCCGCCGTGGTCGCCCTTGCCGCTCGGGTTGCTCGCCGGGCGCGGGCACGAGCCGGCAAAGCGGACGGCGATCCACCACCGGCACAAGGAGCTCGGGGCGACGATGATGTGGACCGGCGCCTGGCGGCGGCCCCACTCGTACGGTGACGCCTTCGCCGAGGTGCGGGCCGTGCACGAGGCGGTCGCCGTGATCGACGTCTCCACCCTTGGGAAGCTGCTCGTCCGCGGGCCGGATGCGGCGGTCTTCCTCGAGCGGCTCTACCCCAATCGGTTCGCGGACCTCGACCTGGGCCGGATCCGGTACGCCGTCCTCGGCACCGACGCCGGCCGGATCATGGACGACGGGACGGTGGCGCGCCTCGGCGACCAGGCGTTCTTCGTCACGACCACGTCGACGGGCGC
>JBKPCT010000098.1:0-9442 GCA_046727515.1 Actinomycetota bacterium | reverse complement strand
GCGCCGCTCTACAACCTCGCGTGCGCCGAGAGCCTCGGCGGGCACCCCCAGGAGGCGATCGAACACCTTCGGCGCGCGATCGACGCAGCGCCGATGTTCCGCGACCTGGCCCAGAAGGACTCCGACTTCGACCCGATTCGGGAGGAGCCCGGCTTTCGCGAGGTGGTCGGCTGAGGGCGAAGCAGGTGGCCGAGTACAGGGTCGCCCACCTTGACGAGATCGAGCGGGTGGACTACCGCGGTTCCAAGCTCGCACGCGTGCGGCACGAGCTCGGGATCGAGGCGTTCGGGATCAACTCGTGGATCGCGGAGAAGCCCGGCGACCAGCTGGTTCCCGAGCATTCGGAGGACCAGGAGGACGACAACGACGAGCTCTACGTCGTTGTGCGCGGAAGGGCGCGGTTCGAGGTCGGGAACGACACGTTGGACGCCCCGCAGGGGACGCTCGTGCTCGTGCCGGCCGGGCCAAACCGCAGGACGGCCCACGCCGAGGAGGCGGGGACGATCGTGCTCGCGATCGGCGCCACGCCGGGGAAGCCGTTCGAGGCGGACGGCTGGCTGGAGCTATGGGGGCCGGTGCACGACCTGTACCAGGCCGGCGACTACGAGGGCGTGATCGCGAAGGGCCGGGAGACCATCGAGGCGAACCCGCAGTACGGCGCTCCTCTCTACAATCTCGCCTGCGTCGAGAGCCTCGCCGGGCATCCGGACCAGGCGATCCGGCACCTCGGTGCCGCGATCGAGGCGGCACCGAGGTTCCGCGAGATGGCGCGGAAGGACTCGGACCTCGATGCGATCCGGGACGAGCCGGGCTTCCGCGAGCTCGTCGCCTGACCGACCGCCGAGACTGCACTGACGTTGTCGTTCCGCGTCGCATCGCGTGGCGCTCTCCAGAGTCGCTTTACGGTGCCAGGCACTGTTAAGAACACTTCCGATTCGATGCGTACGCAGCGACGTTACGGTGCCAGGCACTGTTAAGACGGGTGCCCGGCACCTTAAGGCCGTTCTCCAAAAATGGCCGCTCCAGCCGCGATCGCAATCAGGGACCTGCGCGTCCGTCGTGGGGGCAACCTCGCTCTCGACGGCCTCTCGCTCGAGATCATTGCCGGCTCGGTCACCGGGCTGCTCGGTCCGAGCGGCTCCGGCAAGTCGACGCTGATCCGAGCGATCGTCGGCGTGCAGATCGTCGAGGGCGGCGAGGTCGTTGTCCTCGGCAGCCCCGCCGGCTCGCCCTCGCTGCGCAGCCGGGTCGGCTACGTGACCCAGGCGCCGTCGGTCTACGGCGACCTGACCTGCGCGAGAACCTCGGCTACTTCGGCCGGATCCTGCCGGTGTCATCCGACCGGATCGAGGAGGAGCTCGACGAGGTCGACCTGCGATCGCAAGCCGGGCAGCGCGTCGACCGCCTCTCGGGGGGCCAGCACGCCCGCGTCTCCCTCGCCACAGCGCTGCTCAACCGGCCGGAGCTGCTCGTCCTCGACGAGCCGACGGTCGGCCTCGACCCCGTGTTGCGCCGGGACCTCTGGGAGCTGTTCCACTCGCTCGCCGAGGCGGGCTCGACGCTGCTCGTCTCGAGCCATGTGATGGACGAGGCCCAGCGCTGTGACTCCCTCCTGCTCCTCCGTGACGGAAGGCTGCTCGCTGCAATCACCCCCGACGACCTGCGTGCCCGGACCGGCAAGCAGGATCTCGAGGAGGCGTTCCTGGCCCTGGCGGAGTCGGCATGAGTCTCCGGGTCACGGGTGCGACGGCCGCGCGCGTGCTTCGCCAGCTGCGCCACGACCCTCGCACAGTCGCGCTCGTTCTCGTCGTCCCGGCCGCCCTCGTCACGCTCGTCAAGTACGTCTTCCAGGGCTCCTCCGTGTTCGACCGGATCGGCGGCCCCCTGCTCGGCGTCTTCCCGCTGATCACGATGTTCCTCGTTACCTCGATCACGATGCTCAGGGAGCGGACCACGGGAACGCTGGAGCGGTTGATGACGATGCCGCTTGCGAAGATCGACCTGCTGACCGGCTATGCGGGCGCCTTCGCGCTGCTCGCGGCGGTGCAGGCCGTGCTGGTCTCGACCGTCGCGTTCTGGGCGCTCGACCTGCACGTCGCCGGCGCGAAGTGGGCGGTGATCCTGCTCGCCGTCGCGAACGCCATGCTCGGCACCTCGCTCGGCCTCTTCGTCAGCGCGTTCGCGACGACCGAGTTCCAGGCGGTGCAGTTCCTGCCGGCGTTCATCTTCCCGCAGCTCCTGCTCTGCGGGCTGTTCGCGCCCCGGGACCAGATGGCGCGCGTGCTCGAGCTCGCATCGTGGGCGATGCCGCTCACCTACGCCTACGATGCGCTCGACCGGACGGTGCGGGAGGTCTACGGGGCTCGGCTCGCGGTCGACGTCGCCGTCGTGCTCGGCCTTACCGGGCTCGCGCTCGCCGCAGGGGCAGCCACGCTGCGCCGGCGAACTCCCTAATCGCCGAGCAGCCGGCGAACGTGTCGGGCGATCGCGAGCTCCTCTCGCGCCGGCGAGACGTGAACGTGCGCGCCGAGGAAGGCGACTCGCTCCGCGATCGCCTCGCGCACGTCAGCGCGATGCTCGCCGATCCCTCCGCTGAAGGCGATCACGTCCACGCCGCCCAGCACCGCGGCCATCGCGGCGACCGCCTTGGCGACGTGGTAGGCGAGGTACGAGACGACGAACGGCTCGTCCAGCCCACCGAGCGCGTCGAGGCCCGACTGCTCGTTCAACGCGTGGTCGAGGCCATCGGCATCCAACCCGCCTCGGAGGAGGTAGAGGATCGCGCCCGGGTCGAGCGACCCCGACCGCGTGACCATCGGCACGCCCTCGAGCGGGGTCAGGCCCATCGTGGTGTCGATCGAGCGGCCGTCCTTGACCGCGGTCACGGAGCATCCGCCTCCGAGGTGGCAGACGACGAGACGCGGCGCGCCCATCTGTTCGACGACCGACTCCACTGCGAGCCCGTGGAAGCCGTGCCGGACGACGCCGCGTTCCGTACGCCAGTCCTCCGGCACGGCGTACAGGCGCGCCTCGTCCGGCATCGACGCGTGGAAGTAGGAGTCCGACACCGCGACGTGCGGGACTTCCGGAAGCGCCTCGCGCGCGCGGGCGATCGCCTCGAGGGCGGGCCGGTTGTGGAGCGGGGCGACCGCGGCGCCCTCCTCGATGTGCTCGAGGACGGAGTTGTCGATCGCGGCCGCCTCGGTCACGAGCCTCCCGAGGTGGACGATCCGGTGACCGACCGCGTCGCAGCGCACGTCGAACGACTCCACCGCGGTCGCCTCCTCGCCCGAGACGAGATGCAGCTTCAGGCTCGTCGAGCCGGCGTTGACGACTAGGACGTCCAGGTCCAGTCGCGGACGTCGGAACGGTCCTCGCCGTACCTGCGCGTCCAGGCGCGGCAGCGCAGCCGCTCGTCCTCCATCTCCTGGCGCAGATGCGCCGCTCGCGACGAGAGCCCCGGTACGCGGTCGATCGCGTCGATCACGAGGTGGAAGCGGTCGAGGTCGTTGAGCATCACCATGTCGAACGGCGTCGTCGTCGTTCCCTCCTCCTTGTAGCCGCGCACGTGCAGGTTGCCGTGGTTCGTGCGGCGGTAGGTGAGCCGGTGGATCAGCCACGGGTAGCCGTGGTAGGCGAAGACGATCGGCCGGTTGCGCGTGAACAACGAGTCGAACTCGCCGTCGGACAGTCCGTGCGGATGCTCGCTCTCCGGCTGCAGCCGCATCAGGTCGACGACGTTGATGACGCGCATCTTCAGATCGGGGAGCCGCTCGCGCAGGATCGAGACGGCGGCGAGCGTCTCGAGCGTCGGCACGTCGCCGCAACAGGCCATGACGACGTCGGGCTCACCGCCCTCGTCGTTCGAGGCCCAGTCCCAGATGCCGAGGCCACGCGTGCAGTGGACGATCGCCTCATCCATCGGGAGGTAGTCGAGCGCCGGCTGCTTGCCCGCGACGATCACGTTCACGTAGTGCCGGCTGCGCAGGCAGTGGTCGGCGACGGAGAGGAGCGTGTTTGCGTCCGGCGGCAGGTAGACGCGGATCACCTCCGCCTTCTTGTTGACGACGTGGTCGATGAAGCCGGGATCCTGATGTGAGAAGCCGTTGTGGTCCTGCCGCCAGACGTGTGAGCTGAGCAGGTAGTTCAGCGAGGCGAGCGGTGGCCGCCACGGAATCCCGCGCGTCACCTTCAGCCACTTCGCGTGCTGGTTGAACATCGAGTCGACGATGTGGATGAAGGCCTCGTAGCAGTCGAAGAGGCCGTGCCGGCCGGTGAGCAGGTAGCCCTCCAGCCAGCCCTGGCAGAGGTGTTCCGAGAGCACCTCCATCACGCGGCCGTTCGTGGCAAGACCCTCGTCGGTCGGCTCGGTCTCGGCGAGCCAGGCGCGCGCGGTCGTCTCGAAGACCGCGTCGAGGCGATTCGAGGCGGTCTCGTCGGGGCCGAAGAGGCGGAAGTTCTCGCGGTTGCGCGCGACCACGTCGCGCAGGAACGCCCCGAGCACGCGCGTCGCCTCGCTGAGGTGCGTCGCCGGCACCTTGACCTCGACGGCGTAGTCGCGGAAGTCGGGGAGAACGAGATCGCGGTGGACGCCGCCGTTCGCATGCGGGCTGGCGCTCATCCGCAGCTCGCCGTCCGGCGCGAGAGCGGCGAGCTCGGGAACGAGGTTGCCCCTGTCGTCGAAGAGCTCCTCCGGGCGGTAGCTGCGGAGCCACTCCTCGAGCAGCCGCAGGTGGTCCTCGCTCCCGCGGACGTCGGCGATCGGTACCTGATGCGAGCGCCACGTGCCTTCGACCGGCTTGCCGTCGACCGTCTTCGGGCCGGTCCAGCCCTTCGGGGTGCGCAGCACGATCATCGGCCAGGGCGGCCGGTCGCTCGCACGACTGGAGCGTGCCGCCTGCTGGATTGCTGCGATCTCGTCCAGCGCGCCGTCGAGCGCTGCCGCGAACGCCTGGTGGACCAGCGCGGGATCGTCGCCGGAGACGAGCAGCGGGCGGTGCCCGTAGCCCTCGAGCAGTGAGACGAGCTCGTCTTCCGGGATCCGGGCCAGCACCGTCGGGTTCGCGATCTTGTAGCCGTTCAGGTGCAGGACGGGGAGGACAGCGCCGTCCGTGGCCGGGTTGAGGAACTTGTTCGAGTGCCAGCTCGTCGCCAGCGGCCCCGTCTCCGCCTCGCCGTCGCCGACGACGCAGCAGACGAGCAGCTCGGGGTTGTCGAACGCGGCGCCGTAGGCGTGCGCGAGGGCGTAGCCGAGCTCGCCCCCCTCGTGGATCGAGCCCGGCGTCTCCGGCGCTGCGTGGCTCGGGATCCCGCCCGGGAACGAGAACTGGCGGACCAGCTCGCGCAGACCCTCCTCGCCGGGCCCGATCCTCGGGTACAGCTCCGAGTACGTCCCCTCCAGGTACGCGTTCGCAACGATCCCCGGGCCGCCGTGCCCCGGCCCGGTGACGTAGATCGCCGTCAGTCCACGGGCCCGGATCGCTCGGTTCAGATGCACCCAGATCAGGTTCAGCCCCGGGGTGGTGCCGAAGTGGCCGAGTAGGCGCGGCTTCACGTGCTCGGCCTTCAGCGGCTCCCGCAGCAGCGGGTTGTCGAGCAGGTAGATCTGGCCAACGGACAGGTAGTTCGCCGCGCGCCAATAGGCGTCGATCAGGCGAAGCTCGTCGTTGGCCAGCGGGCCTGCGCTCATGGGGTGGAGTTCAGCAGATTCGCGGGAGCGGGTCGCCGACCAGCGTGTCGACGATCCTGGTGCCGCCGAACGCCGTGTCGAGCAGGACGAGACCGGTCGGGTCGGCGACGAGCTCCCCGATGACCGCCGCGTCTGCGCCGAGGGGGTTCGCCCGCAGCGCGGCGAGCGCCTCGTCCGCCGCCTCGGGCGCGACGACGGCGACGAGCTTGCCCTCGTTCGCGACGTAGAGCGGATCGATTCCGAGGATCTCCGCGGCGCCGGCGACCTCCGAGCGGATCGGAATCGCTGTCTCGTCGAGGCGGGCGCCGAGCCGTGTGGCCCGCACGAGCTCGTTCAGCGTCGTCGCGAGGCCGCCGCGCGTCGGGTCGCGCATGAAGCGCAGCGCCGGCCCGAGCTCGGCGAGCGCCTCGGCCAGCTCGTGGACGGGGGCCGTGTCGCTCTCGAGCGCCGTCTCGAGCCGGAGGTCCCCGCGCGCGACCAGGACCGCGAATCCGTGGTCGCCGACGTGCCCTGAGACGAGGACGCGGTCGCCGGGCCGCGGCTCGCCGAACGTCGCGCGCAGGCGGCCGACGCCTGCGGTCGTGACGAAGAGACCGTCCGCGCTCCCGCGCTCGACGACCTTCGTGTCGCCGGCGACGACCGGCACTCCCGCGCGCTCGGCGGCGCGCGCCATCGAACGTGCGATCCGCCGGAGGTCGTCGATCGGAAAGCCCTCCTCCAGCACGAAGCCGGCGGAGAGCCAGAGCGGCTCCGCGCCGGCCACTGCGAGGTCGTTCACGGTCCCGTTCACGGCCAGCTCGCCGATGTCCCCGCCGGGGAAGAAGAGCGGCTTGACGACGAACGAGTCGGTGGTGAAGGCCAGGCCTTCGCCGACGGCAGCGTCGCCGAGCTCGTTCAACAGGGGGTTCGCGAGCTCCTCGACGAAGAGCCCCTGGACGAGCTTGCGCGTCGCCGTGCCGCCGGCGCCGTGCGCCAGCGTGACGACCTGCTCACGCAGCGTGACGGCCATAGCTGTAGTAGGCGGCGCACGCGCCTTCGCTCGAGACCATGCAGGTTCCCAGCGGGCGCTCCGGGGTGCAGGCCGTCCCGAACACCTTGCACTCCCAGGGCTTGATCGCGCCGACGAGCACCTCACCGCACTGGCACGCCTTCGGGTCGGCGACCTGCACCCGCGGGAGCTCGAACCGCACCTCTGCGTCCCAGTCGGCGAATGCCTCCCTGAGCCTGAGCGCGCTCCACGGAATGGAGCCGAGCCCCCGCCACTCGAACGTCTCGCGCAACCGCATCGTTGCGTCGATCGCCTCGATCGCGCGCGGGTTGCCCTCGGGGCGGACGGCTCGCGTGTACTGGTTCTCCAGCTCGCAGCGGCCCTGGGCGCGCTGGCGAAGGATCATCGCCGTCGACTCGAGGATGTCGAGCGGCTCGAACGCCGAGACGACGACCTGCTTCCCGTAGTCCGCCGGGATGAAGCGGTACGGCTCCGTCCCGATCACCGTCGAGACATGGCCGGGCGCGATGAAGGCGTCGATTTGCGTGTCCGGCGTGTCGAGGATCGCCCGGAGGGGCGGGACGATCGTCACGTGGTTCGAGAACGCGGAGAAGTTCCGGACTCCGGCCGCGCGGGCGCGGAGGAGCGTGACCGCCGTCGCCGGCGCCGTCGTCTCGAAGCCGATCGCGAAGAAGACCACTTCGCGGTCCGGCTCCGCTTGTGCGATCGCGAGCGCGTCGAGAGGCGAGTACACCATGCGCACGTCCGCGCCGCGGGCCTTCGCTTCGAGTAGCGTCCCCCGGCCGCCGGGGACCCGCAGCATGTCACCGAAGGTCGTGAAGGTGACGTTCGGACGCTCGGCGAGGGAGATCGCGTCGTCGACCCGGCCCATCGGGATCACGCAGACGGGGCAGCCGGGGCCGTGCAGGTACTCGACCTCGGCCGGGAGCAGATCCTCGAGCCCGTGCTTCGCGATCGCGTGGGTGTGCCCTCCGCAGACCTCCATGATCCGCACGGTCTCGTCGGGGTGCACCAGCGAGGCGATCTCGGCAGCCAGACGCCGCGCGAGCGCGCCGTCCCGGTACTCGTCGACGAACTTCACGAGCCTCGCTCCGGCGCCGGCGAAGCCGGCACCTCCGCTCTCTTGGTCGCCTCCGTCGAGCCTACGGCGACTGCGACTTTCCGGATCGCGATCCCGGCGTGGCAGAGGAGCACGTCACCGGGCGCCACCGGCCCGACGAGCTCGACCGCCACCCGGTCGCGGGTCGAGTCGACCTCGACGACCGCCGTGTCGCCTGCGACCTCGACCACCCGCGCCTCGACGGCGACGTCCCCGCAGGTGTGGCAGGTCTCGGGACTTACCACTCGATCTCCTCGAGCAGGGCGAAGGTGCGCGCGGCCTCGTCCTCGTCGATCGTGTGGAGCGCGAACCCGACGTGGACGAGCACCCAGTCGCCCACCTCGGCCTCGGGGACGAGGGCGGTCGACACCTCGCGCCGCACGCCCGAGACTTCCGCGTTCGCAAGCCCGGGCTCGATCACCTCAACGAGCTGCGCCGGGATGGCGAGGCACATCGTCAGCTGATCCTATTAGCGGCGACCGCCGCCTGCCCGAAGCTGATCCCGCCGTCGTTCGGCGGGACGAGGCGGTGGCTGAGGACACGGAAGCCGGCATGCTCGAGCCGGGCTCGGGTCGAGCGGAGAAGCCGGAGGTTCTGGAACGTCCCCCCGGAGAGGACGACGGTTTCGGGCCCGGCCGCCTCGGCGCAAACAGCCGCGGCCGAAGCGGCCACCGTCTCGTGGAAGGAAGCCGCTATCCAAGCCGGATCGGAGCCGCGCTGGAGCGCCGAGTAACAGCGTGTTACTACGTCGGTGGTGGCGCCGAAGCGCCACGCCCAGGGCTCGGCCCGCGTCTCCCCGGCGAGCTGCTCGAGCTCGATCGCGGCCTGGCCCTCGTAGCTGATCTGCTCGCGCACGCCGAGGACGGCGGCGACCGCGTCGAACAGGCGCCCCATCCCCGACGAGAGCGGCGCGTTCGCCTTCAGGCTCTCCCGCACGGCCGGCCAGCGCTCCCAGGGCACAGGCAGGCCGGCGCGCTCGAGATGGACGGCGGCGATGCGCCACGGTTCCTTGATCGCCGCCTCGCCGCCGGGCAGCGGAACCGGGTCGAGCCACGCGAGCCGTTCGAACCCGTCGAGGTCGCAGCGCAGGAGCTCGCCGCCCCAGAGCGTCCCGTCGGTGCCGTAGCCCGTGCCGTCGAAGACGAGGGCAAGCGCCGGGCCCTGCTCGCCGTGCTCGGCGAGGCACGCAGCCGCGTGGGCGTGGTGGTGCTGCACGCTGACCAGCGGCAGGCCTTGCTCCTGCGCCCACTTCGTCGAGAGGTAGTCGGGATGGAGGTCGTGGGCGACCGCCTCCGGCTCCACGCCGAGCATGGCCAGGTACACCTCGAGGTCGGTCGTGAACGCGCGGTAGGCGGCCTCGGAGTCGAGGTCGCCGAGGTGGGGTGAGAGGTACGCGCCGGCCGGCGTGGCGACGCAGAACGTGCTCTTCAGCTCGGCGCCTGCGGCGACGATCGGCCGGGCCGAGACGAGCTCGAGGGCCTCCGGCACGAAGCCGCGCGACCGGCGGATCGGAAACTCGCGGCGGACGACCGAGTCCTCGCAGCGCCGGTGGATGGGCCGGTCGTGGGCGAGGAAGGCGTCGGCGATCCCGCCCAGCCGGTCGAGGGCCTCGTCGTCGCGGAACGCGATCGGCTCGTCGGAGCGG
>JBKPCT010000097.1:0-6353 GCA_046727515.1 Actinomycetota bacterium | reverse complement strand
GGGCCTCGGCGACATCGAGTTTGCCTTCGCCACGGCGTGGCGGCTCGCCCCGACCTTCCGGGCCGCGTGTGGTCTCGAAACCAAGTTCAACACGGCCACGGCCGACGCGCTCGGCGATGGGACTGCGCAGCTCAAACCAATTCTCGCCTTCAGTTGGGACGCGGCGCGCTGGCTGACGCTGGCGCCGAACTTTGTCTACAACGACTCGGTGGCCGCCGAGTCTGGAGCGGCGGACGTGAGTAATCTCGAGATCAATGCGCCCTTCATCTTTCTCTTGCCAGACCGCTGGTCTGTGACCCTGGAATACAAAGGGAAGGCCGATTTCGAGCGGACCAATGAGTACTCCAACAGGCTCAAGGTCGGGACGGGGAAACTGCTGGCCGGATGGACGCAGGTCTTCTCCAGCGTTGAGGTGCCCCTCGAGGCCGCCACCGAGAACTTTCAGGTGACCGTGGGCATGAATTTCTTTTTCGAGTGAGGCGCCGGTGCGCGGACGTGGCACAGACCACCGAGCCCAGCATCATCAGGGTCGACGAACCGGTTCCCCCGGCCTCAGATCCAACCGTTCGTCCCTGTGGTAGACCGTCAGGCCGTCGCCCTGTTCTAGGGTGTACGTCGCGCCGTCGGTTGTGATCTCGACGGCGAGAAGCTGACCGCGGACAGTCAAGTGGAAGTGCAGATTACGAACCTGCTTGTGCGGGCGGAACGACAGTCGGCCGCCGTGGTCGCGGAAACCGGCCAATCCGTACACGACCCCCATCCACGTCCCGCCCATCGACGCGATGTGGCAGCCGTCCTTCACGTTCCCCGCCACATCGCCGAGATCCATCAGCAGGGCGTTCATCAGGTAGCGCAGACCCAGCTCGTCGTACCCGATCTCGAACGCGACGATGCTCTGGATGCACGCCGACAGGGAATGCATACTTCTCGTACCAGACCTGCCCGGCGTTGCTGAGGGCCTCGTCGATCTGATCGGCGGCGAAAACGTGCGTACCCATGACCACCGCGATCGCGATCGCCAGCGCAACCAATTGCCAGCTCGGTCCTACGACTCCGAAGCGCTGGTTCATCTCAGCTGCCTCCTGGTTGCTGGTGACGGAGAGCGGCCCTCATAGCCTCGCGCGGCGGGTCGCCGCAAGGGCATTGAAGTACGGCAGGGCTGGTCAGAAGTCGAAGCGGCGCGTCAGCCGGAACACGGCGATGGTCGCGTCGTAGTCGTTCCGCGACAGCGGTCTCTGGGAATACGTGATCCGCCGCACCTCGATGGCGGGCTCGAGGAACGGATGGTGGAACGCGAGGAACACGCCCGCGTCGAATCGGCTGAGATCGTACCGGCCCTGCGGCGGCAGCCCCGGCTCGAAGCTCGGCATGAGACGGTTGTCCGATCGGAACCAGGCGAGGTTCCAGCCGGTCGACCAGCTGTATCCGATGAGCTTGAAGTCGTAGGTCAGGGTGGTCGTGACCACGTCCTCGGTGGCGTCCTGGAGCGAGGTCCTCGGGACATAGCGCGGCGCGATCAGGATCAGGTTGCTGGTGTCGAGGGTGCGGTGGGTGTAGCCGGCCACGGCGGTGAGGCCGGCGAGCGGGGTCAGGCTCACCGAGACGGTGTTGGCGAAGCGGTGCACGAGCCCGCGGAAGTTGGAGTTCTCGAAGCTGTCGCCGGTGAACTCGTACGACAGCAGCATCCAGTCGCGCGGCCGCAGCCGGAAGCCCGCCTTGCCACGATTCTGGAACGTGTAGGCGATCTCGCGCGACGGCACATTGGGGGCGATCTGCGAGTTGCCCGGGATGAACCACGGGTCGTCGATCTGGACGTTGTCGTAGCGCAAGAACGTGTCGAGCCAGCGCCTGGGCTTCCAGGTCGCCTCGGCGACCGCGCCCACCAGGTCGGTGCCGATGGCCTGATCCGAGACGGAGAACGCCGCGTCGCGATGCGCGTACTGGGCCCCGGCGCGGAGCGCGAGGGTCTTGAGCGGCCGGACCTCCACGTCCACCCGGACCCGGTTCCAGCGCACGTGGTCGCTCGTCGTGGTCTGCAGGTGGCCGGGATCGAGGAGCGCGTCGAGATCGCCGTGCTGGCTCCGCTCGTCGTAGCGGTAGTCGACATGCAGCGTGGCGATGGGGATCAGACGCACGCTCGCGCCGAGGTCGGCGAGCTGCGTGGCGAGCGAGGCGTCGCCGCGGTCGATTCGGGTATTGGGGCCGTTGGCGGAGGGAATGGTGCTGGTGGCGTCGCGGAAGCGCGTGCGGCCCGCATCCAGGCTGGCGTGGGCGAAGACGTAGCCGCCGGTCAGCTCGATGCGATCGCCGATCGCGCGGCGCACCCGCACACGCGTGATCGGGATGTCGATCGTGTCGCCCTCGACGCTCTGCCAGCTCGTGAGCGTGAAGCCGTCGGCGGGATCGACGGACTGGGCCGGGTTGTGCAGCCCGTAGGTGCGGCTCACGCGGCGGTACTGCTGCTCCACGAAGACGCCCGTGCCGAGCGCGGTGAACTCGGTCCCGAGGCTGCCGACGTTCGTCACCTGCCGCTGCGGCGCCTGCACGACGAAGTTGCCCCCGCCGGGCACGAGGACGGTCGACGTCCCGTCACCCTCGCGGAGGTAGAGCCGGTACCCGAGGATGAACGTGGGCAGCCCTTTCGGGTGCACGCGCAGCTCGGCGACGCCGTTGGTGCGGGTCAGATCGAACGCGTGCAGGTCGTTCAGGCGGATGTCGCCGGCCACCGGCTCGGCGAAGAGACTCGGGACGTCGTAGAAGTACTTCGAGCGGATGAAGTCGGCCCGGAGCGACCACAACGCCCGATCCTCGGCATCGAGCACGAAGCGGGACACGGGCTCATCACCTGGCGTGTCGACCTCGAGGTGGAACCGGTCGAGCGGGGCCTTGTCGGGGTCACGGGCCTCCCCGTCGAGGGTGAAGAGGAAGACCCGGCCGCCCGGCTGCAGGTTGTAGTCCTCGTCGTACTTGTCCCGCGACCCGTCGACGTCGACCAGCCGGTAGCCCGCGGAAAGGGCCCCACTGAGATGGTAGGGCCGTGAGGGCGCAGCCGGTTGAGATGCCCCAGGGGGGGCGTTCGCGGCGGGCTGGTCGCCGGGGGGGGCGTCCGCCGCCAGCGCAGGGGTGGCTCCCAGCACCACGAGCGCGACGATCAGCCGGCCCCCGCACCACCGCATCACGGCTCCAGGAAGAACGCCTGGGTGTTCGAGCCGTGGATGGCGGTGTGGCAACGGGTGCAGTCACGAAAGCTCGGCTGCACGTGAGTCGCCGGCGTCGACGCGTGGCACTGGTAGCAGAGCTGCGCCACCTGTTGGTAGCGCAGCAGATGGCGGTTCGCGCTGCCGTGCGGTTCGTGGCAGCTCTGACAGCCCTCGAGGGTGAGCCCGAAGTGCTCGAAGACGAACGGGCCCTCCACCTCTCCGTGGCACCGGAAGCACGTTCGCTCCTGGCCGTCGCGGAGCATCGCGCGCTCCGGCGAGCCGTGCGGCTGGTGGCAGTCGACGCACGACACCACGCCTTCGGGCACCTTGTGCCGTTCGGGCAACGCGAAGATCGAGCGCACATCCGGGTGGCATCGGTAGCACAGCACCACCATGGTCTCCTCGTCACGCCAGGTGGTCCCGCGCAGCGGCTGGGTGAGCGGATCGCCGGTCCTCATCATGTAGCGTCCCCTTCCGCCGTGCGGATCGTGGCAGTCGGTGCACGTGACGTCGGCGCGCGCGTGCTCGCCGTAGGTGAAGTCGTGCAGCGCCGCGTCGTTGCCGTGGCAGCGGAGACAGGGCTTAGCGCGCTCGGGCGCCGGCTCGGACGCGGCGAAGGTCTGCAAGTTGCCCGCCGTGCCGCCTCCAGCGTCGATATGGGCCTGACCCGCGCCGTGGCACGCCTCGCAGGCGCGCTGGTCGGGCGGGCGCTTCGGGTCGTCGAGCGCACGGGCGTGCGGCGACTTGCCGTAGCTCTCGGCCCAGTCGGGATGGCAGGCAGCGCACGCCTCCGGTCCTGCGAACGCCGCGGGATCGGGTGGCGGGCCGGGAACCGGCGCCGGCTGCCTCGGTTCGAGGTCCGGGAGCCCGCACGCGAGCGCCACCGCCACGGCCAGAACCGGAAGCCACCGGCGTGTCACGGATTGAACCCGCTGTCGTGCCGATGACAGCCCAGGCACGAGAACGTGAAGTGCGGCTGCCCAGTCCCATCCGCCCGATAGTGGCGCGTCGTGGTATGGCAGATCTCGCACACGCCGGTGCCGGGCGCCGAGGCACTGGCGAAGCTGCCGTCCATGAGGCCCAGGAGGTTGTCGAACACGATCGGGCGGTCCGCGCCGCTCGGAGTGGTGATGCTCTCGCGCACCAGCTTGATGTTGCGCGAGCCGTGCGGGTCGTGGCACTGCGTGCAGGGCAGCGCCGTCCCGCTGGGGGCGTGGGTCTGGGTGGCGGGATGACAGGTCTGGCACGCTTCGACGGCGCGATGGCCCGGCCCGGGTGTCGGATCCAGCTCGGCATGACAGGTCGTGCAGGTCTGGCCGGCGTGACCGCTCGGCATCGCATGCCGCGCCGCCTCGTCCTGGTGGCAGAACATGCAGTTCGCCTCGGTCGCGACCGGCGCGAACGCCACCGTGTGATCGTGGCACACGGGGCAGTCCACGCTGAAGTGCGGATCGCCGTGGCCGCTCGCGGGATAGAACTCGGTCTTGCGGTGACAGACCTCGCACATGCCGCTGCCCGGGTCGGTCGGGTTCGCCAGACCGCCCGGCGCCAGGCCGGCTTGGATGGTGAAGCTCACGTCGTACAGGTGCCCGCGCCAGTGCACCAGGTCGCGCACCAGATCGAGGTTCGCGGTGCCGTGCGGGTCGTGACAGTTGAGACAGGTTCGCGTCTGCCGTCGGCCCGTCCGGTTGGCCACGCTGGCGGGATGCGCATGCACGGCGTCGTGGCAGGCCGCGCAGTCCGGGATCGTGCGATGGCGCCGGCCGACGCGGCCCGGCCGGCGATCGCCGTGGCAGGCGATGCAGTCGAGCGCGGCTGCGTGTCCGGCGGGAAACGCGTAGGCCAGCGCCAGGTCGTAGTGACAGCTGCCGCAGACCCCGGCGTCGGGTGGTGGTGCGGTCTGCGCGGCAGCAGTACGCGGCCAGGACCCACTCACGGCGGCGAGCACGACGATCATGCCGACCCATCCGGCGCGGTACCTGTGTCCGTGGACCAGCACGCGACCTCGACCGTTCAGAGCAATGCGTTCGCGTGGACCGTCGAGACGGGCTCGATCGCGCCTTCACCGTGGCAGACAGCACACGCTTCGGCACCCCCCGGGGCAGTGTTGGTCGCGGCATGCGCCGCGGTGCCCGCATCGTCGTGGCAGGAGAGGCAGGCGTCCTGGATCGGCGGAATCGCCCCCACCGGCGTGTCAACGCCCGCCATGATCTGGGAAAGCCGTGTCGGCAGCAGGCCCGGCGGCAAGGGAAGCAGGAAGGTTTCCGGCAGGTGGCACCCCTCGCAGTCGGCGCGGTTGCCGGGGAAGAGGACCTCGCCGAAGTTGTTCACCGAGCCGTTGAAGCCGTAGATGACGTACGGTTGCCCCGTCAGCTCCTCACCCGTGTGGATCTTGTGCAGCATGTGCTTGAGGCCGATCGGCTGCGTGTTCGGGTCGGCACCGCTGACGCCGACACGCCGCGCGCCGTCGGTCATGCTCGGGTTGTGGCAGATCACGCAGTACTCGACGCGGTTGCGCAGGTTGCCGTGCACGCTGAAGCCCTGAGAGAAGACGCCGTGGCACGAGGCGCACTTCGACTGGTCGACGACGGCACGGCGGGGAACGACGGGTGAGCCGTCGACGCTGAGGTCGCGCACCACGTTCTGCATTGCCTCCTGCACGGTTCCGGTTCGCCCGGCGATCGTGACGTTGCGCCGCGCTTCCATGCCGACGCGCCAGGTGCCCGTGCCTCCCGCCGGGACGCCGTTGGCGAGCGTCGTCGTGAAGGTGAAGACACCGCTCCCGTCCGGGCCCGTCAGCGTCCCCCCGCTGCTTGAGAGCATGGAGGGCGTGGTCACCGGCGGCGTCAGGCCGCCCAGGTCGGTCGACGGCCCGCTGATTGCGAGCGCAAGGCTGCTCAGACCGGTGACGCTCGTGAGCGGCGTGCCGGCTCCGTTCGTCAGCCGGAACGTGACGGTGACGGCACCACCCGGGATGCCGCTCGCGGACAGCAGCTCGCCCACCAGGCCTTCGAGCTGCGTCGATCGCTGCGGCACGGTGTGCGAGCCCGGCACGGACAGGCCGAACTCGGGTCCGCTCGGGACGTGGCAGAGCGTGCTGCAGAACGCCTCCGGCTGCGCGCCGGCGACGTGATTCGTTCCGGGAGCGCCAGC
>JBKPCT010000096.1:0-5678 GCA_046727515.1 Actinomycetota bacterium | reverse complement strand
CTGCTGAACTCGGGACGAACCTCGAGCCGCACGGCGAGCGAGACCAGCTCCGGCACGCGGTTTGAGCCGACCGGGTCCTCGCCGATGCGCGCATTGGCCCAGCGCTCCATCAGCCGCACGGCGCGGAGGCGCACGTCGCCGAGCAACCGCCGCCGCTCGAGTGGATCGAGCTCCCCGGAAGCAGACCGCGCCCCGCGCGCCCGCTTCCAGCCGGCCACTGCGCGCGCCGTGACTGGTCCGAACTCCCCGTCGTCGTCCACCCCGAGCAGGCGTTGCACCTCGGCCACCTCCGGGCCGTGCATGCGCGGCGCCGCAAGCCGCAACGTTCGCGGCTGAGGGTCCATCTGACGGCGGGAAGATCATCGTCCCCCGCAGCAGCTACGTCAAGCCCACCCCATGTCGGTGTAGCCGCTCGTCGTCGGCGCGGAGACGATCAGGAGCCACACCGGCTGCTCCCCGTCGTTTCGGACGGTGCGCGTCAGCGACGGCGCGACGCGCGCGAACGTGCCCTTCGGCGCCGAATGATCCTCGCCGTCGATCACGAGCACGGCGTCGCCCTCCATGACGATGAAGACCTCTTCCTGGTCGCGCTCGACCTCGTCGTGCTCCGGGATCGAATAGCCCTGTTCGATCTGGACGACATTGAGGCCGAACGAGCCGACATCGAGCCCACGCCGCACGAGCGACCAGCGGCCGTTCGTCTCGAACTCGTCCAGATGCTTGATCGTGAACCCTTCGGCGACCATCGGCCGCGGAGCATACGCCAGGTCAGGCCACTGAGACGGGGGAAGCAGGGGCAGGCACGGGGCGGTGCCTGCCCCTGAGTCGAGCTAGGCCAGGCCGTTCGCCTGCAGGAATGCCGCGGCAACGGCCGCCGGCGTCTTCTTGTCGATCGCGACGGCCTTGTTCATCGCGATCATCGCCTGGTTCGTCAGCTTGGCGGACACGGCGTTGACGGTCGAGGTGAACTTCGAGCCGCCGGCAGACACGAGCGACTTCTTTACGACCGGCGCCACGTTCTGGAATCCGAAGATGTGTTTCGTGTCGGCGAGCGAGACGTACTTGCCCGAGGCGAGCACCGGCTCGGTCGAGAAGATGTCGCCACCGGTGATCTTTCCCTGATCGATCAGCGTCGCAACCGGGATCGTCCCGAGCGGGACGAACTTCAGGCTCTTCAGCCCGTAGACGTTCTGGAGGCCGAGCAGGCAGGTCGGCCGCTTGCGGCACTCGGGATAGCCGCCGTACGAAGCGTTCGGGACCTTTTTCAGGTCGCCGATCGATTTCAGGCCGTACTTCGACGCCGTCGACTTCAGAACGGTGACCGTGTCGGAGTCGAAGAACGGTGTCTGCTTGAAGAGCGTCGACCCGTGCTTCTCTTCGTAGCCCTTCGCGGCCGCGTAGTTCGCCGCGAGCGACTGCGGCGCCTTCACGTGCGCGAGGTCGACGGCGATCACGCCGGTGTACTCGGGATAGAAGTTGATCTTCCCGCTCTTCAACGCAGTGTCGATCAGCTCCGAGCTACCGATGTTTTCCTTGTAGGCGACTTTGAAGCCCTTGGCCTCGAGCGCCTGCTTGTACAGCTGGCCGAGGACGTACTGCTCCGTGAAGTTCTTCGTGCCGATCGTGACCGTCGGCGCGATGGACCTCGCGTTCGCGGTCCCGCCTAATACGATCGGGATAGCCAACGCCAGGGCGAAAGCGGCCTTGACGGCACGCCGAGCATGCTTGCGAACCACGTTCGCTCCTTTCTGGAGGGAGGACGGCCTGCCCTACTCTGCTAGTCCGCCGAAACGAACGAACGTGTCAAAACCTTCCTTGTCACGGAAAGCACGAAGGCCGCCCCGAATGCCAGCGCGGAAACGCACAGGCTCGCCGCAACAACGCCCGCGAGCCGGTAGGTCGCCTGGTCGACGATGATCTCGCCGAGTCCGCCGCCGCCGGCGATCGCGGCGATCGTCGCAGTCGCGATCACGAAGACGGCGGCGATCCGGATTCCGGCGAAGATCAACGGCAGCGCCAGCGGCAGCTCGACGCGCCAGAGGACCTGACGGCCGCGCATTCCCATTCCGCGCGCGGCCTCGACGACGTTCGCGTCGACCTCGTCGACGCCGAAGTACGAGTTGGTCAGGATCGGCGGTACGGCGAGGACGACGAGCGCAGCAGTGTTGTTCCAGAAGCCGATCCCGAAGACGAGGACGCCGAAGGCGATCAGGACGAGGCTCGGCAGCGCGCGGCCGAGGTTCGAGACGCTGATCGCGATGAACGACCCGCGGTGCAGGTGGCCGAGCACGACTCCGAGCGGCGTAGCGATCGCAAGCGCGATCCCGAGCGCGGCTCCGGCGAGCTCGAGGTGCTCGAGCGACTTGTCCCACAGCAGGCCGGGGTTGTCGCCGATGAAGCGAATCGCGTCGGGGAACGTCCCCCAGCTGAAAGTGTCGCCGAGGATCACGCCCTCCTCCACGGCGTGATCGCGCGCGCGACGAGGACGAGGATCGCGTCGGCGCTGAGCGCGAGCAGGATCGCGAGCGCACCGGCCGAGATGATCTCAGTCTTGAAGATCTGCTGGTCGAGGCCGATGAAGATCGGCCGGCCGAGGCCTTCCGGAATGACGAATGCGGCGACGGTGGCGATCGAGATCGTCGAGACCGTGGCGAGCCGAAGCCCGGCAAAGATCGATGGCGAGGCGAGCGGGAGGGCGATGCGGACAAGTGTCTGGAACGACGTCAGGCCCATCGCGCGCGCCGCCTCCCGCACGTCGGCAGGTACGCCGCGCAGACCTTCGAGGATGTTCCGGTAGAGGATCAGCAGCGTGTAGCTGACGAGCGCGACTTCGACCGTCGTCACCGTCAGGCCCGTGATCGGGACGAGTAGCTGGAAGAGCGCGAGGCTCGGGATCGTGTAGAGGAAGTCCGAGAAGAGGCCGATCGGCTGGTCGAGACGGCGATACCGGTACGCGACGAGAGCGGCCGTAAAGGCGATCACGAAGCCGATCGAGACCGCGAGCCCGGCGAGCTTCAGGTGGTCGAGCAGCGCCGGCTGGAGCGTGTCGCCCCAGTGGTTCTGCACCCAGCCCCAACAGAACGTGTGGTTTTCGGTCTCGCACTTCGAGCCCGTGCCGAAGTTCGGGATGACCGGTCCCTGGCCGAGGCTGCTCACACCTCTCCCTTGGGGCACCCCGGCCCACCACCCACTGCGAGCCTAGCGAGAAAAGTGTCACGAGTGGGAACCGCGAGTGTGCCGAGAGCGTGAGGATCCATCCCGCTCACAGTTCGGAGAGGACGCGGCCGACCCGCGCGACCGAGAGCAGCCCGATCGGCGTGCCACCACCGTCGACGACGACGAGCGGGTCGGCGCCCTCGGCCATCATCAACGAGAGCGCGTCGCGCAGCGTCGTCGACCCCGGCGCGCGCGGTGCGTCCGGCGGTGCGGCGCCGTCGACCGGTTCGAGCTCGATCTCGTCGAGGCGGCGCAGGGCGAGGCGCTTCAGGCCCCGGTCGGCCCCGACGAAGCGCGCGACGAAATCGTCGGCAGGGTGGGCGAGCAGTTGGTCGGGCGTGTCGTACTGGGCGAGGATGCCGCCCTCGCGCATGATCGCGATCCGGTCGCCGAGCTTGATCGCCTCGTCGATGTCGTGGGTGACGAAGATCACGGTCTTCCGCACCTCGTCGTGCAGGCGGAGAAACTCCAGCTGGAGGCGGTCGCGGGTGATCGGGTCGAGCGCGCCGAAAGGCTCGTCCATCAGCATCAGCGGTGGATCCGCGGCGAGCGCACGGGCGAGGCCGACACGCTGACGCTGGCCGCCGGAAAGCTGGGCGGGGTACCGCTTGCCGTAGGCGGGCTCGAGACCGACGAGCTCGAGCAGCTCGACTGTGCGGGCGCGCCGGCGCTCGCGCGACCAGCCGAGCAGGCGCGGCACGGTGGCGATGTTGTCGGCGACTGTCATGTGCGGGAACAGACCGACATGCTGGATCACGTATCCGATCCCGCGGCGGAGCTCGGTGACATCCTGGTCGCGGACGCTCGTCCCGTCGATGCGGATGTCGCCCTTGTCGATCTCGATCAGCCGGTTGACCATCTTCATCGCCGTCGTCTTCCCTGCGCCCGATGGGCCGACGAGAATGCAGATGTCCCCGGCTGGAATCGTCAGGGAAAGGTCGTCGACCGCAGGCTCTTCCCGGCCGGGGTAGCGCTTCGTGACGTGGTCGAAGACGATCTCGGCGGCAGCGCCGGCCTGCATGCGAAGAGCCTAGTCCGTCGCTCCACGCACTCCGGCTTGGGCTGCCGGCGCGCGGATTCTGCTGATTCGGAGTCGGCCAAGCCCGTTCCGCGCAGGCGACTGGGCCGTAAGCTCTCGCCCCATGGCCGGCGTGGTCGTTCTGGGAGGAGGCTCGACCGGCGAGCATTTTTGCGGTGAGCTGCGGCGGCTCGATCCCGAGGTCCCGATCACGCTCGTCGAGTCGCGGCTCGTCGGCGGCGAGTGCAGCTACTTCGCCTGTATGCCGTCGAAGACCCTCCTGCGCGCGCCGGAGCTGAGCGCGGCCGCAGCGCGAACCCCCGGAGTGACCACGTGGCCGCTGGACGTGAAGGCGATCTTCGCGTGGCGGGACTGGGTGACGTCGAACTGGGAGGACGCCGGGCAGGTCGAGTGGCTCGACACTCAGCGTGTGAGGCTCGTACGCGGCGAAGCACGCGTCGTGCGGCCGGGGGTCGTCGAGGTGCGGGTGGGCGGAGAGGAGCTCGAGTACGAGACGCTCGTCGTCGCGACGGGATCCTCACCGGTCACGCCGACCATCGATGGACTGGACGGCCTGGAGGCCTGGTCGACGAGGGACGCGACCTCGTCGCAGCAGGTGCCGGGGAGCCTCGTCGTCATCGGCGGCGGCGCCGCCGGCTGCGAGCTCGCCCAGCTCTACCGGCGGCTCGGATCCGAGGTGACGATGTTGCAGCGTGAGGAGCGCCTGCTTCCCCGCGTCGACAGGGAGGCGGCAGAGGCGCTGCAGTCGGCGTTCGAGGCGGAGGAGATTCGGATCGTCCTCGGGGCGGAGGTCGCGAGCGTCGAACGCCATCCGGTGTCTCAGACCGGGATCCGCCTCGCCGGCGGCGAGGAGCTGACCGCAGAGCGGCTGCTCGTCGCGACGGGCAGGAAGCCGAACGTCGAAGGGCTCGGGCTCGAGCTACTCGGCGTCGGCATCTCGCCGACCGGGATCGACGTCGACGACCACCTGCGCGCCGCCGAGAACGTCTACGCGCTCGGCGACGTGACGGGCAAGGCACTCTTCACCCACGTGGGCAAGTACCAGGCGCGCGTCGCGGCGGCGAACGTCGCCGGCCGGGAGCGCACGGCCGACTATCGCGCGATTCCCGCGGTCGCGTTCACCGACCCGCAGGTCGCGACGGTCGGCCGGACCGAGGGTGACGGCCTCGTCTACGGGCGCCACGACGTCGAGAACACGTCGCGCTCCTCGACGTACGAGCGGCCGAAGCGCCACGGCCTCGTCAAGATCGCGGCCGACCCGGAGCGGCGCGTGCTGGTCGGCGCGGTCGCCGTCGGGCCGGAGGCCGGCGAGTGGTGCCAGCAGCTGACGCTCGCGATCCGGGCCGAGGTGCCGGTAGAAGTCCTGCTGGACGTGATCCAGCCCTTCCCCACCTTCTCCGAGGCGATCCTGTGGGCGCTCCAG
>JBKPCT010000095.1:0-26150 GCA_046727515.1 Actinomycetota bacterium | reverse complement strand
CCTCCGCGAACTTGTTCGGCCCGTACTTCTCGAGCCGCGCAGCCGCCTCCGCCGAGGCCAGCCCGTGCTCCTTCTCGACGCCGAGCTCCTTCACGACCGCCTCGCCGGCGAGCGCGTACCAGGTGAGGCTCTCTGCTTTCTCCGTGTCGACTGCTGTGGCCACGTGCTCCTCCTTGGTTACAGGACGTCTCATGCAGCCGCCACGGTCGTACCTGCCTCGCCGCGCAGCATCGCCAGCGTGTCCATGATCGAGCCGATCACGGCTTTGCCCCCTGTCTGCTCGACGAACTGGCAGGCGGCGCGGACCTTCGGGCCCATCGAGCCCTCGGCGAACTCCGAGCCCGCGAGCTCCTCCGGCGTCGCCCGCTCGATCTTCCGCGGGTCGGGCGTGCCCCAGCCGGCGTAGACGCCGTCGACGTCGGTGACGATCGCGAGCGCGTCGGCCGTCAGGTCGGCGGCGAGCAGCGCGCTCGCGAGATCCTTGTCGATCACCGCTTCGATCCCGACGAGGCGGCGGCCGGCGGGCACCGCCTCGTCCGTGTACATCACGGGGATTCCGCCGCCGCCGGCGCAGATCACGACGGCGCCGTCCCGGAGCAGCACCTCAATCGTCTCCAGGCCGAAGATCCGCTTCGGGAGCGGCGAGGGGACGACCCGCCGCATGCTGTCGCCGTCGGGCTTGAACGTCCAGCCCTTCTCGGAGGCGAGCTTCTCCGCCTCCTCGGCCGAGTAGATGGGCCCGATCGGCTTCGTCGGATTGCCGAACGCCGGGTCGGCCGGGTCGACCTCGATCTGCGTCAGGAGCGTCGCCAGATGCTTCTCGAACGGCAGCACGTTGCCGAGCTCCTGCTGGATCAGATAGCCGATCATCCCCTCGGTCTGGGCGCCGAGCAGGTCGAGCGGGTAGCCGGGGACCTCGGTGTACGCCGCCCCCTGGAGCGCGAGCAGCCCGACCTGCGGGCCGTTTCCGTGCGAGACCACGAGCTCGTGCTCCAGCGCGACCGGTGCGAGCGCCTCGCAGGCGAGGCGCGCGTTCGCGCGCTGGTTCTCGGCCGTCAGCGGCTCGCCCCGGCGAAGCAGGGCGTTGCCTCCGAGGGCGACTACGACGCGCAACTCTCAGCTCCCGATCGTGGCGACCATCACCGCCTTGATCGTGTGCAGCCGATTCTCGGCCTCGTCGAAGACGATCGAGGCCGGTGACTCGAAGACCTCCTCGGTCACCTCGAGCCCCTCCAGCCCGAACTTGTCGAAGATCTCTTTGCCGACCTCCGTGTCGGTGTTGTGGAACGCCGGCAGGCAGTGCATGAACTTGACGTCCGGGTTGCCGGTCAGCTCCATCGTCTTTGCGTTCACCTGGTACGGGAGCAGGAGCTCGATGCGCTCCTTCCACACCTCGTCCGGCTCGCCCATCGAGACCCAGACGTCGGTGAGCAGGAAATCGGCGCCCTTCACGGCCTCCTCGACGTCCTCCGTGATCGTGATCGTCGCGCCGGTCTCGGCCGCCGTCGAGCGCGCGAGCTCCTGGATCTCCTCCCGGGGCCAGAGCGTCTTCGGGCTGCCGATGCGTACGTCCATGCCGAGCTTCGCCCCGGCGACGAGGTAGCTGTCGGCCATGTTGAAGCGGGCGTCGCCCAGGTAGCAGAAGACGACGTCCTCGAGCGGCTTGTCGATGTGCTCGCTGAAGGTGAGGAAGTCGGCGAGCATCTGGGTCGGGTGCCACTCGTCCGTGAGGCCGTTGTAGACGGGGACACCGGCCCACTCGGCGAGTTCCTCGGCGACGTCCTGGGCGAAGCCGCGGAACTCGATCGCGTCGTACATCCGGCCGAGGACGCGGGCGGTGTCCTTCGCGGTTTCCTTGTGGCCCATGTGCGAGCCGGACGGGCCGATGAAGGTGACGTGGGCACCCTGGTCGTAGGCCGCGACCTCGAACGCGCAGCGCGTCCGGGTCGAGTCCTTCTCGAAGATCAACGCGATCTCCTTGCCGAGGAGCCTCTGCTCCTCCCTGCCCTCCTTCTTCGCCGCCTTCAACTGCGCGGCGAGGTCGATCAAGTAGCGGATCTCGTCGGGCGAGTAGTCGGCCAGCCGGAGGAGGTGGCGGCCGCGTAGATCGATGACTGTGCTCATGTGTGGTGCTCCTTTCAGGGCTCGCGGACGACTGGGCAGGTCATGCAATGGCCACCGCCGCGGCCGCGGCCGAGCTCGCTGCCGGCGATCGCGCGGACCTCGACCCCGGCCTTCTCCATCCGCCGGATCGTCGCCTCATTCCGCTCGTAGCCGACGACGACGCCGGGACTGAGGGCGACGACGTTGTTGCCGTCGTCCCACTGCTCGCGCTCGGCCTCGAACTCGTCGCCGCCTGTGGGGACGACCTTCCAGCGCTCGATCCCGAGCTGCTCCTTGACGACGTCGAGGAACGAGTCCTCGGACACCTCGGCCTTGACGCCGCCGTCCCCGTCCGGCGTGAACAGGATCGGGCGGATCTGGTCGACGACCGGCTTATAGATCGTGACCACGTCGCGGTCGCAGAAGGTGAAGACCGTGTCCAGGTGCATCGCCGAGCGCTCGCGCGGCATCTGGGCGCCCAGGACGAGCCGGGCCGCGCCCTTCGCGAACATGTTCTTCGCCAGGATGCTCACCGCCTTGGCGGTCGAGCGCTCACCCATGCCGACTAGGACGACGCCGTCTCCGACCGGCATCATGTCGCCGCCCTCGATCGAGGCGGTACCCCAGTCGTGGTCGAAGCCGCCGTACCAGATCTCGAAGTCGGCGTCGGCGAAGCGCGGGTGGAAGCGGTACACGGCCTCGAGATTCAGGGTCTCGTGCTGCCGCGCCGGCCAGAACATCGGATTGATCGAGACGCCGCCGTAGAGCCACGCGCTCGTGTCACGCATGAACAGCTGGTTGGGAAGCGGCGGGAGCACGAAGTCGGTGGGCTGCATCGCCGGCCCGATCGTCTTGCGCATCTCCTCCGGGAGCTCCTGCTCGGTCAGCCCGCCGGTCAGGATCGTTGCGAGGTCGGCGGCAGGGAGCGCGCTCGCCCACTCGGTGAGCGGCTTCGAGAAGACCGCCGTCACCTCCTCGGGCCTGAGCCGCCGCTCGAGGATCCACTCGCGCGCCCTCTTGTGCTCGAGGGTCTCGGCGAGCAGGTCGTGGAAGAGCACCACCTCGATGCCGTACTCGCGCATCAGGTCGACGAAGGCGTCGTGCTCCTGCCGGGCGCGCCGCACCCAGATCACGTCGTCGAACAGGAGCTCGTGACTGTTCGTTGGTGACAGGCGCTCGTGGGCGATGTCCGGCCGGTGGACGATCACGGTTCGCAGCGTTCCGACCTCGGAGTTGACGCCGAGGGCGGTTGCGGTGGCGGTGCTCATGCGAGGACTCCTTTCAGGTTGCGGCCGAGATGCCGACGAATGCGCAGACGACGAGGAAGACGATCACGAGGTAGGGCCAGACGAACTTGACGTAGCGGTCGTAGCCGACCTTGGAGAGGGCGAGGCCGCCCATGATCACGGCCGAGGTCGGGGTGACGAGGTTGATGAAGCCGGACGCGGACTGGAAGGCGGTGACGACGGTCGAGCGAGAGACATGGGCGAAGTCCGCCAGCGGCGCGAGGATCGGCATCACCAGCGCAGCATGCCCGGACGACGACGGGACGAGGAAGGCAATCGGCAGGTTGAGGATGAAGACGAGCACTGCGAACCAGCCCTTGGAGACGCCTGAGACCCCGTTCTCCATCCAGTGCAGGATCGTGTCGGTCATGTACGCGTTCTTCATCACCACCGTGATCCCGCGCGCGAGAACGATGATCAGTGCGGCGCCGAGGAAGTCCGAGGCGCCGGCGACGATGGTGGTCACGGTACCCTCCTCGCCGAGCTTCGCGACCACTCCGATTACGACTGCCATCACGAGGAAGAGCCCGACCGCCTCGGGGAAATAGAAGTCCGCGAAGGTCGGCAGCGGGAAGTCCCGGCCGAACCCTTCCTGCCACAGGTCGTTCCAGGGGATGAAGCCGTAGATCATTGTCAGGAACGTGAGAGTGAAGAGGGCGAGGATCAGCTTCTGACGGCCGGTCAGCGCGGGAACGTCGGTGATGGTGCCCTTCGCCTCTTCTGCATCCGCTGCCGAGATCCCGACGATCGAGCGCCCCGGCTCGGCCGCGACCCGCCTCGCGTAGCGGATCACGTAGAAGACGGCGGTCGGCACCAGCACGGCCCACATCGCGATCCGTAGCCCGATCCCCTCCCCGATGCTGATCCCGGCCGAATCCGAGGCGACGCCGGTGGCGAACGGGTTCACGGTCGAGCAGAGGACGCCCGTGCCCGCGCCCAGGAAGATGATCGACGCCGCAACCATGCGGTCGTAGCCGAGCGCGAGCGTGAGCGGGGCCATCAGGACGAAGAATCCAAGCGTCTCCTCCCACATCCCGTACGACGTTCCTCCGATTGCGAAGACGGTCATCAGGATCGCGATCAGGACCCAACCGCTGGCCCGGTACCGCAGCGCGAGGCGGCCGATCCCGGTCTGGATCGCCCCGCTCTTCATCGTCACCGTGATGAACGCCCCGACTGCGAGGACGAACAGGAAGATCATGGCCGAGCCGTAGAGAAATCCGGACTCCCACGGACCGACGTAGCCGTTGGGATTCTCGATTCCGTAGAGGCCGTTCGGCGGCGAGTTCCACAGTTCCTTGAAGCGCGCCGTGAACGCCTTGTTGACGCAGATCGTGCCGGGCGCGAGGTTCGGCGAGCAGTCCGGAACCTTGTGGTAGGTGCCGGGCTTCGGGCCGCCGGTCGCGGGGTCGATCGCATACCTGCCGGCCGGGACGAAGAAGGATGCGATCCAGACGAGGATCAGGACGATTGCGAGGACGGTGAACGCCGTCGGGAAGCGGAACTTCTTCGCGGGAGCTGACGATGGTGCCTCCGCAGTCGGCGGCACGGGGCCGGGGTCCGCGGACATATCGCGATCCTTCGTGCGCCGACCGGCGAACGCATCACCCGGATGGGGCGATACGAGTTGGGGCGGGCCCGGCCGGGGTCACCGGCCGGGCCGCCGCCCTGGGCTACGGCTTGTGGGTTTTGACCTGGACGAGCCTGGTTCCGGAGATGCCGGCCAGGCTCGGGTCGCCCTGGCGGTACGCCTTGACGAAGAACTGGACGCTGTAGCTGTTCTTGATCGGGAAGTCCGACTCGGGCTGGATCGAGTAGGAGACGGTCCCATCCGAGCCCGTCGGCGCGTCGGTCGGGATCGAGGCAACGACCGGCGTCGAGCGGAGGAAGACGAGCGCTCCCTTGACGAGCTTTCCGTTCGTGTCCTTGACGGTGATCGTCACGTGGATCGGTACGCTCTTCGACGTCACCGGGTTCGGGTTGAAGACGACCTTGTCGACGATGAGCCGCTCGCCGGCCGGGCCGACGTCCTTCACGTCGACGACACTCCCGCCGCCTCCGCCGCCCCCGCCGCCACCGCCGCCCTGCTGTTGCACGATCGCGGTCGGCACGGAGAGGGCCGACGACTGGCCGTCGCTGTTCGAGGCGGTGACCTTGGTCCGCATCCGGTGGCCGGCGTCGCCGGCGACGAGCGTGTAGCTCGGCCCGCTCGCTCCGAGATCCGTGCAATCGGTGACGGCGGTGTTGCACCGCTGCCACTTGATCGCGTACGTGATCGGTTTCGACCCGTTCCAGTTGCCGTTCGTCGTCGACAGCTGCTGGCCGACGGTCGGCGTGCCGTTGATCACCGGCGGCGAGGTCGCCTGCGGCGCTCCGGCCTTCCCGACTACCTCCGCAGTCGGATTCGACTTCGCGGTTGTCTCGCCGTCCCCGTTCTTCGCCGTGACCTGGAACCTGATCGTGTGGCCGACGTCCGCCTGCACGACCGTGTACGTCGTCGTGGTCGCGCCCGAGATCTTCGTGCAGGCCTCGGCGTTTTCGTTGCATCGCAGCCACTTGTAGGTATACGAGATGTCTTTCGTCGACTTCCAGAGGCCCGGGTCGCCGGTGAGCTTGCTCCCCACCTGCACCAGGTACTGGCTGGAGATGAAAGGCTCCTTCCTCAGCTCCGGAGGCGCCTTGGCGAGCCCCGTCGCCCCCGATGCGACGAGCAGGGCAACGATCGAGGCGAGGACGACGAGGGCCGCAGGTCCGACGATCCTGAGCGTGAACTTCATATGGATCCCCCCTTTTTGTTTCGTCGGCTTTCTGGCGCGATCACGCGTGGCGGTGCCGCGCCCGTCAGGCGCTATTCGGCGTTTTGGCGGGCTTTCCCCTCGCCCACGTCGCCAGCGCAAATGTCCGTAGATCCCCTGGTCGGGCAGGATTTGGTCGGTCGTCCGCTAGTGCCTCGCCCGAACAGGATGAACGGGCCTGCCGCGGCCTCTCGCAGGCCGGTCGAGCTCGCCCGCCTGCATGCTGTTCGTGAATGCAAGCGCGGCCTGCACGCGCCTGTTGACGTCACGGGAGCCGTTGAGGCCGAGCTTGCGGAAGATCGAGTTCACGTGACGCTCGACCGCGCGCGTCGTGATCAGGAGCTCGCGCGCGATCGCACTGTTCGACTCGGCGTCGGCGATCATCTCGAGCACCTCGCGCTCGCGTTCGGTGAGCGTGCTGAACGGCAAATCCGACCCGCGTCTCGCCGCCGTCAGCAGCGTCCCGACGGCGGCAGGGTCCACGAGCGAGTTTCCACCGGCGACTTCCCGGATCGCGTGGGTGAGCTGAGCAGAGTTGCGGATGCGCGATCTGAGGATGAACGCCCGGCGCGAGATTCCGGAGTCGAAGAGCGGGAGAGCGAGGACCAGGTCGGAATGGTCGCCGAGCACGACGATACCGATCGTCGGGTTCGACTCCTGGAGCTGGCACACGAGCTGGACCGCCTTGGTCGCCCCGCTCGGCGGAAACGTCAGCGGCATCACCACGACGTCGGGGTTCTCGACCTCTGCCGCCGAACGTAGGGTCGTGATCGACGAGCACATCGACACGACGTTGAGGCCCTCGACCGCCTCCAGGGCCCGCACGAGGCCTTCCCGGGCAAGATAGTCGGGGTCGGCGACGATGATCCGGATCGGGGTGCTCACGCTCTGCCAGGGTAAAGCGTGCTTCATGACGAGACGCGCTTCCTCGTCCGATCGGTACGAGTTGAGAACGGCGTCGCGCGCGGCGGGCGCTACCGGTTCTCTCTCGCGAGCTCGAGCACCTCCGGCTTCTCGACGAGGCCGAGCTCGCTCGCCCGTTCGATCGCAGCGCTACGAGAGGAGACGCCGAGCTTCCGGTAGACGCAGATCGCCTGGGTCTTCACCGTGTTCCGGGAGATCTTCAGGATCTCGGCGATCTCGCGGAAGCTGAGATGGGTCGTCAGGAGCGGTAACAGGCGCAGCTCAGCAGGGGTCAGATGTTCCCAACGATCGTCGGGCCGCGATCCCTTGTCCAACTCGCGGCGAAGCTCCTCGGCCCGGGACCGGAGCACGCCGAGGTCGGGGCCCTGGGCGAGGAGCGCTTCGGCGTCGGCCAGCACCTCCGCCCCGGCGCCGTGCTCCGAGAGCTCGAGCTGCGCGCGCGCCAGCTCCAGCCGAACCTGGACCGCCAGCCACGGCAGCGCGAGCGTGAGCATCGGGAGCAGGCGCTTGGTTCGCTCGACATCGGTGCGGGCGCGTACCCAGTCGCTGCGATGTACTGCCGACCGGGCGCTGGCGGCGAAGGTGAGAGCGCTCGTCGGATAGTCGTCGAGGTGCGATTCCTGAAGTACGCTGCGCGCGTTGGTCGCGAACGCGTCCGCGGTGTTCCAGCGTCCCTCGGCCGCCTCCAGCAGGGCCCGCTGGGCGAGGGCGATGCAGAACGTGTCTTTCGCCCCCGAGATCGCCGCGGTCGTCTGCGCCTCGGCCAGGAACTCCTGCCCCACGGTGGTCTCTTCGGCGAGCAGGTAGGTCACCCCGAGTAACAGCAGCGCGATGCAGCGCCAGGGGCTGCCGTCCCCGAGTGCAGCGAGCGAGCGGGCGGCGTCCTGTCGCATCCGATCGAGGCCGGACGGGCACATCGCCGAGCGGATCAGCGCTCGCCAGGCCGGAAGGGGCGTGCCGTCGGCCGATCGATCCGGGTCGGCCGTCGCCTGCGCGGCAAGATCGAGCCACCGCACCGCCTCCTCGTCCTGGCCTCGAAGGAGGCGGACGAAGGCGCTCCAGACGGCCAGTCTCGGATGCCGCGCGAGCAGCCGCTCATCGGGCCAGGTCAACCACTGCTCGATCGTCCGGAGGCCGCCCGCGTGATAGAGCGCAAGCGCCGAATCATCGACGAGCTCGGCGAACTCGTCGAACCGGCCGGCGGCCCACGCGTAGGAGACGGCATGCTCGGAGTCCCCCTCCCGCTTGCTCCAGTCCGCGGCGCGCGCGGCAATCGACTGCGCGAGCCTCGGGTCTCTGCGTTGCAGCTCTGTACGGAGGGCGTCGCGAAACGCGGTGTGGAGACGGTAGGTACGTGATTTCCCGGCGGGGATCGGGATCACGAAGAGGTTCGATCGTGCAAGCTGCTCGAGTCTCGTCGCCGATCCCGAGACACGAACGGCGTAGTCGCACAGCGTCCCCGAGAGCCGGTCCAGCACGGAGGCGCGCTCGAGGAAGCGGACATTCTCGTTCTCGAGCCGCGACAGGCACTCCTCGCGGAAGTAGTCCCTGACGAAGCGGTCCGATCCGTCGAACGAGGAGAGCGCTTCGCCGTCGCTCTCGAGCACGAGCGCGGCGAGGAAGAGGCCGGTCGGCCAGCCTTCCATGCGCTCGGCGAGAGCGAGCGCCGCGTCGTCGGCGATGTCCAGCCCCGCCCCCTTGAAGAGAAGCCTCGCCTCGTCCTCGGACATCCGAAGATCCTCCCGTCCGAGCTCGATCAGGCGCGCCCCGTCGCGAGGCACGGCCAGCGCGTCTGGAAGCCGATTCCGGCTCGCGAGGAGTAGCCGAGATCTCGGTGGAAGTTGCGTCGCCACGGTCTCGAGCACTGCGATGCTCCGCTCCGACGTGAGCAGGTGAACGTCGTCGACCGCAAGTCCGATCGGTCCCGCCTCGCTCAATGCTGCCCCGAGCCGCCTCACGGCCACCGGAAAGGACGTTCGCGGCTTGCCGAGCCGGTCGAGGGCCGTACCGTCGACGCCTCCGTTCTTGACCAGCGCGGCGGCGAGGGCGGCGAGGAGGCGGGCGGGGTCGTTGTCTTGCTCGTCGACGGTGAGCCACGCGAACGGCCTCCGCCGCGCGTCTGCCGCCACCTCGGCGAGCAGGGTGGTCTTGCCGTACCCCGCCGGCGCGCCGATCAGCGCGACCGTCGCGAGTGCGGCCGGCCGGAGGGCCTCGAGCAGAGCCGCCCTCGAGACCATCCCCTCGCGCAACGGCGGGGGCCGCAGCTTGGACTCCGACGGCGGCGATTGGGTTCGATCCCGCCGGGCTCCGCGGGCGGAGCGTCTTCTCGGGGGACGAGCTACAGCGCCCCCGTCACCCATTTGAGATGAGACCTTCTCGAGATTGGCCGGGCGCCTCGATCAGATCGAGGCGCGCGGCCTGAACGACCGCCTCGCGCCGGCTGGACGCGCCGAGCTTGCGATACGCCGAGATCGCCTGAGTCTTCACCGTGTGGCGAGACAGGAAGAGGTGCGTTCCGATCTCTCGAAAGGAGAGGTGCGTGCCGAGCAGCGGCAGGAGCCGAAGCTCGGCGCGGCTCAACCGGGCCGTCTGGCCCTCGTCACCCGGTGGGATCGCCGCCGCCTCCCTCGCCAGCCGCTTCCGCTGCCGCCGCAGGCGACCGAGTTCGGGGCGTAGCACGAAGATCCGGTCGACCTCCTCGAGCACGGTCTCGGCGGCCGGCGCGTCTCGCAGCATCACGAACGCCGCAGCAAGCTCGAGCCGTGCCTGGCCGGCGAGCCAGGGCAGGGCCTCGGTCAGGTGCGGCAGCAGGCGCTGAGCCTGGGCGATCGACCATTGGGCCTCCGTCCAGCGCCCGCTCCGGAGGTGGCCGCGCGCCGACAATGCGAGCGTAAGCGCGAACGTCGCGTGCCTGTCGACTGCGTGCTGCCGGGCGGTCTCGAAGGCCCGGAGCAGGTGCGACTCGGCTTCGACCCACGACCCGCGCTGCGCGGCGACGAGCGAGGCTTCGGTCAATGCGAGCACTCGAGTGTCGTGAGAGTCGGCTCTCTCGGCAGCTTTGACCGCGCGGCTGAGGATCGTCGCACTGCGTTCCTCCTCTCCGAGCAGTGCATAGGCCGTCCCTTGGAGCAGCAAGCCGTAGGGTCGCCAGGCGGCGCTACCGGGCAGGGTCTCGAGCGCATGCTCGGCGTCGGCGAGCATTGCGTCGACCCCGTCCACGCACAGCGCGGCGCGGACGAGCGCGATGTTCGCCTCGGTGGAGACGTCCCCCTCGGCCGAGGGCGAGCTCGCCAGGCCCGCGGCTGCCGCGGCGAGGCACCGCTCGGCCTCGGCGAGATTGCCTTCGTGTGCGTGGAGCCGAGCGGCCAGAACCGCCGCCAGCGGGTCGGTTCCGAGCGCGGCGTCACCCTCTAGGTTGGCCAGCCACACCTCGATGTCCGAATCGCGGCCGCGGGCGTACTCCGACAACGCCGTCGTCCCGAAGATCCTGAAGAAGTGCGTTCGGTTCCCGCTGGCGTAAGCGTGCTGTAGCGCCGCGGCCGGATCACCGTGCTCCTCGAGCCAGTCCGCGGCGCGCTGATGGAGCCCCGGAACGAGCTCCGGCTCGAGTTCGGCCAGCTCGTGCCTGAGGCTGTCCCGAAGCAGCTGGTGGTGGCGATACCACTCGCCGCGGCGGTCAAGCGGCACGAGAAACACGTTCATTGCGTCGAGCGCCTCGAGGAGTTCGGCCGATCCGGTCGTTGCCAGTGTCGCGTCGCAGAGCGGGCCTGACATCCGTTCCAGCACGGAGGTTCGCCTGAGGAACGAGCGCTCCTCGCCATCGAGGGCGGCGAGGCATTCGTCCCGGAAGAACTCGCTCATCGCGCGGTGGGTCACGGCCGTGCCGTTGCGGCGGTTGGCCGCACCGTTCATGAGCAGCGCCGCGGCGCGGTGGATTCCGGCGGCCCAGCCTTCGGTCTCGTCGAGAAGCTCGGTCAGCTCCGCGTCTGCGACGGAGAGGCCGAAGGCCTTCAGTGCTGCACCCGCCTCGCGGCGGGACAGCGCGAGGTCGGCGGCCGTGAGCTCGAGCAGCCTTGCGGTTGCACGCAGGCGGGGCAGTGAGGGGTCGGGAAGGCGGGGCAGTGCGCGTCCGGCCAGCACGACGAGCGAGCCGGCGGGTGTCGCCGTGATCAGTCGTGCCACCGCGGCGGCAGCCTTACTGTCCAGTAGGTGCGCATCGTCGAAGACGAGGATGGACGGTTTTCCGACTCCCGCCCACGCGTCGGCCACTCGCTCGACGGCGCCTCCCCGGCTCGACCATTCGCCGTTGCGGCGGCCGTCGTGGCGCAGCTCGGGGGCGGCGCCGCTCGCGACCAACGCGTCCGCGACGCGCCTGAGCAGCGAGCTCGGTGATTGCTCTCGCGCGCCGAGCGTGACCCAGGCGGAGGGTCGCTCCTCGCGCTCGAGCCACTGCGAGAGCAAGGTGGTCTTGCCATAACCGAGCGGGGCGACGAGCGTGACGACGGAGTACGAGCGTGCGGCGCGGAGACGGTTGATCAGCGCCGTCCGATGCGCGAGAGCGTGCGTTACGGGGCGCGCCCTGTGGGCGGGCGGGACAGGGTGCCGCGCGAATCCCGGTGCGGACATGGTCTAGGTCATTCCCCGTCGGGGGTCTCGCTCGGCCTCCAATCCTCCGCCTGTCGTGTGCGATTTACATCGGGGCGGCCGCGTACGGGGAGTTCGGTATCCCGACAGGTCCTGTTCGGTTAACACCAACCGGTTATCACGCAAAAGTGCGGCAAAATGCCTAGGCACGACCGCGCCGTGGTGCGCGGCCGGTTAGTGTGCCAAGGCGGCAGAGGAGGTGAGATGTCGGGGATCCCGGAGACTTCGCAATCCGCCCGGGCCGCTGGACTAGTCCTCGGCGGGCGACGATGAGTGCGCAGCCGCTTCGCGTCGTCCTGGCGGAAGACGACCTCCTCGTCCGCGAGGGGATCCGGCGCATTCTCGAGAACGTCGAGGGCATCCGGGTTCCGGCAGCTGTGGACGACCTGCCCACGCTGTGGAGTGCGGTCGGCGCTCGCCGACCTCACGTCGTCGTCACCGACATCCGGCTGCCACCGACATTCACGGACGAAGGCATCAGGTTCGCGGGCGAGTTGAGGAAGAGCAACCCGGAGATCGGCGTCGTCGTGCTCAGCCAGCAGGCCAACCCCGCCTACGCCGCCGCGCTCTTCGCAGGCGGTGCGGCGCGTCGCGCCTACCTGCTCAGGCAGAGGATCGCGGACCCGGCCAAGCTGGCGGAGATCGTCAGGACGATCGCAGGCGGCGGCTCGTACGTGGACGTGCGGGTGGTCGAGATGCTGCTGAAGACGGCGGACGGTCGCCGTAACCCGACGTTCGCGAACCTGACGCCGAAGGAGCGGGAGATCCTGGCCTTGATGGCCGAAGGGCGGAGCAACGGAGCGATCGCCCGCAAACTCCTCGTGAGCAACCGTGCGGTCGAGCGGCACGTCAGCGCGATCTTCACGAAGATGGAGATCGAAGACTCACCGGACCTCAGCCGCCGGGTGATGGCGGTCCTCGCGTACCTCTCCGACGGCAGCGGAGCCGCGCTGGAGAGGCACTGAGCCGCGGCGCGGCGCCGCTCGAGGCGTGGTGACCGAAGCGGGAGGGCCGCCTCATCCCGTTAGGATGACGTGTCCTCCCGGAATCTGCGTGATCTTGGCCGCGACAGCAAGCGACCCGGAGGTCATTGATGTTCGCACTTGCCAAGACGGATTACCCGTTCCTCGACATCATGTGGACGATGTTCATCTTCTTCGCGTGGTTGATCTGGATCGCGCTCCTCGTCCTGGTGCTCGTGGACAACTTCCGCCGGACGGACCAAACGGGCTGGGCAAAGGCAGGTTGGACGCTCTTCGTGATCTTCGCGCCGTTGCTCGGCGCGCTCGTCTACATGATCGCGAGGCCGAAGGACCCAGATCTGGCCTCCGTCTAGCGCTTGAACTCAGCGGCACTCCACGGTCAGCGTTCGAGCGCGGCGACGTCCGCCTTCGTGCGTGCCGCCGGCGCCAACGCCGTCGGGTCGAGGCAGCGTACGGGCGGCGGCGCCCAGGTTCGATCGAGCGCCTCCGGTGCCGGCCAGTAGAGCCGGAGGCACAGGTTGAAGCTCTCGTTCGGGCAGGGGAGCCAGTTCGCCCGCGGGAGGCCCTCGGGCGGCCGGCGTTGGATCACGATCTGGAGCGAGCCGTCGGCAGCGAACTCGAGCGGATCGCGGTCCCGCAGCAGGTACTTGCCGAACTCGTTCGGCGGAACCTTGCCGTCGTCGTCGTAGGCGGTGAGTGACCAGAACGCCTGTGCCGGCGGGAGCTCGTGCCGCTCGAACAGCATGGCGTACGGTGCGCTGCCGTGCAGATCGCGCCCGTGGTCGTCGACGAAGGCGGTCGGGTAGATGATGTCCTCGGGGCTGGCAGCGCTCAGGCCGATTCGATCGACCGTCGCGCGCTTGAGATAGTCGCTCCCCCAGGCGCCCATCGTCTCTGTGTTCATCAGCCAGCCGTTGCGTGTCCATCCGAGGTCCTTCGACCGGCGGAACAGGTTGAGCTTCGACTCGGCGAATGCGGAGCGCAGCGACTCCAACGCGGCTCGCGGCATCTTCGCGGGGTCGAGCCTCTCACCGACGACAATGCCGAGCTGCTCCATTCGCTGCAACACCGCGTGGTCGGTCGGGTGGGGTGGGTGGAGCTGCAGAAGCTCCGTGGCGTAGGTTAGGAACGCAACCGGCTCCATCGCATCGACCAGCGCCGAGGCGGGAGGGACGTTGTCGACGACTCGCTCGACCCGCGCGCCCCGCGGTCGGCGGCCGTCGGGAAGGACCGTGATCTTCATCCGGTCCTGCAACCGGTTGACGTAGCCGTAGTCGCCTTCGGCGTCGCACTGCAAATCGTCCGACTGGGATGAACGTCCGCTCCGGTCGAGGCCGTCGCACTTCATCCAGTTCGGGCGATGCGCCGAGCGGTGGCTCTGACGATGGTCTCAGCGCAATCGGCCACCGAGCCGGAATACACGACGGAAGGATTCACGCATGGCCATCGGACCAGTTCAACTGATCGTCCTCGGGTTCGACCATCCCGAGTTCCACGGCGAGATCATCAAGGAGCTGGAGCGGCTGCGCGAGAGCGACACCGTCCGGGTCATCGACGCTCTGGCCGTGCACAAGGACGCGAACGGCGAGCTCGAGGTCGCACACCTCAGCAACCTGACGCGCGAAGAGGCGATCGAGCTCGGCTCGAAGATCGGTGCCCTGATCGGCCTCGGCATCGAGGGCGAGGAAGGGGCCGAGGCGCTCGCGGAGGCCGGCGCCGAGGCGGCCGCCGAGGGCGGGATCGACGTGCTCTCCGACGACGAGGAGGTCTGGGACGTCCTCGCGGACATTCCGAACGACACGGCTGCGGCGCTGCTCCTGATCGAGCACCACTGGGCCGTCCCGCTCCGCGACGCGGTCGCACGAGCAAACGGGTTCCGCATCGCCGACGCCTTCATCAGCCCGCTCGATCTCGTTGCGATCGGATTGCTCTCCGCCGAGGAGGCCAAGGCGCAGGAGGAGCTCGCCCAGTCTGCCGCGGCCGAGGCATAGCCGGTCGCGCGTCCTAACAAGCGTAGGAGGTTCGTGATGTTCGGAGCACGCAGAGTCGCCAGGCGAACCGCCAGGCGCACCGCCCGCAGACGGCTCTAGCCGCGAACGAAGGACCGCCGGCTCTTACCGAGGCCGAGAAGGGCCCGGGAAGAGCCGGCGGTTTCGCTGTCGGCTACAGGCCCTCTCGCGCGACGATCCGGCCGCTCGGCCGCGGTCAGGTGCAGCACCTTCGCGGGCGCTTCGGGCTCTACCATCGGGGCTCCTTTCAAGGCGAGGAGCAGGAGTCGGCGTTGTTGAACGCCTGGTCCACCTCTGCCTTGGGCTCGAGCTTGCGGAGCTCGCTCACCGCCTGCGAGGCCTCGTCCGTGGCGGCCGTCAGGGCATCCGTAATGTTCGAGGCCGCCTGCTTGACGTCACCCGTGCTGGAGGCGTTCGTGGCGACGGCTCGGGCCTTGTCGGCCTGCTTCCTCAGGTCAGCGCCCAGGTCGCTGAGGATCTTCTTGGCCTCTTCGGACTGCGACAGCGGGGGTGCCCCGAGTTCGTCGAGGTCGTGGGTCAGCTCTCTCGTCGCCGCGCTGAAATCCTGAACAGCCACCTGCAGTGCGGGCCGTGACAGGTTCCGGACGTGAAGAGTTGCACGGGTGGCCGCGACGGATGTCTTGTACTTGCCGACGGCTGTGCAGAGCCCTCCTGCCCACGTCTCGAGCTCGGACGGCGCAGCGGTCGTCGTCTTACCTCCGCTCGAGCCGCAGCCGGTCAGGGCGACGGCGACGCCGAGGGCCGCGACGACAGAGGCAAGGAAAAGGCGCGGCGTCCCGGTCGTGGGCATTACTCACGGCAACCTGACACGCGTCGCGCCACCGGGCTTCATCCCAAACGGGCGATGCGAGCCCCGCCGACGCTGGACGAGGCTACGGGCGGCCCTCGGGCCGGGCTCGCGGCCGGAGGGAACGCGAAGGAAAGGAGACCCCGCGTGGCAGATCTGATTGCCATTGGGTATCCGAACGAGACGACGGCAGTCGAAGCCCAGCAGGAAGCCGAGCGGCTTGCGCACGAGTTGATCATCCAGCCGGACGCGATCGCTGCGATCGTCCGGAAAAAGGACGGCAAGTTCAACGTGCATTCGACGGCGCATCCCGTGGCCGGCGGCACCATGTACGGGATGTTCTGGGGCCTGTTGTTCGGTCTCCTGTTCTTCGTCCCGATCTTCGGCATGGCCGTCGGAGCCGGCATGGGCGCGTTGATGGGCAAGATCGAGAAGTCGGGCGTGAACAAGGAGTTCCAGAAGCAGGTGCAGGACATGCTCCAGCCCGGAACGTCCGCGCTGTTCCTCGTCGTCGAGAAGGTCACGCCCGACAAGGCGACCGAGGCGCTCAGTCGGTTCGGCGGCACGGTGCTCGCGACGTCGCTGTCGAAGGAGGCCGAGGCTGAGCTGCAGGCGGAGCTCGGCGGCAGCTCTGATAGAGAGCTCGCAGGGACGAACGCCTAGGTTCCAGGGCGGAACGAAGGTCCGAAGCGATGTCAGACTCCGACGTCGAGGAGCTCCGCAACCTTGCCCAGCTCGGGGAGGAAGGCATCCTGACGGATGAGCAGTTCGAGGCACAGAAGCGAGAGTTCCTCGGAGGCTGAGTACCACCCTCATCGATCCGCCGAGGATCTCGAGGCTACGTCGACGATCGAGCACGTCGAGGCTGCCTTCACGCGCCGCGGACGGCTGAGGAGCCACCTCGCCAGCCGGCGGGCGAGCCACAGCTACGGCTACGTCCTTCTGGCGATCGGCGTCACGTTTGTGTTCGCGGCGACGGCGCCGGACGGGGCCTGGTCGACGAGCACGCTCGTTCTGCTCGAGAGCGGGACGATGATCGTCGCGCTCTGGACGTCCGGGCTGGCGCGCGCCGGATCGTGGCTCAACATCGGCTTCCTTGCGCTTGCAATCGGGTTGGCCTCGGCCGACCTGATCTGGGGTGGCAAAGCGCTGACGGGTGTTCTCGGAATCGTCTCGGCCTTGCTCGCGTTCGGGATCGCGGGCGTCATCGCGGCGAGTATCGTCGCCAAGGGCGAGGTAAGTGCACAGTCCGTCACGGGCGCGATCTGCGTGTACCTGCTGCTCGGGATCATCTTCATGTTCGTCTACGGAGTAGCCGCCGCCCTGGGGGACAACCCGTTCTTCGCCCAGGGCACCGACGGGACGAGGTCGCTGAGGCTGTACTTCAGCTACGTGACGCTGGCGACGCTCGGCTACGGGGACTACACGCCGAAGGGCGACTTCGGACACACGCTGGCAATCGTCGAGGCGCTGATCGGCCAGCTCTACCTGGTCACGGTCGTGGCGCTGCTGATTGCACGCATGAAACCAGGCCGCGATCGCGAAAACGTCTCCCCATGAACGTCGAGCTACTCGGTAACGGCTGGGTGATCGGCGGTGCGAGCGCGGGCAGCGTGGTCGCGCTCGTGCTCGCCGTCACGGGGTTGGTCTACGTGTTTCGCGACGCGGAGCTCTCGGGGGGCTCGAAGGCCTTGTGGGTCGCATTGATCCTCGTCTTCCCGATCCTCGGGCCGATCGTCTACTTCGCGGTTCGCAGCGACTGGTGAGCGGGCCCCCGGCTGCGCCACTCGCGCAGCCGGGCTGCGTCAGCTCGTGTCCGGCGAAGCAGGCACCCTCGCTTCGCCGCCCCCGGGGCTTGTGGTGGGCGTGGCGGGTCCGGCCGGCTCGGAACCCGGTGGGAACTCCCGGAGCGTTTGTCGGCGAAGGGCGACGAGCCCTACCGCCAGCAGGCCGGCGAACAGCAGCACGCCCCACCACGTCCGCAGGGCATGCGTCGGGCCCCAGGCCGCGAGCAACAGGACGACGCCGGCAAGCGCGCCCCAGACGATCCCCTGGTGCTCGTTCAGCGTCGGGCTGATCCACCGCCGAACCGTGGTCGCCCACTTCGTCGGCCCAGCGAGGATCGCGCCGGCGGACGTGATCAGGCCGTAGGCCACGGTCGCGATTCCGATCTGGTAGAGAATCGCGCTGCCGATCAGCCAGAGATCGCGGACCGGGCCGCGGTACCCCGGCTCCGCGAGGGTGTTGACCGCGTAGTTTCCGACGACCCGCCGGACGAGCAGCGCGATCAGGCCGACGGCCGCGAACGCAAAGCCGACGTTGCGAAGGGTCTCGCGGCGGTGGCCGCGGGCGAGGTAGATCGCGAGCGCGTAGAGGAAGAGCACCGCGACGAGCAGCCAGGCGCTGAGCACATGGATCGCCTTCACGACCTTCTGTACCGTGCCGAGCTGGTCGGAGTTCATGATCGTGATCACGCCCGCGTCGGGCGGCAGCTTGGCGAGCGTCGCGCCGGAGAGGCCGAGCTCTTGACCGAGCTCCCTGACGAGCTCCGTCAGGTCGATCGTGACGACGCCGCTGCCCGTGGAGATGCCGTGGCCTGTCTTGTCCTCGAGGACGTTGACGAGCTTTTCGTGCGCTACCGCGCTCGCGTTGATGAAGAGCTGCTCGACGCGCGGCCGCGCGAGCAGCTGGTTGACCGCGTTCGTCGCCGGCGTGCGCAGGGCGCCGGCGATCGTGCTCGCGGCCGACTTCGCATTCTCCGGCAACCGGTTGGCAATTGCCGCCGAGACGTCGACGTTGTCGTACAGCTGGTTGACGAGGAACGTGGAGAGGGCGTTCTTGATCTCCGGGTCGGTGATCACGTTTTCGCTCGCCTTCCGCCACGAGTTGTCGTCGAGCATCTGCCGGTCGACCCAGAGCGTGAGAGTCGCGACAAGCGCGATCACCGACGCGAGTACGACCAGCGTCCAGATCAGGATACGCCGGCGCCGGCTGAGCGACGCCGGCGCAGACAAGGTGCTGCGCTGACTGGTCATGCCGCGACAATTCTCCTCATGGGATACGACGGCATCACCCTGTTTGGTGGAAGCCGCGGCGGTACCGACGTGCCTACCGTCGGCGGATGAGGCTCGGTCGCGCCGCGTTTGGCCCGGCGCGGGCTGTCGCCCGCTCTGGGCGGAGCGCCCTCACGGACGAGGTCGAGCGGGCGATCGACGCCGTGCTCGCAGGCCCGATTCCCGAGGCGGTGGCTCGTTCCGCCGTTCGGCACCGCGTCGTCGAACGGGTCGCCGCGGCCGCGCTCGAGGCGATCCCGCAACGCGGTCCGGCGCCCGCGGTCGACGTCCCCGAGATCGAGCGAGCGCTCCAACGCGTGCTAGGCAGCCCCGGTGTCCAGCAGGCGCTCAACGATGCTCTCGACAGCAAGCTCACGGAGGACCTCGCCCTGCGCACCGCGCGGAGCGCCGCCTTTCGGCAGGTCCTGCACGAGGTCCTCTCGAGCGCCGAGCTGCGGAGCGCGCTCATGCAGCAGACGGCGGGCTTCGGTACCGAGCTCGCCGCCTCTCTGCGGCGTGGTACGCGTGGCCTGGACGACTCGACGCAGTCGGCGGTCCGCCGCCTGCTCGGGCGGCCCGCAGCGGAGGTATCGCGCTTCGGAGGGCTCTTCGCCAGAAGCGTCGGGCTCGTCACCGACGCGGCGCTCGCGCAGCTCGCGTTCCTCGTCGTCGCTGCGTCGGTCGGCCTCGTCCTCTCGCTCGTCGGGAACGTCCGGGCTGGTTGGCTCGACGGGCTGCTCGCCGGTGGGGGGTGGTTCGCCGTCGTTGCGCTCTACTTCGTCTCGTTCTGGACCGTGACCGGCCAGACGCCGGGAATGCGGATCATGCGCCTGCGCGTGGTCACCGGGGAGGGCCGGCCACCTTCGCTGTGGCGCTCGGTCGTCCGCCTCGTCGGCCTGGTGCTGGCGATCGTTCCGCTGTTTGCCGGATTCCTGCCGGCGCTCGTGGACGCGCGCCGTCGCGCGCTTCAGGACTTCCTCGCGGGGACAGTCGTGCGGGTGGAGTGACGCCCGCGCGGGTCATCCTGATCAGGTGATGCGGCGGAATGGGGCGGGATTCAGACTGAGCGAGGGATGTCGCAGGCTGAGCGAGGGAGATCGCAACCTTCGCCCGTGATTCGCGGAGTGATGGGGAAAATGCAGGACCGCCGCTTCGCCGCGCGCGCGGGGAATGCTGCCGGGATCGCCTCGTACCTCGTGCTGGCAGGCCTCGGGCGCCGGTCGCTCGCGGGCCCCGTCGTGCCGGCGCTGCTCGTGCGGCGCCACGTGCGGCGCGCGCTCGAGCAGTTCTCCGACCGCCGCGGGACACGCAAGCGAGTGCGCCTGGTGGCGAGTGCGGCTGCGATCGTCGCGCTTGCGGTCGGCGGCTCGACGCGGCGCCGGCGGGCGGAGGCAGCCCGATGAGCGCGCCATGATCCTGCTTCTCACGATCCTGCTGGCCGTCCTCCTGCTGGAGCCGCCGTGGAGCATCGTCGTGATCGTCGTCGGCTGCATGCTCGAGGTCGTCGAGATCTTCTTCCTGCGCCGGTGGTCGAAGCGGATCGACAGGAGGACGAAGGCGTCAACCGGATCCGAGGCGATGATCGGGCAGGCGGGGGAAGTCGTCGAGGAATGCCAGCCGGTCGGCACGGTGCGCGTCAACGGCGAGCTCTGGGCGGCGCGCTGTCCCGAAGGGGCGGCACGCGGCGACAGGGTCCGCGTGAAGGGCGTCGACGGCCTGACGCTCGTCGTCTCGCCGCCACGGGTCAGAAGCGCCTGACCGGCCCGGCTACGGCTCGTCGTCGTCTTCGGCGGCTCCGGCGTGCGGCTGTGTCGTCGGGATCCGTCCCGAGTAGAGGAGGCCGACGAGCGCGAGCACGGCGAGGATCGCGAGCGAGGTCTTGAGGCCGTCGATGCGGGCGTCCTGGTAGGCGTCGAGCGCTGCCTCGGTCGTCCTCGACCTGGCCCCGGCCTCGTCGAGCGCAGCGTTGAAGTCGGCATCCGAGATGAAGGGGACGCCGCCGGCGAGATTGACCGTCGCCTTGGACTTCACGCGCTCCGGGATCGCCGAGCTCTGCTGGATGTTGGTGAGAAAGGCGGCGGAGACGGCCGCGATCATCAGCGAGCCCGCGAGCGCTGTGCCCATCGAGGCGCCCAGGTTCGTCATCGTGTTCTGGACGCCGCCTACTTCGGCGCTCTGCTCGTCGGGAACTGCGGACACCGTCACGCTGCCGAGCTGGGAGGCCAGCGCTCCGATTCCGAGGCCGATCAGCAGCAGCGGGACCAGGACGATCTCCGGGCCCGCGTCGGCGTCGAGGCCGCCGAGGAGGACGACGGTCCCGGCGCACATCGCGAGCAGCCCGGAGCGGACGACGAGTCGCGGCGAGATCTCGGGCCACAGCTTCGGGATGCCGATCGCGGCGGCGAGCAACGTGACCGAGAGCGGCAGCAGCCGCGCCCCCGTCGCGAGCGCGGAGAGGCCGAGGCAGACCGAGAGGTAGAGCGGGACGACGAAGAAGAAGCCTGCCTGGACGAGGTACTGGAAGAAGAACATGATCAGCCCGCCGCTCAGCTGCCGGTTGCGGAGCATCTGCGGCCGGACGAGGGGCTCCTTGCCGCTCCCCTCGCGGCGGTTCTCCCAGCGGAAGAAGACCCAGATCACGAACAGTCCGATCAGGATCAGCCAGATCGTGGGGGACAGGCCGAACCAGTCCGGCTGCCCCTCCTTTGCCTGGATCCAGCCCCAGGTGGAGGACCGGAGCACCCCGAAGACGAGCGCGCCGAGTCCGGCCGCGGACAGCACGGCGCCGACGACGTCCAGCTGGGGGCGCCTCTCCGGCGGCGCGTCGGCGACCCTGCGTTGGAGGAAGAGGATCACGACGACGATCACGACCTCGCCGGCGAAGACCCAGCGCCAGGAGAAATACGTCGTGCAGAAGCCGCCGATCAGCGGGCCGACCGCGACCGCCACCGCCCCGGCCGCGGCGACGAGGCCGTAGGCTGCAGGCCGTTGCGACTTGCCGAAGTTCCCGGCGACGAGCGCGACGATCGCCGGCAGGATCAGTGCGGCGCCGACGCCCTCGAGGAACGACCAGCCGATCAGCAGCACCGGGAGGCTCGGCGAGAGCGAAGTCGTCAGCGAGCCGGCGCCGTAGATCACGCAGCCGATCGCGAACGCGCGCTTGCGGCCGATCATCGCGCCGATCTTGGCGCCGGTGATCATCAGCGAGGCCATCACGAGCGTGTAGGCAGTGATCGCGCCCTGGATCCCGGTCACCGTCGTGCCCACATCCTTCGCGACAGTCGCGATCGAGACGTTCATGACGGAGCTGTCGAGCGTCATCAGGAACTGGGCCGAGGCGAGCGTGAGCAGGACGAGCCGCGCGCGCCCCGCCTGCTCCGTGGGTGCGGTCGTCGCCTCCCCGCCGGCGGCCGCGATCGACTCTGAGGGCGTCACGCTCGCGATTCTTCACGGCCGCGACGCGGGCCCCGTCATCCCAGTTGGATGCTTTTGGCCGGTCGTGCCTAGTCGGGGCCGGGCAGCGGCTTTGGCTCCCGCGCGAGCAAGAGCTTGCCGAGTGGCTCCGGGAACCACCAGTTCCAGCGGCCGAGGAGCTCCTCCCGGAACCGAAAGGCGTTCAGCGCGCGCTGGTTCGCCTCATACGCCTCGTATCCCGGGATCGAGAAGGACTCGAACCAGCGGTCGGACAGGCGTCCCGTTTGCGTACACGCCGACGATCGTCAGCAGGATCCGGGTTCGAGCTGACGAAGCCGATCGGGGTGGACGAACACGGCGATCTCGACGATCCTCCCGCGGGCCACCGTGAAGCCGACCAGCGAGTACGGCTGGCCGCGCCGAGCCATGACGATCCCGGCGGCGCCGTTGACCAGCACCGGGCGCGCGAACTGGGCCAGACGCGAGAAGAGAAGCGACCGATTGGCCACGGCCTCTGCGCCGTGAAGATCCGCGGACTCGCCTGGAGCCGCAACACGGTCGGCGCGTAGGACGACGTTCGGGTCCAGCACCGCGAGGAGAGCCTCGAAATCGCCGTCGCGCGAGGCGGCGAGGAAGGCGTCGACGACTTTCCGTTGCTGCGCCAGATCGGCGTCCGGGACGGCTGCCCCACGAACCCGGCGGCGCGCACGGCTCGCGAGCTGCCGCGCCGCTCCAGAGGAGCGTCGCAGGATCGGGGCGATCTCGTCGAACGGCACGGCGAACATGTCGTGCAGCACGAAGGCGAGCCGCTCGGCGGGTGTCAGCGTGTCGAGCACCACGAGCAGGGCGAGGCCGAGCGAGTCCGCGAGCAGCGCTTCCTGCTCAGGATCGAGCCGGTCGTCGTCGCTCACGATCGGCTCGGGCAGGTGCGGACCGAGGGGTTCCTCGCCCCGCGCCTCCCGAACGTGCAGCATGTTGAGGCAAATGCGCGCGACTACCGTGGTCAGCCAGCCGCCGAGGTTCTCGACGGCCTGCATGTCGGAGCGGCTGAGTCGTAGCCAGGCGTCTTGAACCGCGTCGTCCGCCTCGCTGAGCGTACCGAGCATGCGGTAGGCAACGGCCCGAAGGTGTCCGCGCTGCGCTTCGAACTGTTCCGCCAGCACGTCGCGCTCTTCCACGGTCAGTTGTCCTCGTTCCATGCCCTCATAGAGATGACCGCGGAAACCCGCCCCGTGTGACATCGACGAACGCGCGTGCCGGAGACGGGCGTCACGCGGAGTACGGGTAGTCGGCGATCTGTCTTGGCCTGGTAGCTCGCGAGGCGGGGCTGCGCTGCGATGATCCGTCCCCAGCGCTGATCGCTACCTCTGCTGAGCGGACGACCCGCTGATAGGCGCCGGGCGTGAGTCCGAGACTGCGCCCGAAGTGCCGGTGCAGGTGGCTCTGGTCGGCGAAGCCGGTGGCTGCCGCGGTCGCGGCGATCGTCTCGCCGGCTTCGAGCAGGCGGCGGGCTGTACGGATCCGGTGGGCCAGCTGGAGGGCGTGCGGTGGCAGGCCTGCTCGCTCGCGGAATAGGCGGACGAGTCGGAACTTGCCGATGCCCGCGGCCGCGGCGAGCTCGTCGAGGCCGACATTTTGCGCCGCCCGGTCGGCAAGGTAGTCGCAGGCGGAGCGGAGCGCCCGGTCGTCGCGGGGCGTCCGCGGTGAACGCCGCGGCCGCGCTGTCGAGAACCGCTCGATCACTGCACGCAGCCAGAGCGTCAGTCGTTCATCGCGCTCGAGCCGGGTCGTCGGCAGCTCGAGGGCGATATGCGTGTGTAGGAACACGCGCGCGAGCCCCGGGTCGAGGATCACCGGTGCTGGGAAGAGTGTGCCCGGCGGCACGCACGACTCTTCGTCGCTTGTGAGCTCCGCGAGGTCGGCGACTTCGACGATCATCAGGCGCGCCGACCACGGTTGGGCGTCGACCGCTGTGCCGACGTGACGATCGGACGGATCCCAGGCCACGAGTTCGCCCGGCCGGACGAGGTAGCGCTCGCGTCCGCGGCGGGCAACCATCGCGTTCCGGGTGACCACCCCGAAGACGTACTCGCCACGCGGGTCGACCGCGTACCGGTCCGTCTGGCCTGCGATCAACAGGACGCGTTCCTGATCGGCAGGTCGCCACAGCCGCACCTGCTCGGCCACCATGACACGAGGCTACCGGCGGCAAGAACGTCCAAGACGGTCGCGACGCCGCGTCACTACGGTTGCTCGATGGTCATCACTCCGCACATCGTGGTTCAGGGCGCCGAGCGCGCCGCTGCCTTCTATCGCGCCGCTTTCGGCGCCGAGGAGCTGAGCAGGATTCCCGTACCCGACGGCCGGCTGATGTCGGTTCAGCTGCGCATCGGCGACGGTCTACTGCATCTGGCGGACGAGTTCCCGGAGATCGGTGTGCTCGCACCGCCGTCGATCGGCGGCACCGCCGTCGTGTTGGCGCTCCAGGTCGAGGACGCGGAGGCAGCGTTCACGCGGGCGGTGGACGCCGGCGCCCGAGTCCGTCAGCCGCTGCAAGAGGCGTTCTGGGGTGAGCTGCACGGACAGCTCGAGGATCCGTTCGGGCATTGCTGGAACGTTGACGAGCACCTTCGCGACGTGCCGCACGATGAGGTCGTGGCTGCCGCGGCGCGGGCATTCGCCTGACGTGTCACGGTTGCGCTTCCCGCCGATCGGGCGGGTGGACGACCGGGGGGAGCTCCGCAGCCGGGCAGGACGAGATCAGCTCGCCGAGCGCATCCGGAAGCTCCGCGCGTGCGAGCGGAAGGATCTCGACCGGCGTCCCGTACCGCCTGAGGCCCTCGACGAGGCGCCGCGCGCCGCGCGCGTTCGCGCGGCGCGCGACGTAGAGGTACTCGGGATAGGCGAACGACGCGCGCCAGCCGTGCTCGTGCTCGTGAACCTCGCCCCAGAGCGACACCCTCCCGACCACGGGGCACTGCCCGAGGTCCCAGACCATGTCCCTGAAGGCCTTGCCCGCGAGCGCGTAGATCCCGCAGCTGCAGCGCTCGGTCGGCGCCGGGTGCGGCTCACCGCCGAACCGGCGTAGAACCCAGCGTCGGAGCGGTCTGGTCACGCACTCGGCTCGCAGCGGCTCGCCGGCGGGCCAGACAGTCGGGAAATACGGGCTCGAGAGCGAGACCAGCCCGTTCGGCTCGACCGCGTCCCAGAAGCGCCACCCGACGACGGCGTGGACGTAGTCGGGGGCGCGGTCGGTTTCGAGTTCGGCCAGGCTCACGCGCGCCTCGCGCCGGCGGGCTCGGGCGCGAGAGGCGGACGTGGAGCCTCGGTCGGACTCGGTTCGGGCTCGGCCTCGGGATCCGGCTCCCGAGCCGGCACAGGACTTTCGATGGGCTCGACCGTGTAGATACGCGTCGGCTTGCCGATCATCGTCATGAAGAACCACCTCCGTCCGATCACGAGTCGATTGTTGCTGCGGCCGCGCATGGCGTTCGTCATGCCTTTGGGATGAAGCCTAGTCCGCCGAGTAGCCTTCCGGCCAATGGAAACCGCCGAGCTCCTCGCCGAGTTGCGCGTACAACCAGGCCGACGGGCCGAGCTCGGCAAGCGCGATCCGCGCGACCGCCTGGTCTCGGCGACAAGCAGGCCGCGTCCGCCCGACTGAACGAGCTCGTGGCCGAGCTCAGCCTGCTCTCCAACCGCTTGTGGGCCGAGGGGCGGCGGTCGCTCCTGCTCGTCCTCCAGGGACTCGACGCCTCCGGCAAGGACAGCACGATCAGTCATGTCTTCACGGGGGTGAACCCGCAAGGCTGCCGCGCCCACTCGTTCAAGGAGCCGACGGGCGTCGAGGTCGCCCACGACTACCTCTGGCGGATCCACGCCGCCTGCCCGGAACGGGTGAGCTAGGCATCTTCAATCGCTCGTACTACGAGGACGTTGTCACGGTCCGTGTGCAGGAGCTCGCGCCCGAGCGCGTCTGGAAGCGTCGGCCTGCTCACATCCGTGAATTCGAGCGGATGCTCGCCGACGAGGGAACGACACTGGTCAAGGTGTTCCTCAACGTCTCCCGCGAGCAGCAAGGGAGGCGGCTCCAGGCGCGGCTCGAGAACCCCGAGAAGGCGTGGAAGCTCC
>JBKPCT010000094.1:0-12488 GCA_046727515.1 Actinomycetota bacterium | reverse complement strand
ACGAACGCGATCGCGTTCAGCCCGACGGACGCGATGCCGCTCAGCCGCCGCGCCAAGCTGCTGATGCTGACGGAGTCGACGATCTCCGCGGTGACGATCCTGCTCGTCGCCGCCCGGGCCGTGAACATCTTCAAGTAGATCCTCGACAAAGCGCTCCTGACGAAATGAAGCACAGGCTGCCGGAACACGCTGGCGGGCGCGCCGCCGCGTCCTCGGTCGCACCATCAGCACAGGGGGAGGGGGGTGCCTCTCCAGGGCGCGTCCGGATCCGTGAGCCCTGTGCTCGAGGAGCCATCGCCTCCTGCCTGGCCCGCTTGGGCTTACGCCCTGTCTGACTCCGGACGGTCCGCAAGGCGGAGGATCTTCGCCCGGAACGCCTCCGCCGCCTTCTCCGCATCAGCAAGGTCAAGCGGGTCACCTTCCAGCGACTCGAACGTGGCCGCCTTGCCCCAGCCTCTGTCCGCCAGCAGCCTCGAGGCCTCGAGCCGGTCGGAGTCACGCCGGGTCTCGTCGCGGGCGATGTCCCACCAGAGCTCGACCAATGGCATTCCGTCGTCGCCGACCAACTCGCGGGTTGCCCGGGCGAGGCCTCGCGGGCGGCCGGAGGGCTTGCCGCTGACCACACGCACGATTAGGGTGGGTGGCCGTTCGCCGCTCGCTCTTCTGACCGGTAAGCCCGAACCAGAAGGGCAGCCCATAGAAGAGATCCGAAGTGGTTGAGGATCGGCAAGAAGGGGTTAGCTGCCTCTGCGCATCAGAAGGCGTAAGATGGTCTGACCTGGCCCTGTAGCCAGAGCCCTGGCCGAAGCCCGATACGCCGACCGCACTCCTAGAGCGCCCGAGGCGCGGGACTTAGGCAAACAGAGCTCGGTCGCGGGGCCAGTTTCTTTGAGCGGCGCGGCCTGCAACGCTTCGCTAAAACCCTCCTGCTAGGGCCGAAACAGTCGCGTGCGCGAGTGCTCGGGAATGCTCTCGAGCGGCCCGTGCCTCCTGCTCGCGCCGCTGACCCGGACAGCGGCCTGCCCTGGACGCTGGCGACTAGGAGCCGGAGGTTGACCCCTCGCCAGCTTCTTCCTGCTCGCGCCCGCGCCGCTTGTCGTCCTTCGCCAGCGTCTCCTGTCGCAACTCTTCGGCATCGGCCGCCTCCGAGGTAGTCAGCGGGCCGGTCGGCGGTCGGTGGCCACCGGGCAAGCGTTCTAGGAAGGCGCGCAAGCGCTTCATGCGAAGAGCGTATCTGGCCGGGCCTTGGGCCTGACTAGCCGGATGGGCGACCGGCGGGAAAGCGGGTAGGCGCGGCCCGCTCCAACTTTCCGTCGCGTCGGCTCCTGGGCGGCTTGCGTGGTCGAGCCGCCCTCGTCTTCCCAGGCTTCCACCGCGTTAGTAGAGGCCAGCTCGTCCCGTTCGGCGGCTTCCCGCGGAAGCTGCTTGTACGCGAAGTACGCAGCCACAGCTTTCAAGTCGTGTCGACGCCCTTCCGGGAAGCATCGTGAGAGGAAGGCCTGCCAGTCGAGCCCAACCGGAAGCTCCTCGACGCGCGCTCCGTTCATGTCAGCCTTGCCGGCGCGGAGTTGGGCCGTGCGGGACACAGGGACACTCCCCTACCGCGCGTGAAACGTGTAGCGATGCCCGTCAAGATCGATGCGAGCAGGTCCGTTGTCGCGCGCGGTGACGTGCTCCTGGATCCCGTCGAGAATTCCGCCGAGCCGACGGTCGTCGCTCCCTAGCTCGACGGTGACCCTATAGCCCTCGTCGTGGCCGCCGGTCAGGCCCGGGTGGAACTCCGACAACGCGCTGTAGATGCCGTGTGCTACCGGCAGCGTCCCAGCTTCGATAGTGAGCTCTGACATGTTGCACATCCTCTCAGTGCCCGAGCTAGAAGAGGTCTTGGCGAGGAAGACGTGCGGCTCGCTGCAACAGGAAGTTTAGCGCGAGAGGGGACTCGTCGCTGACGGGCAGGTACGCTCCTACGGCGGTCGCGGTTCCCGCAACGGGCGAACGTCTGAGTCATGCAGCTGATCAGTGGCAGGTCAGTTTGCGCTGAGAGGCGGGCGAACACGACAATCTTCTGGCATGGACGCTGAGGCTGCGATCCAGGAAATCATCGACCGCGAGACGAGAGCCTGGAACACGAAGGACGTGCCGTTGCTGCTCAGCGTGTTCCACCCCGAGGCGAAAAGGGAGGACGGCTACGCTCGCGGCACCCGCGCCGACCGACGCCAGACAACGGCCCTGGTCGGGGGGCACTCGTCCTGCGGAAAGAGCCTTTGCCACGCCCGCGCCCGAAACACCAGGCTCGCGAGGTAGGCAAGGGCGGCGGCCGCGACGAGCGCCGGCTCAGCGTGGTCGAGCGGCCAGCTCGAGTTTGTCAGCCGACGGGCGACGAGGATCGACCCGGCGGCGGTTAACAACGCGAACGCGCTGCTCGCGACCAGCCGGCGGTAACGGCGGGAACACTCATGAACCGCGTTCGCGACCAGCCGGCGGTAACGGCGGGAACGCTCATGAACCGCGCTCCATCTGGAGGCTGAGTTCACGCCGGAAGGACCAGGAGGCGTTCCGCGTCGAACTGTTCGACGACTCCTGGAACCTGCGCGAACACCGTCATCATGAACGCCGAGCAGCGACCCGGCTCCAGGACGTCCTGCCGGCGGATACTGCCGAGCCGCTCGAACGTCTGCCAGCAGGCGCGGATGTCCTCGAGGGCGATCCACCGCGAGCCCAGCTCCGAATCGATCATCAGGCGGCGATCGCGCTGATAGTTCCCGATTCGGCTGCCCGCGCCGGGAAGGCCCGGCAACAGCTCGCCGGTTTTTGCAAGACGATCGAGCACCTCCTCGACCTCATTCCAACCCGGAACAGCGTGTCTCTCGACGGTGGACTGCGATCTCGAAGGCTTGCAGGATGCACCCATTGCGATCTCCTCTCGGTGGGATGTGGGGTGCAGCGACCGAATGGTCGCCAGCGATCGGCGCCAGTCTCGGACGTGCGCGAGCCGCACGATTTGGCCTGCGCCGGCTATCCCACAGGCGATGCCGGCGGCGCCCTCGACGGCCGCGACGGCGACAGCGAGGGAGAGGGCGCTACCACCGCTGACGCCTTGGGCTGCGGCCGCGACGGCGCCCGTGCCGGCTGCGACGCCCAGAAACGGCAGCATCCGCCCGAACGCCAGCGCCGGGACGAGTACCAGCGTGGCGGAAACCGGGTGCGGAATCCCAAGGGCAGCTGCGGTCGCTGCGGCTGAGACAAGCTTCATCAGCGTCGCAACGGAGAGCACTGCGAATGCGGTCGCCGCCGCCGGAGCCGAACGGCCAACCAGAGAGAAGCCTGCGAGGAGCCGCTGCAACCGCGGTCCGTGTGCATGCCGGCAGGCGAAAGGGACTCCAGCAAGTACGGCAAGGACAGCGCCCGCGATCACGAGCCCTGGCCAGAGCGGTACCGCCCCGGTGGTGGCCGCGATGACGACAACGAGCGAGAGCGGCAGCATCCGCATGATCGACACTGCGCCGGCCACACCGGACATCGCCCACAACCTCTTCGACCCCGGAAGCGTGCGCCCCAGCAACGCGATCCGGACGGGATTACCGAGTTTTGGCGGCGCGAGACAGGCGACCGAGTAACGGGCAGAACCGCTGACAAGGCCGACGCTCGACCCGAGGTCGCGGGCAGGAACGACCCAAGCGATGCCGGTGGCGAGGACAGCAGCAGCGCCGGCGAAAATCGCGAGCAAAAGCATGGGCGGCTCGGCGGTGACCATCACCGCAGCCGTCCGCGAGACCTGCCGCGACAGCGGCCCCCAGGCGGCAACGACGCTGCCCGCAGCGACGACCACGCACAGCCCGATCAGCAGCGAGCGCGGGAGACGACGCAGGTAGGTAAAAGCGCGTAGGCCGACGCCACCGGTACGTGTGCCTGCCACCTCGCCTCCTTCTCGCTGTCTGGGGGTAATCCGCCTGTTTCCTGGCTCAAGCCGACCGGCCGCTGAGAACGCCGAAGAGCGCCACCACCGCGGCCACGATCAGGATGAGGAACAGGAGCTTCGAGATCGCGATGCCGCCGATCACTCCGAAGAGCAGGAGCAGCAGTGCGATCACCATCAATGCGCCGAGCATTCGGCACTCCTTCCGTTGACTGAGTAGATGCGAATGCTCAACGGACGATCGCCGAGCTTCGATACGGATCCCATTCGAGACACACCCGAGCCTAGTAACCTCGTGCCGCTCGGAAGCGTCGAATCACCCGTAGCCGGCGCCCGATCGACACGCCCGAGCGCGCTGAAAGCGGCAGGGACCACCCGAGCTCGGCTCTCGACCTAACGCCGCAGCGGGCAACGTTTCACGGCCTCTGGTGAGGGAGCAATATCAAGCTCTCGCTCCGGATAATCGGGCTGAAGGCGACAACGGGGCCACATGTCGTGCTGCCTTGGGCGGATTCGGCTAGAGCAGGCGCTAGGCGGACCGTTCGGTCCAGGGGCTGCTCGGGCGACTCGCGCACACGGCCCGCGCGAGCAAGCTCGGCCTCTGGCGCCAGCGCCCACACCTCCTAGAATCGCCAGTCGTGCGCACGGGGCAGTTTCGACGTCTGGGCGCGAGCAAATAAACGCGCACCTACCGTGCCCGTGGAGGCGTTGAGACTAGAGATGGACGAGACCGAGCGGCAACAGGCTGCTGCCACGCGTGACGGGAAGGTGTCGCTCGAGGCTGGCCGCCAGCAAATCCTGGCGCGACTCGTGGCCGACCCGCGCGTATTGACCGAGGTCCGTGGCCTGCTCACCAGGTTGCTCGCGGCTGCGACGGTGCCTGCCCCGCGCCGCCACGACGCTCTGCTCGTGGCGGACGAAGTCGCCGCAAACGCGATAGCACACGGAAGCCGGCCAGGCGACGAGATCGAGATCTGCTGCAGGCTGAAGGGCGACTGTCTCAACATCGTCGTCTTTGACTGTGCGCGCAATGCATCCGCGCCAGTCGCGCTCACCCCGGACGAGGAGAGAACTGCCGGGCGCGGGTTGCAGGTCGTCGACCGACTCGCCGATTCCTGGACGGAGACGATCGTCAACGGACGACGCAAAGTCACCGTCGAGATGATCCTCTAGCCCGTTCGCGCTTGCGCTCACGGTCGGGAGCGGGACCCCAGATGGATGACGATGTAGCATCGGCGCGCATTCGCGCATCGCTGACCACCCTCGCGCATAGCAGAGGGCTGCGCATGATCAAAGCCGATTGCCGAAAGTCGATCCGGCTGTCGCGCGGCTGGGGGTGACAACGCGGTCGTTCGTTTGGTGGTGGCGGGCACCCACCCCGTGTCGGTTCGGTCGAGCCCGGCCTGACAGGCTTCGGGGCGCATTCGCGTATCGGTGTCCATCCCCTCGCGCGTAATAGCGACTCCGCATAAGCAAGCCGAATGTCGATCCAGGTGTCGGAGCCGTGGTGGGTGGAGGCGCGTAGCAAGGGAATCCGCATAACCAGGTCGATGCGGGATGTGCTCTCACGTACCCGAGGTGGCGAGGGCCACCCGCCCCGTGTGCGTTGGGTCGTGCGGGCGAGGGGCCCGGCATCGGCGCGCATTCGCGTATCGGTGACCATGCCCTCGCGTAATAGGTGGGCACCCACCCCGAGTGAGTTCGGCCCCGCCCGGTCTCGAAGGTGCTCGTACCGATTCCGGGCGTTCCACGCTCCGGTGGCAGATCCGATTGCCATAACCGGGCGCGGCGGGCCCGGGAGTAGCCGGAAGGCTCCGAGCGGGCACTTCGAGCCGTGCAGGTAGCTGGAGGAGAGGTCGTAGAGGACGAAGCCACCGGGCTCGAGCTCGTGGCGGGCGAGCGCGGCCTCGATCCTGGCCTGGCGGGCGAGAGCCCAGTCCATCGCCGCGAGCAGCTCCGCCTCGCTCGCCCCCTCGACCCGAAGCTCCTCGCCGAGTTGCCGCTTCAGTTGACACTTCGCTCGAGCGCGAGTTCTTCGGGGGCAGCGATCAGTGCCTCCCGCTCGGCGTTCGAGTCGCCGGTGTGCAGCTTGTACAGGGGGTCGGCGTCAACGAGCGCGTAGTTGCCGTTCGCGAGCATCTCCTCGACGGCGGCGATGTGTCCCGGGTCTGAGTTGAGAGCAAGGCCGTCGGGGACGCGCACGTAGTCGATCCGGTCGGAGTCGTCGAGGTCGGTTTCGCGCAGTCGGCGCTTGATCGTTCGCAGTCCTTGTTCGGCGTCGATGATCAGCACTCGTGTTTCCCCGGCGCCGCTTCCGGCCCAGTCGAGGAATGGCTCGCCGAGCAGGATCGCCCGGACGCTTAACGAGGGCCATCGGCAGATGCCGCGTAAGGAGTGGCGGCAGATCGTCGCGGCGCTGCGGGACGAGGGGCAGGCACTCGCTGCGGGCGATCGACCGCGTTGTCGGCGTCTCAGAGGGTGCTGTCCGCAAGGACCTCGCCTTCAGCTTGTCGTCCCGGGACGAGGATCGAGGTCTTCGGCCACCTCGGCGGCTTGGCCCAGCTTCTCGACGACCCAGAATCGTGCGTGCTTCTCCACGACGCGCCCAACGTCCGAAGCGACATGCTCTTGCTCGGGGACGATTACGAAGTGCGTTGGGTCCTCACGCACCCGCTCATACTCCTCGGGGGTTAGCTCGACCTGCCTATCGCAGGTTTCGTCGCCGCACTCGCACACGTACATCTGCCAGAGATCGTTGTCGATCTCGTTCTCGTGCTCGTTGACCTCGCGAAGCGCCGCTTCCTTCCTCGCTTCGTGCTCCTTGTGGGCCTCTGTAGACATGCTCCCCCTCATCTCGTCTCGAATGAGCTTCTGGGTCACCTGAGTCTTGAGCGCTCGAGTGGCCCAGCGATGTGCGCAAGCTCGCGACCTTCGATAAGCGTGGGCGCTCCCGCGAGCCACACATCGTTACCCAACGTTTCCAAGGCGTCAACGCGGACACGCAAGTAATAGGGGTCATGGGCTTGGAGCGACGAACGAGCAACCAGGACGAGCTCGAGCATTTCCAGGACGAGCTCGAGCAGGCGCGCAGGGACAACCTCGCCTTCCTCCGGGGGATGAGGGAGCGTGCGTTGAGCAGCCTGCGTCGAATACGGAGGCTTTCTAGGTCTTCTTCTTCCTAGGTTGGAGTCCCAGCCGCCTTCGAATCGTAGCTCCTGTTTGAGCTGCAGCGCTAAGCCGTGCTTATGAAAGGGGCCGCGGAGGTGCTCCAGGCGCCTCTTGCCTTGCAGGCTCAGATCCACGGCGCGAACTCTCACACGACACAGGCGGGACGCTGCCTCGAACAGCAGGCCCCTGTCCCGGACTCGAACCGGAAGGGATCCTCCAGGGGCTTAAGCTGGACTGTCTCCGAGTGGTCCCGACAGTTGGGCCCTCGGCAGGGGCTTGAGAGGACGGCACCCGGTTCTTGGTAGCCGGGTGCCGTCCGTCTCACGGCTCACCCTCGCCTTCGACGACCAATCGGAGGAAAGGAGTGAGCCGCATGTCTGAGGATGACGTTCTCTTCGGCTACCGGCTGCAGCTGTTCGACTACGCCGCCCGCAGCTCGGTCAGCGAGGCCTGTCGGACGTTCGGGGTGCATCGCTCGATCTACGGATGAAAAAGTCAAGGCGCGGCTCTAGGATCTCTGCTGGCGCGGGTGACCCCGGACGAGAAGCGCAGGCACCTGGGGACTTCGAGCCTGCCGCGCATCGTTTGCCCCTCGAGGGCCGGAAAGAGTCGCGTCCCCGTTGGCGGCACCCGCGCCGCTTTCGCGCTCAGCGACCGCCTTCCGGTAGCTTCGCTCGGCCTGCTCGAGCAGCCGCCGGTCGATTGTCTTCTCGCGGTCGCTCGCGTAGCGCACACGTCGCCCTGGCGCGCCGGCTCGGTCCTGGAGCTCGCGCAGCTTGCGGTGGGTCAGGCTCTGCGCCTCGTACCGGGAGGGCTCCCGCTTGGTGAGCAGGTGCCAGGCGAGCACGGCCAGCTTGCGTGCGGTCGCAACCAAGGCGACCTGGCGGCCGCGGCGCGCCTGCAGCCGAAGATAGAAGGCGCGAAGTGGCCCGGGCGTCCGTACGGCCGAGTGTGCCGCCTCGATCAGAAGGCTCCGGGCGTGCGCCTGGCCCTGACGGCTGATGTGGCCGATCCGCGCCGCGCGCTCGCCCGACTGGCGCACGCGCGGGTCGAGCCCGAGGTAGCCGACCAGGTGGCGTGCGCTCGGGAAACGCTCGACGTCGCCGACCACGGACACGAGCGAGAGCGCGACGATGGCACCGATCCCGGGGACGGTCATGAGCAGCCGCACGTCCTGGCGGCCAAGCGCCTCCCTCGCCAGCGAGCGATCGGCCTCGCGCACTTCTCGGTCGAGGGCGTCGTGTAGGCGAAGAGTGCTCTCCAGCTGCGCCTGCTCGTGCTCGTCGAGCCTGAGCTCCTCGAGCAGACGGCGGCCTTGTTTGCCGAAGAGGTCGGTCACCGACACCTCGACGAGGTTGCGGGTGAGGAGGGCATGGATCTGGTTACGAAGCCGCGTGCGCTGGCGGACGAGGCTCGTGCGATGCGCGACCCGGCGCCGAAGTGCGAGGGTCGCCGCATCGGGCACCCAGACCTCAGGAAGGAAGTCGGCCGCGGCAAGCTGGGCGAGCACCCGCGCGTCGACCTTGTCCGTCTTCACCTTGGCGGACGCGATCGCCCTCGTCTTGAGCGGGTTAGAGACGGTCACCCTCCCTGCATAGGCGCTGAGCAGCTCGACGACCGGCCAGGTGAGGCCGCTCGACTCGATCACCACGTGGTCGTCCGGGCGGAGCGAGGCAGCAAAGCGGCGGAGCTCACTTGGTGCGGTCGAGACCCGTCCTAGGCGCCGCACCTCCCGCCCCTCGTGGACGGCGACCTCCGCGAAGCGCTTATGGAGGTCGAGGGCGATCGTACGCATGTGTCCTCCTTGTTCGGCCTGTAACTCGGAAGGCTGGGCAGCACGACACCTACGGATCCGCGCTCGCAGCGCAACCGGACGAGTCGAAGGGGCGACCACTTACTACCGCGGGCTCGCAGCCCAAGGTTGAGACGGCCTGCCCATGCCTGTGCTCCCGCTGCCCCTTTCCGGTCTCGCCGAGGCTAGGGACCGGCGTGGACAGCGCCCTTTTCATAGCTGGTACTACCGCTGGAAGCGCCTGGTTGACCGGCACGGGCTCGAGGTCTTGCGCCCTCGGGAGCGGCGCCGGCCGCGTATGCCGAACTAGCTTCCGGCCATGGTCGAGGAGCGGATCGTCGCCTTCGCGATTGCGCACCCGGGGCTCGGCCCGCGGCGAGTTGCGAGCGAGCTTCGGCGCGCGAAGTGGGGCGGGATCCTCGTCAGCCCCAACGGCGTCTGGCGCTGCCTGCGCCGACACGGGCTCTCGACGCGCGGCAGGCGGCTCTCGCTCGTTGCCGGCTACCGAGCGCCCTACGAGCCGCCGCGCGAGCCCGAGCCGGAGCCGCACATCGAGGTCTCCCGGCCCGGCGAGCTGGTCGGCTTCGACTGCTTCTTTGTCGGCCGGCTGAAGGGCACCGAGGGCGCCGTCTGGCAGCTGACCGCGATCGACTGCTACTCCTCCTTTGCCTGGGCCGAGCTCGTCGTCTGCCGTCAGGGCAACCCGAGCGCGCAGCAGACCTCAAGGCTCGCCCGACGGGTGGCGGGCGAGCTCAAGGCGGCCGGCTGGCGGCTCGAGCGCTGCCTCTGCGACAACGGCAACGAGTTCAAGGGCCCGCTCTTCCACGCCACGGTCGAGCGGCTGGGCGCTCGCGTCACCCACATTCACGCCGGGCGCCCCCAGACCAACGGTCACGTCGAGGCGCTGCACAAGACGCTCCTCGAGGAGTGCTGGCGGCCAGCCTTCGCCCGCTACCTCTACCCGCGCTTTCGCGGCCTGCGGCGCGAGCTCGACCGCTACCTCGCCTTCTACAACCTCGACCGCGTCCACCACGGTCGCCTCACCCGCGGCCGCATCCCCGCGGACATCGTCTACGGTGCCCACAAGATGGAGGCGAGATGAGCCGAAACTGTCGGCACATCTCGGAGGCCGTCCAGCTTAAGCCGCGAAGCGGCCCCCAATCTCCAGACCCCTCTCGGAAGATCCGGGGCGCTTCGCACTCATTCAACGCTCGAGCTACCTGTGCAGTTACGCATTGGGAGTAACCTACGTGAGCCGTCTGGCCCCACCGGGGAGGGCCGTTGACAGCGCAGGGGCATCCTAGGGCGATTTTCAAGCGGGCCATCAGAACGGCGACGTGCTCGTTGCCGAGATGGCCGCACGGGAACTCGGCCGGATCACTCTCGGCGAGTCGTTCGCGCTCAGGGCCCTCCGCCGTCCAGAAGGAGCCAGCGCGCCGCTCGCGCTACACCGTGCGCTGGCTGCGCCGGCTGCTCGAGGAGGACGAGTGCCTGACGATCGACGAGGCCGCGCTGGCCGTCTCTGCTCTTGCGGCGCTCGGCGGGCGTGGGCATGCGGAGGCGCTGTCGGCGCTTTCAACCATGGCCGAACGAGCGACTGGGCAGCGCCCTCGCGGCCCCTAGCCTCGTGAGGTGGCCGACGTCGGTGATCCCGTCTGCGCGGAGTGCGGGCGCAAGCCGCGCCAGGACGAGAGCGCCGCCGACCAGTGGCGCTGCTACTCGGACGGCGCCGGCGAACTGATCGTGTTCTGCCCGGAATGCAGCGAGCGGGAGTTCGGGGAGCAGACGCCGTAGAGTGGCGTGGCAGCGACGACCTGCCGAGCTGGGTAGGCAACTGCTCGGAGTAGGTACTCAGGTAGCACGCCATGGCATGTCCGGCCCTCGTGACAGGCCTGATCCCGCGTAACGATTACTGTCGATTGCGAACTAAACGAAGGAGAACAAGGCCATGTCCGCGAAAAACAGCAGCCGCCTTTCTCGCTGGCGCCCTAGTCGCTAGCATCGGGACCGCCGCCGCGCTCACCCAGGGCCACGTGTTCCGGCTGCAGGAGGGGGACCACGCCAAGTACGGCACGATCGACTGCCAGGCCAAGCATGTGGCGCAGTACAGCATCCTCGACTGCGTCGGCGCCCACCGTTATCGACTCATCTACGGTCCGAGCGAGCTGCGCGTGCTCCGCTTGAACGACCACCATGTCTACCGGCAGGTGTTCGCGGCGAAGCCCTACGGCCGCTGAGCGAGAATCAGGCTCGTTGTCGGGGTGCACCACGGGTAGACGCTTCATCCGGTTGCCTCCTGTCGGATGGGTGGCACCGGCACCGGCGGCGCCTGCCGGAACGCTTGCCGGATGCGCTCGCGGGCGGAACTACAAGCCCCCGCGACGCGGCCGAAGGGGACATCTAGGCAACGGGCGAAACTTCGCCTACCCGACACCGCGTCCGAAGATGGCGGGGAAGCACTGTTCGCGCGGCAGGGTTCAGCCCCCGCCCCCGGCCTGTGGCCGAACGGCCGTTACATCAGATGGAATGTGTCTTTGCCAATCAGAAGTGGCGTTTATCCTCCGAGCGACATGGCAAGGGCGGTACGGGCTGCGGTCGCCACGGCCTTGGCCGTTCCGGCCGTTGCGCTGGCTGGTTCGACGGCCGCGCTGCGCTGCGCGCGCGGGCTGCCGGCGAGCTCGAACTCGGGGAGGCTGGCTTCCGGGTGCTCGTGATCGAATCGGGCTCGGGCGCGGTCGCCTGGGACTCGGGCGAGAACGCCGTTCACACCAGCGAGACCTGGGTCGCGCCGTACGGCGCAGGGCCGCTCTCGCTGAACGGCGCGCTCGAGGCAATCGTCTGCTGCCCGCCCGCCCTGGGGTAAGCCGAAACGGAAGGAGTGAGCCAATGACTTCGCTGGACCGCGTTGCCATCGTCACCGGGGCGGGGACCGGCATCGGCCGGGCGATTGCCCAGGTGCTCGCCGAGACCGGAATCGCGTGCGTCGCGATGGGGCGGCGGACCGAGCCGCTCGCCGAGACCGCCGCATCCCCCGGCCTCGCTGCCGAGATCGTGCCGGTCACGGGAGACATCACCACCAGGGACGATCGCGAGCGCGTGGTCAAGGAGACGCTCGCGCGCTTCGGCCGGATCGACATCCTCGTCAACAACGCCGGCATCTCCGGCCGCGCACCGATCCTCGAGTACAGCGAGGAAGACTGGCGGCAGGTAATGGCGATCAACGTCGACGGCGGCTTCTTCCTCACCCAGGCCGTGGCGCGCAACATGCGAGAGCGCTCGTGGGGCCGGATCGTCAACATCGCCTCGGTCTACGGCTCGCTCGGTTTGAACGCGTCCCTCTACGCCGGTCTCTTCCCGATGGAGGACCTCGGCGGGGGCCCGACGCGACAACCCGCGTACCACACCTCAAAGGGAGCAGTCCTTAACATGACCCGCGACCTGGCTGTCGCCCTGGCGCCGTGGAAGATCACCGTGAACGCGATCAGCCCGGGCATGTTCCTGACCGAGCAGTCAAGACCGACCGTAAGCGACGAGGTCGTGCGGCGGCTGAGCGAGATGACGCCGCTTGGGCGGTTCGGAGAGGTCCGAGAGATCGGCTACGCGGTGCGCTTC
>JBKPCT010000093.1:0-21812 GCA_046727515.1 Actinomycetota bacterium | reverse complement strand
CGGATCCAGCGGACGTCTTCGGACATGCGCTCACCCTCGACGGTCGAGCGCCGCGCCGCCTCCTGAAACTCGTCCGCAGTGCGCCAGCCGCTGCGGCGGACGATGACGTACGTCTCCATCGCGCTCCTCTCCGATTCGGGTTGCACGTTCGATTCGTTCCGTCGACGGTAGGCGCGCGGCGCGGCCGCGACAACGGCGCGATTACTCAGATTGGCGAGGAGGCCTACCTATCTTCGAGCAGGCCGAGCTTGGCCGCCTTGGCGGCGGCCTCGACGCGGTTGTCGGCCCCGAGCTTGCCGAGGATCGCCGACACGTGGTTGTCGACCGTGCGCTGAGAGAGGTAGAGCCGCCTCGCGATCTCCGCGTTGCGAAGACCCTCCGCCACGAGCGCGAGAACCTGGCTCTGGCGAGCTGTCAACCCGGCCGCGTTCCCGCGGGTAGCGGGTCTCGGGCCGCGCCGGATGTCGCGGACGCCGAGCGCGCGCAGTCGACGAGAGACGATGGCCGCGGCCGTCCGCGCGCCTAGCGCGGTGAGCGCTTGGAGCGACTCGCGCAGAGGGTCCTCGCCGCCGACATCCGCGAGGGCCAGAGCAGCCTCGTACGGTCGCCCGAGATCCGACCAGCGCGCAGCGGCCGCAGCCGCATCGCCGCTGAGCTCGAGCGCCCACGGCCCATCGGCCGGCGGATCGGCGGGCACCGCCAGGCCGGCCCGCCGGCGCCATGCCCCGATGCAGGCGATGTCGTGTGCGGATCCGACCCGAACGGCCAGCTCGAGGGCGTCGTCCGTCGCCTCGCCAGCTGCGGCGGAGTCGCCTCGGAGCCACGCGGCTTCCGCTTCCGCGACGGCGACCGGCGCGATACGCGGAAGCTCGCGCGTCGGCTCGGCGAGAGCTCGCGCCTCTGCGAGCAGGGGGAGCACCTCCGGGTCGCCCCGTCGGGCGCGTACGAGCGCGAGCACCGTGAGGGCAAGTGTCCGGGGGAATGTCGAGACGGCTCGCCGTCCGAGGACGAGCATCGCGGATTCGGCCGCCTCCGACCAGCGGCCCTCATCGAGCTCGAAACGAGCGCGATGGGCGAGGAGGTAGAGCTCGACCAGGTCGTTGCCGTGCGTCCGGCAGTACGTGAGCCCCTCTTCGAAGAGGGTACGTGCGGCATCGTGCTGATGCGCCCACGCCGCTGCCCGCGCGCGCGCGTTATGGCCGACCGCCACGCGCTCCTCGAGACCGTGCTCCTCCGCGAGTGCCACTGCGCGTTCGAGCGCCGCCAATCCCCGATCGGGGTCGGTGAACAGATCGCGCCACGCCACTTCGAACAGCGCCGCGCAGAGAACCTCCGGGTCGTCGAGACGCTCTGCCAGGTCTAAAGCTCGGCGAGCCCATTGCCTTGCGCCTGCGCCGTCGTCGATCCGTGACTCGACGAACGCGAGGTTGGCATAAGCCAGTGCAAGCTCACGTCCTGCCGGCAGCTGCTCGAGCAGCTCGACGGCCTGCCTGCCCGTCGCACGGGCTTCCTCGCCTCGGCCGGGGCACCAGAGAATGCTCGACAGCTTCGCGAGGGTCTCGCCCTCCCTGGCGCGATCGTCCAGCTCGCGGTAGACCTCCACCGCCTCCTGCAGCGCTTCGATCGCTTCGTCCGCTTGGTCGGTCAGGTAGCACTCGCGCGACCGGCACTTCAGTAGCTCCGCCACCTCGCGCGGCGGAAGCCCCTGCGCGTAGCGGAGCGCGCGCGCGTACTGCTCGGCCGCCTCTCGATGCGCTCCGACGGACGATGCGTGCGCGGCTGCGGCCGGTGCCAAGGTCAGCACAGCTTCTCTGTCTCCGGCCGCGTCGGCGTGGTGCGCGAGCCGAGCGAGGTTCAGACCGTTGTTCTCACAGGATGCGAGAGCCTCGAGGGCGCTGCGATGGAGACTCAGCCTCCTTGCCGTGGACAGCGATCCCTCCATCGCCAAGCGGGCCAGCTCGTGCCTGAAGATCACGGCGCCGTCCGAGGAAACGAGCATGCCCGAGGCGATGCACTCGTCGAGCCTCTCGTCGATGTCCCCCGAGAGTGCCTCGACGAGCCATAGCTCCGCGTGAGGAGTCGCGATCGCCACTGCCTCGAGGACGCCTCGGGCCGCCGGCGTCAAACTGGCCGCGCGTGCGAGGACGGCATCGCGAACTGTCGCCGGTATCTCGGCTCCACCAGACGCAAGGACTTCCGTGACGAAGAAGGGGTTGCCGGCGGTGATCCGGTAGAGAGCGTCCCCCTCGAGGCCGTAGGGCGCGGCGAGCTGCGCGACCGCGTCCGAAGAGAGCGGGGCCACCCCGATCCGTGTGAGGGCGAGCCCCGATGCCACCTCGCCGAGCATGAGCCTGACCGGATGGCTCTTGTCCACCGCCTCGTCGCGGAAGCTCAGGACGATCAAGACGGGTGCCGTCTCGATCCGACGTGCCGTCAACCTGAGCACGTCGAGCGTCGCCTCGTCCGCCCAGTGGACGTCTTCGATCACTAGGACCGTCGGCTCGCTCCTGCACAGCTCGGCGATCAGCGCCGCAGCCACCTCGTACGGGATCGCCTCACCGAGAAGACGCTCTGTGAGCTCGGGACCCGCGTCGGCGGCAAAGTCGTGAATCGGCCCGAGTGGTCGGGGCGTGAAAAGCGCATCGCACACACCTCGTAACACCCGCGTCGGGCTGCTCCGATCGCCGCAGAACCTCTCGATCAGCGCCGTCTTGCCACCGCCCGCCTCCGCCGTGACAAGCGCCATGCGACCCCGTCCCGCGGAGGCCTGCTCGAATGCAGCCTCTAGAACAGCAAGCTCGTGCTCGCGCTCGACGAGTCGAGACACGCCAGCGCGCGGATCACCCAACAAGGTCATTCGTCTCATCGTGAACGCTTGACGCGCCAAAGGCAATCGTCCAAGGTGCAGTTCTGCTTGGCGGGATTCCCCATGAGCAGGACTTTTGCGACCTCTAGAGCCGGGTGGTTGATGCCGACGAGGCGTGTTACGGGAGGATCAAGTGCAGGTCGCCAAACTCGTGCCAGCGGTAGCCGTGTTCGAGCGCGGCCCGGTAGGAGCGCTCGAGGAGCTCGCCGCCGGCCGCGGCCTCGAGCAGGGCGTGGTGTGAGGAGCCGCTTTCGTGCCAGCCGGTGAGCAGGCCGTCGACGGCACGTAGCCCGCGCTCGGGCGTGACGACGACGCTCGTCCAGCCCCGGCCCTGGGACACGGTGCCGTTGGCCGCCGCTACAGTCTCGAGCGCCCGCACGACGGTCGTGCCGACCGCGATCACGCGGCCGTTCCAGCCGCGGACGGCGTTGACGAGCCTTGCGGTCGCGAGCGGGACCCGGAAGCGCTCGGGGAACGGCGGCTCGCCGTCTTCCGGCGAGGAGACGCCTGTGTGCAGAGTGACCGGCGAAAAGAGGACGCCGCTCGAGACGAGCTCCGTGACGAGCTCCGCCGTAAAGGGCCGGCCGGCGCTCGGCATTTCCGCGCTGCCGGGCTCCAGGGAGAAAACGGTTTGGTACGCGTCCAGCGGCCACGGCTCAGGGACGTAGCCGTAGCGGACGGGCCGGCCGTGCCGGCGCAGGTAGTCGTGAAGCGGCTCGTCGAGCTCGAATCGTGCGACGGACAGTCGTTCGCTGCCGGCGAAGCGTGCGAGCAGTTGGACACGGCCGCCGGCGAGGAGGTCGAGCCCAACACCCACGGGCGGCCGCGGGTAGGGCGCTCGGTCGCGCGTTCGCAGCTCCACGAGCCAGGTGCCGTCGCCCGCCGGAGTCGAGAGCCAGAGCTCGACCGGTCGCTCGCCGAGGCGGGCATCAAGCGCGGCCGGCAGCGTCGCCGAGGTATTGACGACGAGCAGATCGCCCGCGGACAGGAACCGCGGTAGCTCGCGGAAACGGGCGTGGACGAGCTCGGGGTCGTGGCGCCTCGCAACGAGCATCGCGACGTCGGCGCGGCCGGACCCACGCGCTTCCGGCGGCTCGTGCGCTTCCCGCCGAACGGGGAGCTCGATTGTCCTCACGCTGCAATCGGCGCGAGCTCGCGCGCCCGGTAGCGGCCGCTCGCGAGCGAACCCACGATCAGCGCGAGCAAGCCGGGCACGCTTTCCTCAGGCGGCGGCAGGTGGGAGATGTCCTCGCCCGGGAACGCTTCCTGATAGGTCTGCGTGCGCATGTCACCCGGGTCGACGCTGTACACGCGCAGGTGCGGCTGCTCGGCCGCGAGTACCGCCGTCAGCTGCTCGAGGGCTGCCTTCGAGGAGCCGTATCCGCCCCAGCCCTCGTACGGCTCGACCGCCGCGTCCGACGAGATGTGGAGGATGGCCGCGCCGGACACAAGTCGCGGGAGCGCTTCCTGCACGAGCGCCAGCGGCGCGAAGACGTTCACTTGGTAGACGCGCGCGAGCTCTGACAGCGGGTAAGCGGCGAGCGCCGGCCGTGGGCTCGGCCCGAGCAGGCCCGCGTTGTTGACGAGCAGATCGATCCTGTCGCCCGCCGCCTCCACGAGTGCGCGGCGGTGCTCAGGGTCGCAGACGTCGCCCGGGATCGCGTGGACGCCCTCGAGGCCGGCGACCGCGCGCTCGAGCGCATCGGCTCCCCGCGCGTCGACGACAAGCCGCCATCCGCGCTCGACGAGGGCACGCACGAGAGCGAGGCCGAGCCCACGTGATGCGCCGGTGACGATGCCGACGGACATACCGCTATGCGGCCGCCTCGCTCGGAAGGCCGTGGCGGGCGACCACACGCTCGTAATTGAGGCGCAGCAGCGCGATCACGTCGTCGACGTCAGCCTCGCTCTCGATCCTGCGGGCGCCGAAGCCCGGCTTGCCGGGGAAGACCGGGTGGTAGTCGATCCGCCCCTGGTCGAACAGGGTGGCCCAGACCTCTTTGGGAAAGCCCAAGTGGGCGGCGTGGTCGCCGTGAAGGTGTCCGATCTCGCGTCCGCCTACCTTGAACGCGAACTCCCCGCGGCTACCGGGTCCCGCCGTGACCCCTGGCCAGGACGTGACCTCCTCAGTAATCCGCTCGCTCGGCCGTCGTTCGCTCGTCATGAGAGCCTCCTTCCGCACGCCTGCTCCGAATTCGGCCAAGACTACTAGTTAAAGTAAACTTCAAGTCAAGCGCGACTCGACTCGAGCTCCAACGTCCAACCTGCTCCCCATCGGTGAGGTCTCACGCCGCAGCGGCGTGGCCTCCTCCGCGCTTCGCTTCTACGAGCAGCGGGGCCTGATCACCTCCGAGCGGGCAGGCTCGGGTCACCGCCGCTACCCGCGGCCGGTGCTCCGAAGGATCGCGTTCATCGTCTTCGCGCAGCGCATCGGGCTGACGCTCGCGGAGATCGCCCTCGAGCTCGCGAAGCTTCCTCCCCACGAGGCCCCCACCCGCGGTGACTGGTCTCGTCTCTCCGCCACTTGGAGCTCGCGGATCGACGAGCGAATCGGCGAGCTGGAGCGCCTCAAGCTCGGGCTCACCGAGTGCATCGGCTGCGGCTGCCTCTCGCTCGACCGCTGTCAGCTCGCCAACCCCGAGGACCGGGCCGCCGCCCTCGGTCCCGGCCCGCGCTACTGGATCGGCGACCGGCCGCTGAGTGGCGGAGCGCAGTCCGGCCAGCAAACTGCCGGCGATCCGTCTGACGCACGCTGACGACGTGACCGATGGCCGTTGCACGCCTGGGCGTGATCCACGGCAACTGCCACTGCCACGAGCACGGCGACAACGATGCGCTTTGCACGTCCGCGTCGCCAGGAGGGCGGTCTCCTCGGCGACGTCGGCGAGGAACCGCCCGTCAGTCTTCCGGCAGAATCGCGATGGCGTCGCCGATCGGCCGCTCGCCGGTCGGGTCGGACGGGCGGTTCACGAGGCCGGCGCCGATCGTCATCGTCGTCGAGCCGCCGCCGTCGAGGTTGACGGCGTCGACGGCGCCGAGCGCCCGCATGATCGCTGCTTCCTCGGCGAAGCTCGCACCGACGCTCCAGCCGGGCTGGTAGTAAAACTCGGGCCGCTCCGGCCAGTGGAAGCCCTCTGCGGCGGCGGTGATCGCAACCTGGCCGTCGCGCAGCAGGCGCGGCCCCCCGTCCACGATTCCGAGCCCGGCACGCAGCGGCAGCAGCGAGCCGTCGGCGAGGACCGCGAGCGAGACGGCGAGGCGCGTTCCCGGCCGTGCGTTGCTGCGCAGCCAGTCGGCGGCATCGCCGGTCCCGGCGAGCACGGAGCCGTGCGCCGGGATCGCGCCGCCGCGGGCTGAGCGCAGCTTCGCTCTTCATTCGCCTCCGCCTCTGTCGCGAACGAGCCGACGCGGACGAGGTAGCCGAGCGGACCCGGCGTCGGGTCGTCCGGAGCGCGCTGCGCAATCACCTCGCTGCGCGCGTCGAAGCCATCCGCTCGTACCTGGGCGACGAGCGCGTCCGCCTTCGCCTGGCCCGCGACGAAGGCGACGAAGGTTTGGCCCGGAGGTTGGTGACCGTTGGGCTCGAACTCCGCCGCGCGGTCACGATCGGCGAGCGGCGAGGTCGCTGTTCGCCGCATCGTCACCGGTCCGTTACCGCAGTGACGCCCCGCCGCCGGTTGGGGTTTCGTACGGTCGCCCGCGTCCAGTGAACCAGCGACCGGCGCAGCTCCGATCTCGCGGGTCTCGGCTGCGCCGCGTCGCCTACCTCACAGGGAGGGACCGATGAGTGTATCGGCACGAGCCTGGAAAAATGCAACGCACCGCGTCCGACGGCGATTGGCGCTCGCGGCGGCAGCCGGCGCCGTTGCCGTCGCCGCCGGGGCCGCGCTGGCAGGGCTCGCAACGCAGACGGCGGGCCCGCAGGGAGACGGTACCGGCGTCACCCCGAACGGCTGGACGGTCGCGCCGGCGGGCGATCAGGTGCAGGTGGGTGGCCGTCCCTACGGGATCGCGCTCAGTCCGGACGGGAAGACGCTGCTCGTCTCGAACGACGGGCAGGGGACCCAGTCGCTGATGGCAGTCGACACGGCAACGCGGTCGGTACGACAGACGATTCCGTATTCGAGCCCGCAGGCCCTCTATCTCGGAGTGGTCTATAGCCCCGACGGCAAGCGCGCATATGCCTCGGCGGGCGGCAACAACAAGATCCGCGTCTACACCGTCGCCGCCGACGGATCCTTCTCGGAGCAGTCGCCGTTCTCCGTTCCCGCCGGCTCGTATCCGGGCGGACTGGCCATCGCAGCCGACGGGAAGACGCTCTACGTCGCCAATGACCTCGGCAACTCGCTCGCGATCCTCGACGCAGCGACGGGTGCGATCAAGTCGACGACAGCGGTCGGCCAGAACCCGTACACCGTCGTGCTCTCGAAGGACGGGAAGACCGCCTACGTCAGCAACTGGGGCGGCGACACCGTCTCGCTCGTCGATGCATCGACCGGGGCGGGGAAAGGCCAGATCTCGGTCGGCACGCATCCCAGCGCCCTTGCGATCAACCCCGTGAGCGGCGACCTCTACGTTGCCAACACCGACGCCGACTCGATCTCAGTCGTCGACACCGCCGGGACCGTCATGCGAACGATCGACTTGACCCCGTATCCGGACGCACCGGTCGGCGCGAGCCCGAACGCGCTCGCCGTCAGCGCCGACGGCCAAACTCTCTACGTCGCGAACGCAGGTGACAACGACGTCGCGGTGATCGATCTCCCGGCCGGCACGGTCGCCGGCCTGGTTCCGACGGGCTGGTACCCCACCGGCGTGGCCGTCTCGAGCGACGGCGGCGAACTCTACGTCGCCAACGCGAAGGGCCTCGGTGCCGGGCCGAACCCGGCGGGACCGACGCCGTACCACGGCTCGACCGAGGATCAGTACGTTGGCTCGATGATCAAGGGGACGATCTCCTTCGTCGACGTGCCCGGCAACGCCGGCCAGCTCCAGAAGCTGACCGAGCAGGTGAAGCAGAACGACGACTTCGCCCGCGGCGCGAGTGTCCGCGGCGACAAGGGCGGACCGGCCGTCCCGAACCGCGTCGGCGACGCCTCGCCGATCAAGCACCTCATCTACATCGTCAAGGAAAACCGCACCTACGACCAGGTATTCGGCTCGCTCGGCAAGGGCAACGGCGATCCATCGCTGAACCTGTTCGGCGACGAGTCCGCACCGAACTCCCGCGCGCTCGAACGGCAGTTCGTCACCCTCGACAACTTCTACGCCAACTCCGAGGTGTCCGCGGACGGCTGGAGCTGGTCGACGGAAGCGACCGCGGACACCTACGACCAGAAGAACTGGCCGGCCAACTACTCCGGCCGGAACCGGCCCTACGACTTCGAAGGCGGCAACCTCGCCACCGCCGCCGGCCGCGATCCGCAGAACTCGTACATCTGGGATCGGCTCTCCCGCGCCGGGATCTCCTTCCGCAACTACGGCTTCTGGGCCACCGGCACCGTCCCCGCCGTCGTCGCGCCCACCGAGCCCGAGCTGGCGTCCCAGACCGACACGCAATACCCCGGCTACAACCTCTCGATCGCCGACCAGACGCGCATTGCCGAGTGGCTCCAGGAGTTCCACGGCTACGAGGCGAGCGGCAAGCTGCCCACGGTCGAGCTCGTCCGCCTCCCAAACGACCACACCTCGGGTACCGCACCGGGACGGCCGACGCCGAAGGCGATGGTGGCCGACAACGACCTCGCTCTCGGCAAGCTCGTCGACGCCGTCAGCCACTCGCAGTTCTGGCCCTCGACCGCCATCTTCGTCGTCGAGGACGACGCGCAGAACGGCCCGGACCACGTCGACGCGCACCGCACGGTCGCGCAGATGATCAGTCCCTACTCGCGCACGGGGAAGGTCGACTCGACTTTCTACAGCACCGTTTCGATGTTGAGGACGATCGAGCTGATCGCCGGCCTACCGCCGCTCACCCAGTTCGACGCGTCGGCCACGCCGATGACCGACAGCTTCGGTCAGCGCCCCGACGTCACCCCGTACGACGCGATCACTCCGACGCAATCGCTGACCGAGACGAACACCGTCAACGCGCCGATGGCCCGCGCCTCGACCCGGATGAGCTTCGCCGAGGCCGACGTCGCGCCGGAAGACACCCTCAACGAGGCGATCTGGAAGAGCATCAAAGGCGCCGACAGCACCATGCCCGCCCCTATCCACAGGCTCCCCTGAGCCGACCTCGAATGCGGCGGCCGGGCCCGCACCGCCGGCCGCCGCAGGAATCACGACCCAGGCTCTACCGGACACCAGTCGATGCCAACGGCGGGTGTTGTCAGCGCTGCTTCGTGGGCGCAGGGAACGCGCACTTGATTAAATCGTTGATCGCGAGCAGCAGCTTGCCTGCGTCGAACGGAGAACCAGTTGCGGAAACGATCTGAGCCGGACACTCTGCAAGGTGGCCCCGACGTGCTGTTCGCTCGCTCCTGGGAACGGCCAACAGCAAGGGACTGGGCGGACCTGTTGGCCACGTTACCGCTCTTTTCGAGGTGCAGAAGACGGCAGCTGCTCAAGCTCGCTGGACTCGCCCGGTTCGAGGAGTTCGCGCCTGGGAGCGTCGTCATCCAGGCTGGCGAGCCTTCCAACGCCTTCTACGTCATTCTCAGCGGCCGAGCACGCGTGCTCGGGAAGCCGCGAGCGCGCTTGCTGCGAATTGGCGACTATTTCGGGGAAATGGGCCTGATCGATGGTGAGCCTCGATCTGCATCCATCGCGGCGGTAGACGAGCTCCAACTGATGAAGCTCGCTCGGCGACCGTTCCTGAAGCTTCTCGAGATGGAACCCGGAATCGCCGCGGCAATGCTGGCGGAATTGGCTCGACGAGTACGCGGACTCGAGAAGTCGCACGCCGCCTAAGACCCCTTTTCCGATAGGTAGAGACCGGACCGCGGTGCTAGCCCTGCCATCCGGATGTGCGAGCCCGGAAACAGGAACGCCCTGCGACCGAATTTATGAATGGACGCATGCCTCGTTCTGTGCCGCGGCGAAGGCCGCCGCCTAGTCGAACACGCGACCGCGAATACGCCCAGGTTGAGAAGCGAGCGAAAGGAGCAAGCGATGAAGGCCGACACCGCACTCACCGACCGGGTCGCGCTCGTCACCGGCGCCAGCGGCGGGATCGGACGAGCGATCAGCCTCCGGCTGGCAGAGGAGGGCGCTGCCGTCGCGCTCGGCTACGGAACGCACGTCCAGGCGGCCGAGGAGCTGGCGGCCGAGATCGTCGCAAGCGGCGGCCGGGCGGTGGCGATCGGCGCTGATCTGCGCACGCCCGCGGGACCGGGCGAGCTCGTCGAGGCGAGCGAGTCTGCGCTGGGAACGATCGACGTGCTCATCCCGAACGCCGGCCACGGGCGCACCCAGCAACTCGAAGAAGTCTCGGGCGACGACTTCGACGAGATGCTCGCGGTGAACCTCCGTGCGCCGTTCCTTGTCGCCCAGCGCACGCTGCCGGGAATGCGCGAACGGGGCTTCGGCCGGGTCCTCTTCGTCTCCTCGGTGGCCGCGTTCACCGGCGGGATCATCGGGCCGCACTACGCCGCATCGAAGGCCGGGCTACACGGCCTCACCCACTACCTCGCCGCCCGATTCGCCCCCGACGGCGTCACCGTGAACGCGCTCGCACCGGCGCTGATCACCGACACCGGGCTGCTCCCCGGGGATCCCGAGCAACTTCGTCAGCTGGTGCCGGTGGGAAGACTCGGCCGGCCGGCAGAGGTTGCCGACCTGGCGATCGCGGTCCTGCGCAACCCCTACCTCACCAGCCAGGTCATCTCGCTCGACGGAGGCATTCACCCCAGATAGGACGCCGACCGTACGCGCGGCACGATCGCCGAGACCAGTCCGATCGATACAGACGACTTATTTTTTGAACCCACCGGCGATCGAGGACACGCGAGCTTCGCCGCCCGCTGCGGTGGTAGCTGACAACACCAACGAAAGGAGGGCTCGAAATGGGAAAGGTCGTCTTCAGTGAGAACGTCTCGCTCGACGGAGTCGTCCAGGACCCGTCTGGTGATGAGGGTCTGAGGGTCGGCGGGTGGATCGGTCGTGTCGGCGACCGGGGTCGCGAAGAGGCGGCGAAGGTCCTGCTCGACGAGGCGCTGGGCGCCGAGGCGCTGTTGTTTGGCCGGCGGAGCTACGAGTTCTTCGCCGCGCGGTGGCCATCCCGGAGCGGCGAGTTGGCGGACAGGTTGAACAGTCTGCCCAAGTACGTCGTGTCCTCCACGCTCGCAGATCCCGACTGGAACAACTCGACGGTCCTCAAGGGCGAGGTGGTGGACGAGGTCGCGAAGTTGAAGCGGGAGCTAGACGGGGAAATCGTCGTCTACGCCAGCTTCCAGCTCCTGCGCACGCTGATGGAGCACGACCTGGTCGACGAGCTGCGGCTGATGATCTACCCGGTCGTGCTCGGAGCCGGCGAGCGCCTCTTCGGCGAGACCAGCGACAAGAAACCCATGCGCCTCCTCGACACCCGGACCGTCGCCGGCGACCTCGCCTTCCTCAGCTACGAGCCGGTCCGAGACGCCTAGCGGGCGTTGCGGCTGAGGCGACGTCGACGACGAGCTCTGGTCGCGCTAGATAGGCGTAGGAGGACGTCGGACGGAGGCGGGTGGTACTCCGGCCACCGCGGAATCGCAAATCTCGCTCGCTAGCCTTGCACGCAATGAGGCGTGCTCTCTCGATCGCGCTCGGCGCGATGGTATGTGTCTCGGCGGCGGGCGCAGCGGGGGAGGGTCGGGCGGCGGGCGGCGGCGGGGCGTGTCCGGTGCCGCGGGGCGATCCGGCCTACGTGGCTCGGGTCCTGGACGCGCTTCGCTCCGGACGCGACGTCTGGGGGGAGGCCCTGCTGGCTGCGCCCGGTGGGCCGACCTTCGCTGCCGCGCGCCGCTATCTGCGCCCCCTCCTACTTGCGCGGGGGCCCCACGGGAAGTCGCTCACCGACTCGGGCGTCTACTACCTTCCCTTTGCGCAGCCGGCGGGGCCGCGGGGCGCCGGCTCCGTCGCGCTTCACGTCGCGGATGGCAGCCAGATCGTCTCCGAGCGGGTTGGGGGCCGGTCGTTGACGGTCTTCGTGGACGGAGAGCAGTACGGCTCCTGCCTCGCGCGGATCCGGGAGTTGCGGCTTGCCGACGGCTGGCTTCCCATCCTGGAGACGGCGTACGCCGACGCTGAGGGCGTCCGCTACCGGCAGGAGTCGTTCGCCGCGCACAGTGGCCCGAGGTCTCCGCTTGCCAGCTACGTGCGACTGACGATCGACACACGGCGTGCCAGGCGCGCGGCCGTGGTGAGGCTGGCGCCCTCGGTGCGCGGGGAGAGCGTCGCCCACCGGGTCCCGGCCGGCCAGGTCCGAACGGTCTACACCGCCTGGATCGACCGTCCGTCGAGACCTCTGGGGAAACTCGATGCCCGCGAGTACGCCGCGGCGAGACGGGCCGCGGAGCGCTACTGGCGGCAGCGCCTCGCGGGTGGCATGACGGTCTCGGTTCCGGAGACGCGGGTCGAGAACGCGTGGCGCGCGCTGCTCGTCCAGGAGCTGGTGCTGACCTGGCGCTACAGCATCGGCAATGCATATGAGGAGTTTTCGTTCCCGGAGGGGGTCGACGTCGCCGAAGTGATGAGCGAGCTGGGATTCGGAAGCGTTGCCCGTGCGATCCTGCGCACCTCGCTGACGCGGAAGCCGACGCCCTATCCAAACTGGAAGAAGGGCGAGCGGCTGCTCGCCTCGGCCGAGTACTTCCACCTCGCTGGCGACCGCGACTACATCGAGCAGTCGACGCGCGTGCTCACGGGGTTCGTGTCCGCGCTTGGCCGTCAGATCAATACAGGTGGAGGGCTGTTGCGGAGGGAGCGCTATTCCTCCGACGTCGCCGAGTCCGTCTTTGGGCTGCACTCGCAAGCGGTCGTCTGGGCCGGCTTGCGAGCAATCGGGGAGGTGTGGTCGCAGATGGGACATCCGAACCTGGCCGCCACCTGCCGGCGACTGGCCGCGCGACTCGGCGGCGCGCTCCGCCGGGCGGTCGACCGTTCCGAGCGCAAGCTCGCCGACGGCTCGCTCTTCGTGCCCGCGCGGCTGCTCGACGGCGAGCGGCCGTACGGCTCGCTGACCGAGAGCAGGCTGGGGAGCTACTGGAATCTGGTCGTCCCCTACGCGCTGGCGATGGACCTCTTCCCGGCCGGGGGCCGCGAGAGCCGTGGGATCCTGCGCTACCTTGAGCTGCACGGATCGCGTTTGCTCGGGCTCGTACGGGCGGGTGCCTACGCGCTGTACGGTCGGCACGCCCCTACGCCGGTATCCGGCACGGACGAGGTGTACGGGATCAACCCCGCCCGCTTTCTCGCCAGCGAGCACCAGTCCGAACAGCTCGTGCTCAGCCTCTACGGCGACCTCGCCGCCGGGATGACCGCCGGGACGTTCGTCTCAGGCGAGGCGGCGAGCGTGGCACCGCTCGCGGGAGCGAGCTATCGCGCCATGTATCTGCCGCCCAACGGCGCAGCCAACGCCGCCTTCCTGGAGACGCTGCGGGTGATGCTCGTCCACGAGACGCCGGACTCGCTCGAGCTCGCCTACTCGACGCCACGGGCCTGGCTCTCCGCCGGGAAACGGATCTCTGTGCAGTCGGCCCCGACCTCCTTCGGGCAGGTCTCCTACGCGCTCGCGGCGCACACTGGCGCGGTTCGCGCCGAGATCCGAATCCCGCCCCGCGCTCGTCGGATTGTCCTCCGGCTCCGGCTGCCCGCCGGGAGGCGAATCGCGACCGTGACCGCCGGCGGCAAGCCGTTCGGACGCGTCAACCGAGCTAGGGGGACGATCGATCTCACCGGCAAGAAGGGGACGGTCAGATTCGTCGCCCGTCTCTCACGAGCCCCGCGAACGAGCTGAGCAGCTTGGTGCGCCAAGCCTGCTTACTCCGCGGCCGCGCAGCCCGCCGACGGCGTGGCTCGGCGCCAGGACCGTCTGCACCTGAGAGGGGACGCGTCCGAGATTGCGCGGCAAGAGGCCGAATCGCTCCAGCGCTAGCGGCAGCAGCGCGTCCGAGCGCATCTCCCGCGAATGCGGCCAGTGGCCGACAAAGCCCCAGATCGGACCCTGCGGGTTGAACCGGCGCAGCGTGCGTAACAGGCGGCCCGTTTGCTGCCGCTGGCCGGGGACGATCCGATCTGCCGTGCTCCACCAGAGCTCTAACGGGACGCAAGACGAGGCGATCGCGAGCGCCAGCCGGATCGGACTCCGCGCTGCGTACGCGGCGGGGTTGCCCCTCGGTGTCCCTCCCACCTCGGCACGGGCCAGAGCCTGGAGACCCTCGCCGATCGGGTGCAGCCATCGGCGCACGCACCCTTCGTCGCACGGAAGCCGCGGCCAGTTGCGGTACTGCAAGGCCAGGTCGATCACAGAGTCGAACGCGGCGACGCCGGCGAGCAGGCTCGGCCGCCGCGCGAGCAGCAGCAGCGCCTCCTCGCCGCCCATGCTCCCGCCGAAGGCATAGACCCGGCGCGTGTCAATACGTAGCCAGGGAAGCGCGCGGCGGACGACGCGTGGCATTCGCGCGAGGTCGGCGATCCGCCCGGCGTAGCCCCACGAGTACCGCCGCAGCCGACGGCCTCGCGCGTCGGGACTAACAACGGCGAACCGGCCCACCGCGGGCAGGTCTCCCCACAGGCGTACGTTCTGCGGCCCACCGACACCACGGCCGGGCGGCGAGATCACGAGCGGAAGCGGCGGGTTGCGATCGGGCCCGTACCACGCCGGTAGCACCACATACGCGGGGACGCGCACGCCGCCGTGCGCAACGTACTCGATCCTCCAGACGCGCACCGCCGGCGCGGCGCCTGCGCCGGGAACGACAACGACTACGGCGAACGCCGCGAGCACCACGAGTCGACGCGCCACGAAACCAAGTGGCCTGCGTCGAGCAGAGCGCACTGCCGACACGCCATCACTGGTCGGCCCAGAGTTGCTGCACTCCGGCGCGCGCACCCCGGTTCTATCTCAGGGAAGAGCCGCTGCGGCCGGGGTGACGGTCGACGGCGCGCTCACGTTGCCGGAGGTGTCGACGGCGCGGACGGCGTAGACGGCTTCAGCCGGCGGTGTCGCCTCCTGGAAGTACGGCCGGGCGAGCAGTTCGCTCGACACGGGGCCCCACGGGCCGGCTGGCGACGTCGCGCGGTAGACGGCGTAGCCGGCGAGGTCGGCCTCGGGGTTCGGCTGCCAGGCGAGAGTGACGCCGGGCGCCCGACTCGTCGCGGTAACGGCTTGCGGTGTCGCCGGAGCGACGCGATCGTCGATCAGGAAGGGCAGCTTCCGCGCGAGCGTCGGCACGACGAGGTCGCGGGCGTCGCTCTGTGGGAACCAGCCCCACCCCGGGAGGTCGTCGTGCAGGCACGTCGCCCCCGCGAGGACCGCTGTTGAGCGGTCGGCGAGCGCCTCGAGCGGCGTCTGCACCGAGTCGATCTGCTGCAGGATGTCGGCGTAGGCGCGTCTGCGGAGGTCGTCCCGGATCACCGACCGGGCGATCGCGACGGTCGCGCGTCTCCCGGCGAGCGCTCGCTCGTAGGAGAAGCGCTTACCGCCGAAGCGGGTGTCAATGACGCTCTGCTCCCGCGCGATGACGTCGTGTTCGTCCACCCTCACCTTTGCGAGCAAGGTGCGGGCGAAGAGCGCGTCGAGCGCGACTTTGCGGTCACCCGTGAACCGGGCGAGCGTGTCGACTTGGCCCGTCCGGATCGGCCCGCCCGCGAACGTGCATTGGTGGCCGGGCCGGAGCGTGATCTGCCCTTCGGTCAGCGAGGGCTTGAACGCCGCGCCCGCGACCGCCGGGCCGTCGCAGAGCGTGCTGTCGCGCGCCCAGAGGTAGACGCACGCGGCCGCGGCCTTGTCCGCGTCCACGCTTTCTGGTCCGAAGGTGCCCCACCCCCAGGAGATGACCGTGAACGGGCTGCGCTCCTTCGCGATCTGCCGCGCGGCGAGCACGTTCCACTTCACGTACCGGAGCCATTCCTCGCGCGGCTGCAGGCCCTGCCGGCCGCCGATCCCCGGGGTGGGCGCGGAGTGGAAGCCGAGCACGAGTCCGAGTTGGCTGCCGGGGATGCCGATTTGCTCGAACAACCGCAAGGCGCCGCGCATTCCGAGCCGCATACGCCGGTTCCCGGCGACTGCGCCCATCCCGGTGATCCTGCGTGCGTCGTAGTACGACTCGTAGGCGAGCCCACCGGCCGCCGCCGCCCGCCGCCACCACTCGGCCGCGTCGCCCGCCACGTTCGGATCGCCGTGGACGAGCAGCACCGGCCGCGCGCCGCCTGCGGCGAGACGCTCCATCAACGTCAGGACATTCGCACGGTACTGGGCCGTGTTCGCGTTCCACGGCGTCGGCGTGGCCGAGCCGAGGAGCTCGTTGAGGATGACCCACGGCGTCGCGCACGCCGTCTGGTCTTGCGCACGCTTCAGAAGCGCGTCGGCCGCCTTGTCGACCAGCGCCGGGTCGTGCGGCTCGTTCGGTTCGCCGACCAGCAACGACAGCGTGCGCACGAAGAGCACGGTTGCGGCCCCTGCCGACCGGAAGGCGGCCGGCACCGTCGTCCCGCTCGTCGCTAGCCATCGCCACTCCTGCCCCGCGACCGGTCGCAAACACGTCGAGCGCCGCTAGGATCAGCGCGAGCCCGACAGTCGCCAGCAGCCGGCGACCGGGCGCGAAGCGGGAACGCGCGTGACCCCTGAGCCAACCCCGGACAAACAGCGCGCGCGAGATGGAGTGCCCGAAAGTTCAGCTGGAATATCAGGCTGCGCCCGACTCGCGCGGGGATACGGCTTCGGGGCTCGTCCGCCGTCCGCGCGTCGGACACGCGAAGGATCACCCGGCCCAGCCTAGCCGATATCGAAGGGCGCCAGCTCGCTCATGACGATGATCGCGATCGGGTCCTTCGCACGGGCGTCCACAGAACACCGCCAAGTGGCGTGCGCGCTCTTCGGCCGATCAGGCACAGTAGGATCCGGCTTGGGATAACGCCGTTCCCGAGGAAGCGGACCTCGCGACCGGGGTTGTGTCCGGCGAGGATTGCCGGGGGCATTGACCCAGAGGTCGTGGCCGTTGTCTCCGTTTGTGACCCACCCGGATGCGGGCCTGTGGAGGATGCGGGCGAGCTTCTCAAGCGTCTCTGCGTTCGCGTCGCGTGCTGGCAGTTCGGATGCGCGGACGCTCAGGCCCGGCCCGTCGGGTCAGGAGCCGGCCCAGCCTGAGCGGTTGTGGATCGTGATCCGCCGCGAACGCGAGCCGTGATTACCACGGATGTCGGTCGCGGTGACGACGAGGTCGTAGACGCCGTCCCGGACTTGCTTCGTATCGAACGGTTGGGGCGTCAGCTTGAAGACGTACGAGCCCGGTTCGCGCCAGGAGTAGTGCTGCCCGAAGACCGACATGTTCTGGTAGGTGCCGCGTGCGTAGTAGCTCCAGAAGCTCCCGTCCGCCGGGATCCTCGACCGGAAGTCGACGACGACTGTCTCAGGGACGACGACTCTGCCGCCCAGGCCTTGGACCCGCCAGCTGACGCGCGTCGGAGTGATCGGCATCCCGCTCCACCGTCCCGGGGCGGCGAGCGTCGGCGTGTCGTACGCCTCGGCGGTCATCTCGACTCGGCCGCGGAGGAAGTTCGGCAGCCCGCCACCGCGGATGTCGAGGGCGCGGATCGCGATCGAGTCGACCCGTGGCGGCGTCGTGTCCCTGTAGGGAGTGAGGCGACCCGCGGCAAGCGGGTTGACTGGGATGCCGCCGATTCGCTCCGCCAGGTGGACGTGCTCTGCCGGCCGCTCGATGTGGCCAAGGATTGTCTGGAATGCAGCGACCCGCTCGCCGACCCGTACCGAGGGCTTGATGTGCCAGTAGTCGAAGGAGACGCCGCCGCCCGCCGAAACCTCGACGTGCCAGTCCTCCGTCTTCTCGACCACGATGACGGTGCCAGACTCGACCGGGTACACGGGGGTGCCATTCGCGGCCGAGATGTCGACGCCCTCGTGGAATCTGAAGCTGCCGGCACCCTGCATGAGCGTCGGCAGCGTCGGCGGGCCTGAAAAGACCGTGCGCGGGTCGCCAAATGAGCCCCTCACTGGATGCTGCCGGTGAAAGGGCTTGATCGGCCAGCCATAACCCACCTGGCGAGCAGAAGCGGTCGTATCGGCGGCGTGCGTCCCGCCCATGACGACGGCGGCGAGGAGGACGAGAACGGCGCGGCGCCACCGCCAACCGCTGCTGTTGATACGTGCCATGCAAGTGGCCATGCCGCCACCGTCGAGCAGCCTGCCAATGAAGCGCTAACGCCGCGATCACGAGACGCTCACGCCGCCCTTCAACTCGATGGGCGGGATCAAGATCGCCGCGGCGCATGGGCATCCGAGAGCGATCTTCACGCGGGCGATCGAGCGGGGCAACGTCGTGATCGCCGAGATGGCCGCGCGGAAGGTCGGCAGTCTCACACTCGGCGAGGCGCTCGCCCTCACCGCGCTCGTCGCGCAGAAGGATCCGGCGCGCCGCGTCCGCTACCTCTTGCGCTGGCTGCGCCGGCTGCTCGAGGAGGACGAGTGCCTGACGATCGACGAGGCCGCGCTGGCCGTCTCTGCTCTTGCAGCGCTTGGCGGCGTGGGCACGCGGAGGCGCTGTCGGCGCTTTCAACCATGTCCGAACGCGCGACTGGGCAGCGGGGCTCGCCGCGACCAGCCTCGTAAGGTACACCGACGTGCACACCGCCGACGCGCCCCTGCATTCACCGCCCCACCAACCCGGCAGCAACTCAAGGCCCCTGTGCCTACCTCGTTGTCTTTATTGGCAACGGCTTTCGCTACGGACAACGTGCTCGGCCTCCGCCACCCCGTCACTGACTTCTTCTCGGGTCTGCCTGAACGTACAGCGGCTCTTCAGCTCGGCGCGGGAGGAGTGGACGTAGCTCTTGCTCGCTTCGGCGCCGGCGCCCGTTCGCTACGCGGTGCGAAGGCCTGGAGGATCGCGTCGACCAGACGGGTGCTCAGCTTGCGGTCGATTGGGCCGCCGCTGAAGAAGAGCCGGTAGAAGATCGGTCCGACCAGCAGCTCGTGGATGAGCCGGACGTCGCTGTCGGGGCGGAGATCGCCGCGCGCGATGCCGCGCTCGATCACCGGCGCCAGCTGAGCGCGGCGCGGGTCGACGACGTGTTCGCGATAAACGCGAGCGAGCTCGGGCTCGGTCGCGATCTCAGAGGCCAGGCCCTGCATCGCGGGGCCGTACGGTCGGGCCGAGAACAGCTTGATCACGCTGTTGACGAACGTGATCAGCTCCTTGCGCGTGTCGCCGACGTCGACCGGATCGGCGAAGCCCGGCAGCATGTCGATCATCACCGCGTCGAGCGCCAGCTCCCACTTGTCGCGCCAGCGGCGGTAGATCGTCGTCTTCGCGACACCCGATCGGGCGGCTACCGCCTCGACCGTGAGCGACCGCACGTCGCCCTCCTCTCCGAGCAGCTCGCGGGTCGCGTCGAGAATCGCCCGCTTCGAGCGCTCGGCCCGTTGGTCCGGCTTGCGATTCGTGTTGTTCATCCTAGTGACTATAGCGCGATACGTAGCGTTGCGCAACCCAATGCGCTTCTGCTACCGTCGCAACATCGAAACGCTACGGAGCGTTTCAACTCAGGAAGGGAGATCCCAGATGCAGTCCTTCAGGACGATCGCGGTCGCAGTCGGCGCGCTCGTCGCGACCGCGGCGTTCGCCGTTGCCGCCTCGGGCTCAGGTAGCAGCGGCACGCTGGTCAAGGTCGGGCCGAGCAGCCTCGGCCGCGTCCTCGTCGACGTCCACGGCAAGACGCTCTACCTCTGGGCCCACGACAAAGGCTCGAAGAGCACCTGCAACGGCGAGTGCGCCGAGTACTGGCCGCCGCTTCTCACCCGCGGAAAGCCGGCCGTCGGCGCCGGTGCGCGGGCGGCGCTGCTGGGTACGAGTCGTCGCAGCGACGGCCGCATCCAGGTGACCTACGCCGGCCACCCGCTCTACTACTTCGTCCAGGACACGAAGCCGGGCCAGACGAAGGGCGAGGCGCTGACTGGCTTCGGCGGCCGCTGGGATCCGGTTTCAGCGAGCGGCACGGCCGTTCGCAAGCGCAGCACCTATTCCGCGCACTGGTACGGCGCGAGCCCCCTCAAGGCCAGCGTCATCTCCCCCCGCCGCGGGGACAGCGCAGGCGTTGGCGGGACCTTCAGCGTCGACCTCTCGCTGCAGGCCCGCACGGCGCAGGCGAACAGCCTGCTCTCTGGGTACACGGCCGCCTTCAACGACCCGAGCAAGCCGAGCTTCCACCCAGGCTCGAACGCGGCAGCCCCAGGCCTCGTCGTGCTCCTCTCGACCACCCCGACGATTGCCGGCACCCCGCTCCAGGGCCGGAACACGAACCTGGCGGGCGTCTTCCAGGTGAACGACGTCGCCCAGGTCGGGGGCCGGATGCGCACCTTCAACAGCTGGATCGTCACCGTCCCCGGCTTCTTCGGGAAGGCAACGAGGGCGACGCTGACCGTCTACGCCGTCGACGGCACCGCCCCCGCGGTCGTCACCGGCAACGAAATGCCCATCTCCAACGTCGTCCGCGAGAACTTCACGATCGCGGGCTAACCATCCACCCCTCCGGCGGAGCCGACCCGGTCGGCTCCGCCGGCACCCGAGCACGAGGAGGAACGGCCATGACCACAACGACATTCACCGGCACTGCTCGCCGTGAGCTCGCCAGGCGCGTCAACGGCGGCCTCGAGATCACACTCTTCTGGGACGCGGGCGACGACGGCACCAGCATCGACCTCCACCACGCCGCAACCGACCAAACCATCAGCTTCCGCGTCCCGCCCGGGCGCGCGCTCGACGCCTTCCACCACCCGTTCGCCCACCTGGGAAACCAGCTCGAGCACCACCTTCAACTCGACGACATCGACGATCCGTGGAGGAACTGACGATGAACAACCTCGAACTCCTCGCCCTCGTTCACGTGCAGGGGCTACCGCTGCACTGGGACCGGCCGACCCCCGGCGACTGGGCCAACGTCCTCTCGAGATTCCCGCTCTTCGAGGGAGTCAGCAAACGCCGACTACGCACGCTCGCGCGCAACGCAACGTTTGCCGAGTTCGCCCCAGGCGAAACGATCCTCTCTACTGGAGACAGCGGCGACTTCCTCTACGTCATCCTCGGGGGCAAGGCGCAGGCAATCGCGAGACCCGCCGGTCGAAGGCTGCGCACGGGAGACTACTTCGGCGAGTCAGCAATGACCGACGGCCGCCTACACTCGGCAACCGTCGTCGCAACCAGCGACGTCCACGTGATGAAGCTTCCTTCACGCTCCGTCCTGAAGCTCGCTCGCCAGCATCCGGCAATCACACTGACGATGCTCGACCACCTCACCACACAACTCCGCCGGCTCGAGACAGAAGGTGCGCGTGCAGCCTGAAACGCTGCAGCGCGGACAAGCCGACTGATACGTGCCCGCCGCGACACAACCTCGCCGCCGATAGCGCAGCCGAGACCATCTCCTCGGAGCGGTGCGCTAGGCCGATCGGCAGGACGTCGACCACGCGATCGACGCGCTCCCGAAGCGGACGACCTCTGGCAAACCGTGCTTCACAAAACGCCGAACGGGCCGCAGAACCGGGTCTCGTCGAGCCGCGGGCGCGGCGAGGTAACGAAACGTAGCGTTGCGTCCAGCTGTGGTGATCTGCTATCGTGCAATACAGAAACGCTACGGAGCGTTGCGAAGAGCGGTTCATGTCCTCTCGGTCCTCCTCCTTGCGCAGGGCAGGAGTGCAACCGAGGCGTCGACCCCTCTATTGGGTACTGGCCTGCTGTCTCGTGCTGGTGCTGACGGCGCTGACCTCCGCCGCCTCGGCGGCGAAGGACGACCT
>JBKPCT010000092.1:0-4966 GCA_046727515.1 Actinomycetota bacterium | reverse complement strand
ACTCTTCTAGCGACAGCGATCTCAGACGAGGCTGACGCGGTCCTCCCTGCGGATTGCGCCCGTCGCTTCGGTGACGGCGTAGACGCCAGCGCAGGGGTAGAGCGTACCCGCGACGTCGATCCTGTTGTGCCGGACGAGGGCCTTGAGGATCCGGGAGTCCTTCGGAAGGTCCTCCTGCGCGAGGCTCGGCATGACACAACGAGGATCTGGCAGGGCCACGCCGACCCGCACCTCCGCGCCGATCGCGAGCGTGCGACCGAGCCACTCGTTCTCGACGAACCCGCGCGAGGCGGTCTCGACAATCACGTTCATGCGGAACCGGCGGATGTCGAAGCGGCTCTCTGGCTCCAGTTCGCCCAGTTGGTCGAGGCTTGACGTGGTGAGGACGCTGAGCGGGAAGAGGTCGAAAAATGAGTCTTCTGCGACAGCGGACGGGAGCCCTTGCTCGTTGAAGAACGCAGCACCGAGCCGCGCTTCAACAACCTCGTCGCGGTGTCCCCCGGGATCGTAGTTCTCCTCATCAGGGTGATACTGGTCGATCGTGAAGCCGTTCTGCGCGGCGTGCGCAAGCTCCACGTCGCGGCCGAAGAAGCGCGACAGGACGGCGTCGACATCGGGCGCGTCGCTTAGCACTGCGTTGCCGTCCGCGAGTTCGATACGCACCGGTGGAAGCTCGTCGTCTGGACGCGGCGTTTCGACGAATGCAGCCCGGCACGCCAGCAGGTTAGGCCACAGCTTTGGGTGCTTCGCGCTCGCGACCTTGCCGGTTTCCCTGTCTCGGAGCGCATGAGCGCGGTCGCCGACAACCCCGCCCTCACTCACGTCGACCGCGTCGAGCTCCTCGCCCAGCATCGACTTGACGGGGTATCTCCACAGCGCCCGGATCGTGCCAACCGGCTCGCTCGAGTTCATTCTTCCCCTTCTGGACTTCGCCAAAGTGTACTCGCCCTCTGCCACGACCGGATCTGCTCGGCCAAAGGTGCCGACGGTGCGTCGCGGAAACTTGCCGCCCCTTGCGCGCCAGCGACCGTGGCGCGCTCCCTCGGCGAACATTCCCTACACGCTGGCCCATGCGAGCGTGTCGGCTGAGTAAGAACCAGTGGATCGAGCCCGCGACTACTGAGCCGCGTTGATCCCCGACTCGGTGCGGGCCAGGACGGGGGCCCGGTACGGCTCGGCGTTCGGTGAGGCTACTCGGCGTCTTCGCCGTTCCTGGCGGACTTTCTCCGCTCGAGCCGCCAGTGGACCTCGTGGGTGTCGGGGTGCCGCCACTCGCGCATCCGGTACTCGAAACCCGGTAGGAGCACGATCGGGATCGGATCAGGCGACGCCGGGGCGACCGCCCCCACCACGATCTTCGCGTCCTCGGGGATGAACGGGGACTGGGCGGGGATCGGTGCGGTCACGATCTCTACCGGATCTCCATAGGGGCGCGGCATGCGACGAACAGTAGCACAGGCTCTACACCGCACGTTTATAAGATTAGTTCAATTGAGCTATAGACACTGAATAGATTATAGATAGAGTCCATTCCAACGTCGGAGCCTAGGCAGGCAAGCCGACACCGATCGTCACTCAGACGAGGAAGTAGGACAAACACATGCACCGCATCATCAAGATCGTCGCGCTCGCCGCCCTCGCCCTTCTCGCCACCGCGGCCGTGGCCAGCGCCAGCGTTACCGTCAACCCTGGCGGCACTACCTCTATCGGCAAGGGCGACGTGCAGACCGCGCTCGGCCTGAACGACGCGGCCGTGCAGACGGCGCCGGTGACCTTCGGCTACTGGACCGACCGCTACTACCCCTGGTCCTGGACGTGCACCAATGGCGACTCGTTCAGCGGCGGCGCGTTCTACAGAGACAGCTACGCGGTCGAAAACGTCCAGCGGATTACCAACCCCAACCTCAAGCTCATCGGCTGGACGGTCGGGAAGCACGTTGGTGACCCTGTCCTGACCAAGACCGGCCCGATCCCCGGGGGCACCCCGCTTCTCACCTGCCCGACCGGTGGGTCCGTTGACTGGGCGAGCGTCGTGTTCCCCACCACCGATACGCCCACGCCCGGCCCTCACGGCCTGTCCGTGAACGGCATCGAGCTCCCGTAGCCCTTCAGCCTAGGTCAGGCAGTCTGATCCAGCGCAACACCAGATAGCTACAGCAGGTCACGAAGGCCCGGCGACACTGCCGGGCCTTCGTCACATTTCACGGGCACTTCTCCAGTAACTACCAGAGTTGTCTTTATCCCCGACTGACTTCTCGAGCGACAGTACGCTCGCCCAGCCGGGCCGTCCTGCCGCTGACTACAGAGTTGTCATTACCCCTGAATCGCTGCCTCGTTGAGCGACGCTCCGAGCTTGACGCTGTTCCGAGGCTCGTCGAGACTCGAGAGAGCATCAGTCGAGCAAAGGGGCCCTGGCCGTGCCGGACGTCTACGCCACCATCACACAGGCGGAGCTCCCTATCGTCGAAGGGCTCGTCGAGATCTTGGAGCTTCGGGCAAAAGATCCGCAGCAACAAGCAATGCGGGAGTTGTACTTCTCGGACATCGAGTTCCCATCCAACGCGCGAGTCGTCGAGGTGGGTTGTGGACCGGGACCCGTGGCACGCGCACTAGCGTCGCGATCAGGTGTCAGAGAGGTCGTCGGGGTTGATCCCTCACCGATCTTCATCGAGAAGGGGCGAGAGCTTGCGTGGGATCTGCCGAATCTGACTTTCGTGGAGGGCGACGCGCGAGCGCTTCCGTTCGAGGAAAACTCTTTCGACGTCGTCGTTTTCCATACGACGCTTTGCCACATTCCCGGCCAGAGCTCGCACTGGCGGAGGCATTACGGGTTCTCTGTAGCGGCGGCCTCCTGGCTGTCTTCGACGGCGACTACGCGACTACGACCTGCGCGTGCGGCGACTTCGACCCTCTTGAGGCGTGCGCCGAGGCCTGTGTCGAATACCTGGTCCACGATCGCTGGCTTGTCCGGCGGCTACCCAGGCTGGTGCGGGCTGCAGGTTTCGAGCTTGGGCGATTTCGGAGTCACAGCTACATGGAGGCGCCGTTCTCGGGCGGCTACATGTTGGCAATCGTGGATCGCGGGGCCGATGCCCTACTCGCGAGCGGTCGCATAACGCTCGAAACGGATGACGCGCTCAAGGCCGAGGCCCGCCGTCGGTCCGAAGCCGGCGAGTTCTAGGACCACATCGCTTACGCGAGTCTCATCGCGCAGAAGCCCTAACGCCGCGAGTTCCTGCTCCCGGAGCAGATCTCGCGGACGATTGACCTAGGTCGACGCGGTGTAATCATGCTGAAGAGGCTGGTCCGGCATCTGGCGTCTAACCACGCAGGCGATCCTCCACGGCCGCACCTTCAACCGCCACGACATCTCTCTCGCTCTCCGATCCAGGCGTCGCCGGTGCCGTCATCGGCAGCGCGGTCTCCCTCCTCGACCGGGGCTTGCTAATGCCGTGTAGTCCGCAGCGTCGCCCGCGCCGTTACAGCTTCAGCCGCGCGAGCTGCTCTGTACTTGTCACGACAGGCCTCGGTGTATTGACTGTGCCGCATGAGCGTTCGCGGGGGTATCGATCTCGGCGGCACGAAGATCCAAGCCGTCGTCGTCGACGGCAAGTACAACGTGCTCGGGGACGCGCGGCGTCCGACGCCCCGAGACGGAGGACCGGCGGCCGTCGCAGCCGAGATGGTCGAGACGCTGCTCGAGGCGACGAAGCAGGCCGACGTCATGCCGGCCGAGCTCGGCGGCGTCGGCGTCGGTTCGCCGGGCGCGGTCGACGAGGACGCGGGCACGGTGGCACACGCCCGCAACTTGCCGATGTGGGAAGAGCCGTTTGCGCTGGCAGATGTTCTTTCGCGGAGCATCGGCGCGCCGGTGAAGATCGGCAACGACGTCCAGGTCGCGGTCGACGCAGAGTTCGAACTCGGCGCGGGCCGCCCGTACTCGTCTCTCCTCGGCGTCTTCTGGGGCACCGGTGTCGGAGGCGGACTGATCATCGACGGAAAGCCCTGGCTCGGCCGCGGCGCCGCAGGCGAGTTCGGTCACATGGTGATCAAGCGCGAAGGGGCACGCTGCTCGTGTGGCCGCCGCGGTTGCGTCGAGGCGTATGCGGGACGCGCTGCGATGGAGGCTCGCGCGCGGCGCGCCCTCGAGAGAGGACAGAAGAGCCAGCTCTTCACCCTGATGGAGAAGGCGGACCGCAACCGATTGACGAGCGGGGTCTGGGCAAAGGCTTTGAACCGCAGGGATCCGCTTGCGACGCGTCTCGTCGAGCGGGCCGTTGCCGCCCTTGCCGCCGGCATCGCCTCGGCCGTCAACCTTCTCGATCTCGAGGCGGTCGTAATCGGGGGAGGGCTCGGCACACGGCTCGGGCCTCCGTACGTAAAGCAGATCGAGCGCGCGATGGTGCCGCATCTCTTCGTGCCCGAGCGGCCTCCCGGAGTTCATGTCGCCTCGCTCGGCGACCTCGGCGGCGCGATCGGCGCGTCCCTGCTCGTAGCTCGCTCGGCGAACGGAGTTAGGAAGCAGTGACCTGGTCTCCGCTCGCGCGCCTGGAAGAGAACGAAAGGACGAGCGTGCTCTGCGACTAGGGGGTGCTGCCGACCGCGAGTTCGCATCCTTCACCTTGGTGGAGATCGTCGTGCTTGTCAGGGGCGCGTCCCTACTCGCTGCCCGAGCGTTCCGCGATCGAGCTGCGCAAGCTGATCCGCACGCGCGCCCCCGACGACCGGCCGCTCGGCTATCTCGCCGACGCGATCAGCGAGGATCTCGAGCATGGTGAGAGCCCGGAGCCGCTCGACCTCGGCCACGAGCAGATCGAGGCGCTCGGCCGGTCGACGGCGAGCTCGAGCTGCTGCCTGGGCTCCGGCTCGTCCCGGCTCCGGGCCACACGCGCGGCTCGCAGGTGGTCGTCGTCGAGACAGGCGGGCGTCCGGTCGTCGTCGGCGGCGACGTGGCGGTTAGCTTCGG
>JBKPCT010000091.1:0-4356 GCA_046727515.1 Actinomycetota bacterium | reverse complement strand
ACGCGGCAGCTCGACGACGAAGGTCGAGCCGGCTCCCGGCCGGGAACGGACGAAGAGGCGGCCGCCCATGCGCTGCACGAGCTCGCGGGAGATGTAGAGCCCGAGGCCCGTGCCGCCGGGCGACCGGGTCAGAGCCGGGCCCGCGCGGTAGAAGCGCTCGAAGACGAGACGTTGCTCAGCGAACGGGATCCCTGGGCCCCTGTCCGAGACGAGGATCCGCGTTAGGTCGCCGGCGAGCTCCGCCCGGACGTCGATCGGTGGGCGGCCGTACTTCAGCGCATTGTCGAGCAGGTTGACGAGGACCTGCTGGATGCGGTCAGCCGAGCCAATCGCCTGACCGGGGCCTTCGACCGTGACGTCGACGTCGATCGCCATCGCGTCGACCGTCGAGCGAACCAGCTCTCCGACGTCGACCGGCTGCGCCTCGATCTTCACCGTCCCGCGGTCGAGCTGCGTGGCGAGGAGGATCTCGTCTGTGATCTGGCTGAGACGCAATGCCTGCGCTGCGATCATCTCGAGCAGTGCGCGGCGCTTCTCCTGCTCGAGCGTGTCGTCGCGTGAGAGGAGGGTCCTCGCGGCTCCGTAGACTGCCGCCATCGGCGTCCGCAGCTCGTGCGAGATCGTCGCGAGCAGGTCGCTCTTCTGTTCGTCGAGGCCGCGCTCGGCGGTGAGGTCGCGGAATGCGTAGACGACGCCCCTTCGGCCTTGAACCGCCACGAACGAGAGCCAGAGATCCCAGCCTTCGACCGAGACTGGGAGCGTTGTCGACCGGGTGGTCTTCCCATCCTCGGCGACCGGGATCAGCTCCGCCAGGGACTCCCAGTCCGGAAAGGTCTCCCTTGCCGGGCGTTCGCAGACCTCTTCCGCCGAGCGGCCGGTGATCAGCGCGGCGGCGCGATTCCAGAAGCGGATCGTGCCCTTGGAGTCGACCTGGAAGATGCCGTCGCCCACAGCCTCCATGACGCTCGCGGCGCGCTCGCGCTCGGCGGCTACGGCGCGTGCCGTCTGCTCCGCCGCCTCCAGCCGACGCCGATCGGCGTGCAGGCGCGCGTTGCGATCGGCTGCGCCCATCAACGCGACGAGCCCTTCCATCATCTCGAGCTGCTCCGCCGAGAATTCGGTCTGGCCCGTCATGACCTGGACGACGCCCACGACCCTGCCCTCGTGCTTGACGGGTGCCATCATCGCCGCCCGTGTCGGCGGTGGCCCTGCGTCCGGTAGCTTCCGGAACGTTCCTTCGCGGTCGACGTCGTAGTACGTTCCGCCCGGCTGCTTCACGACCTCGGCGACGTCGTTGAAGACGATCGGCTCGCCGGTCACGATCACTCGGCTCTGCATTCCGCCGCCCTCGCGGTGCAGCTCGAGCGGGGGGAAGGTCGAGACGTCGAGCCTGTTCCCGTCGGTCCAGCAATACTCGGCCCGGATCAGCCCGTCGCGCTCGTCGTAGGAGGAGACGACGACGCCGTCGTGCGGGACGACCTGCGAAAGAAGCTCGTGAAAGCGGTCGTAGACGCGCTCGTGGTCGAGCGTGTCGCCGAGCGTGCGGGCAGCATCGAGCAGAAGCTCGGCGACCCTGGCCTTTCTCTCCAGATCCTTGGCGCTGATCCGCTGGACGCTAACGAAACCCGTTCTAGAACAGTCGCCAGTGCTCGCGGCTGAGGAAGAACCCGTGGCCGCCGCGGTTTCGGCAGGTCAGGCCGGTGATCGCAGAGCCGCAGCTGATCCGACCGAAACGGATCGTCCTGCCGTACGCCAGCACCTTTGCGGCCGCGTCGATCTGGGGGAGGAGCGGCCCCGGGTCGCCGGCGCAGAGCACCGGGGTCGCGCGGTGGGTGTCGCGGAGCGAGACGCGCTTGTCGTTCGGATCGCCGGCGTCGCAGTGGATCCGTCTCGGGGGCGGGTGCAGGCCGCTCTTGATCCCGCACTCCATCGACGCGCTGAAGTCGGGGGCGATCGAGTAGCCGCAGACGATGTTCCCGGACGGCGTCTTGAAGGCGCCGTACCGCGGGGCGGGCTCCCTCAGCGTGTTCGAGTGCTCCTTGCTGAGCACGAACCCGTTGCCGCTCGCGTTCACGCACCTCAGACCCGAGACGCGCGACGAGCACTTGAAGACCCCGAACTGCCGCGTCGTTCCGTAGGCGAGCACGAGCGCGTTCCGGTCGTAGATCGTGTCGCTCGCGCAGAAGGGTCGCGCCCGACCAGTCTGGCGGATGATGTAGCCGTCGTCGCAGAGCGGAGGCTTCGGCTTGATCCCGGTCCGGATCTGGCAACGCAGGTCGGTCTGCGAGATGCTTTCGTGCTCGTAGGCGCAATAGATGTCTCCGGACGGCGTGCGGAAGGTGTCCGCGCCTCTCTCGCCGAGCGCCGGGCCGCCGCCGAGAAGAAGCAGTCCGAGAAGTGCGACCAAGGCTGCGCGAGTCACCGGGCCGGATCCTAAACCGGCGTCGTTAGCATCAGGTAAGTGCGCTTTCCGGTGGTTCTCTTCGACCTCGACGGCACGATCGTGGACTCAGGCTGGATGATCCTCGCGTCCTACCGGCACGCGACCCAGACGGTCCTCGGCCGTGACTTCCCGGACGACGTGCTGATGGCACGCGTCGGCGCCGGGCGGCTCGAGGATCAGATGAGCGAGTTCGATGCCGAGAAAGCGGTCGACCTCGCCCGGGCCTACAGGGAGTTCTATGCGCCGCTGCACTCCGAGCTCCAGGCCTTCCCGGGCATGCTCGAGTTGCTGCGCCGGCTCCACGCGGAAGACCGCTTGCTCGGCATCGTCAGCGCGAAGCGCCACGACATCGTCCAGCTCGCGCTGGACGCGCTCGGTTTCGGCGAGACGATCGACGTCGTCGTCGGCTCGGACCAGGCGCCGCGCGGCAAGCCGCACCCCGACCAGATCCTCGTCGCCCTCGACCGCCTAGACGCGGATCCGGACGACACCGTCTACGTCGGCGATGCCCCCTTCGACGTCGCCGCGGCGAAGGCGGCCGGCGTCCACGCGATCGGAGTCACCTGGGGCGGCATCCACACGCGCGAGCGGATGGAGTCCGAGCGCCCGGACGCCGTCGTCGACACCGCCGAGGAGCTCGGTGCCGTTCTGTAGCCAGGTAACAGGCTGTTACCAGAGCGCCTCGCGCGTTTCTCCTGCACGTGGCCGCTTCTAAGTCGAGTAACAGACTGTTACAAGGCGGCGAGGCACGCGCGGCTGAGCTGCGGCGGATGCTCAACCGCTACCTGCACGAGTACCACGTCTTGGACGCCCCCACCGTCAGCGATGCCGAGTACGACCGGCTCTACGACGAGCTCGTCGCGCTCGAGGAGGCTCACCCGGACCTCGTCACGCCGGACTCGCCGACCCGGCGGGTCGGCGCGCCCGCGTCCGACAAGTTCCAGAAGGTGCGCCACCTCGAGCAGATGGGCTCGCTCGACAAGGTGACGACGGACGACGCCCTGCTCAAGTGGGCCGACGACACTCGCAAGCGGCTGGGCACGGGCGAGCGGGTCGCCTACCTGATCGAGCCGAAGATCGACGGGCTCGCGGTGAATCTGACCTACGAGAACGGCGTCCTCGTCCGCGGGGCAACGCGAGGCGACGGCATCCAGGGAGAAGACGTGACGCCGAACCTGCGCACGATCAAGGCGATCCCGCTGCGCATGCTCGGCGACGAGGTGCCCGCGGTCGTCGAGGTGCGCGGCGAGGTCTATCTGCCGATCTCGGGCTTCCGCGAGCTGAACGAGCGCCTAGCCGGGACGAACCAGAAGGTCGCGCCCAACCCGCGGAACGCAGCCGCCGGGTCGCTCCGCCAGAAGAACTCCGCGATCACGGCTGACCGGCCTCTCTCGACCTGGATCTACGGCGTCGGCTACCGCGAGGGCGTCGAGTTCGAGACGCAATCGGGAATGCTCGAGTGGCTGGCCGAGCGCGGCTTCCGCACGAACCCCTATGCCGAGCGGCTGGAGTCGATCGAGGACGTCGCCGCCGCGTGCATGGCCTGGGAAACGCGCCGGATCGAACTCGACTACGAGATCGACGGGATCGTGATCAAGGTCGACTCGCTCGACCAGCAGCGGCGGCTGGGAGCGCTCCACCACCGTCCGCGCTGGGCCCGTGCGTTCAAGTGGGCGCCGATGACCGCGCAGACGAAGCTGCTGAAGATCCACATCCGGGTCGGCCGCACCGGCGCGCTCAACCCGTGGGCGGTGATGGAGCCGGTCGAGGTGGGCGGCGTCACCGTCACGCGGGCGACGCTGCACAACGAGGAGGACATCAACCGCAAGCAGATCCGCGAAGGCGACATCGTCATCGTCCAGCGCGCCGGCGACGTGATCCCGCAGATCGTCGGGCCGGCCGGCGAGCACCAG
>JBKPCT010000090.1:0-8344 GCA_046727515.1 Actinomycetota bacterium | reverse complement strand
GGACGAGGAACGGGACTACATGTACGCCGAGTACGCGAAGGACCCGCGGATGAAGCTGAACCTCGGCATCCGCCGTCGGCTCGCGCCCCTGCTCGACAACGGCCGCGACGAGATCGAGCTGATGCATGCGATCCTCTTCTCGCTGCCCGGTGCGCCCGTCCTCTACTACGGAGACGAGATCGCGATGGGCGACAACGTCTACCTCGGCGACCGCGACGGCGTCCGCACGCCGATGCAGTGGACCAGCGACCGCAACGGCGGCTTCTCGCGCGCCGACTTCGCGCAGCTCTACCTGCCGCCGCTGATGGACCCGGTCTACGGCTTCCAGGCCGTGAACGTCGAGGCCGAGCTGCGCACCCCGACGTCGCTCCTCCGCTGGCTCCACCGCTTCATCGCACTGCGCAAGGAGCATCCTGTCTTCGGCCTCGGTACCTACGAACCCCTGCGGCCCGAGAACCCGCGCGTCTTCGCCCACATCCGGCGGTATGCGGACGACATCATCCTCTGCGTCCACAACCTGGCCCGCTCGGCCCAGGCCGTCGAGCTCGACCTCTCCGAGTTCGGCGACTACGTTCCGGAGGAGATGCTCGGCCGCTCGCAGTTCCCGCCGATCGGCGACCTGCCCTACCTGCTCACGCTCGCGCCGCGCGGGTGGTTCTGGTTCCAGCTCCGGAGGGACGTGCGATGATCGCTCGCTCTCGGCTCGCTCTCGCGGCAGAAGCTCTCCCCGCTCATGGGCTGGAGACCAGCTCATGAGCCCGCTTCGCAAGCTGCGCGAAGCCGAGCTGATCGACCACGTGACGGCGCAGCGCTGGTACGGCTCGAAGGGCCGCGAGGTCGCCCGCGCCGGAATCGTCGACCACGTCGAGTTGCCCGGCCTTCTGCTCGCTCTCGTCGAGGTCGTCTTCCCCGAGGGGACGCACGAGGTCTACCAGCTGATCGCCGGCGAGAGTCTCGACGGGCTCGCGGAGCCCGGGGTCGGGCGGGAGCTCGTGCACCTGATCCGGACGGCAGAACCCCAGCGGACGGCGGGCGGCGGGACGATCGAGTTTCACCGCGTCGAGGGGTTTGCCGGTCTCGGCTCCGAGCTGACCTCGATGAAAGTGAACGACGCGGAGCAGTCGAACAGCTCGATCGTCTTCGACGACGCGCTGTTCCTGAAGGCCTTCCGCCGACTGGAGCCGGGGACGAACCCGGAGCTCGAGATGCTCCGCTTCCTGAGCGAGCACGGCTTCGGCAACTTGCCGCCGCTCGGAGGATGGTACTCCTACGTGGGGCCGCCGCTCGAGGCGACTCTGGGGATCCTCCAGGAGTTCATCCCGAACGCGATCGACGGTTGGCAGCTGGCGCTCGACGAGTTGGCCGAAACGCCCGACCGCTTTCTGGGACGGCTTCGGCGGCTCGGTGAGGTGACCGGCTCGATGCACGCGACGCTCGCCTCGGACCCAGGCGACCCGAACTTCGCCCCTGAGCAGCCGAGCCTGGAGTCGCTCGGCCTGCTGACCGCGAGCGTCGACGAGGAGATCGGGCAGGTCTTCCTGACGCTGCCCGAGGACGCGGAGGCGCTGCAGCCGATCATCGGGCGCGGGGAGGAGGTGCGCGAGCGGCTGCGCCAGCTCACCCACGCGGGAACGACCGGGAAGGCGATCCGCAACCACGGCGACCTCCATCTAGGCCAGACGCTGTGGGCGGGACAACACTGGACCATTATCGACTTCGAAGGCGAGCCTGCACGCTCGCTCGCCGAGCGGCGGCGCAAGCGGTCGCCGCTCCGCGACGTCGCGGGGATGTTGCGCTCGTTCGCCTACGCCACCTCGGCGGTCACCTTTCTACGCGGTGCCGAGGCGCCGCCCGGGTGGGAGGAGTCGGCCCGGGACGAGTACCTCGAGGGCTACATGGAGACGGTCGACCCGACGATCGTCCCGAGCGGTCGTGAGCAGTTCGACAACCTGCTCGCCGTCTTCGAGCTCGAGAAGGCGGTATACGAGCTCCGCTACGAGCTCTCCAGGCGACCCGACTGGCTGGCGATCCCGGTTGCCGGAATCCTGCGCATGCTCGAGGAGCCGATCGCGCTTTGAGCCGTCCCCCCTACGAGCTCGCCGACCCGCACTCCGTCCTGGGCGCGCATAAGGCGAAGGGCGGCGTCCTGATCCGCGCGTACAGGCCGGACGCGGAGTCCGTCCGCGTGTTGCCGATGGACGTCGAGCTGGAGCAGCCGAACGACGACGGCGTCTTCGAGGGCACGATCCCGGGCGCAAAGCTGCCGCTCGACTACGAGCTCGAGGTGCGGTACCCCGGTGGAGACACCTATGTCCTGCGGGATCCGTACTCGTTCCTGCCGACGCTCGGCGAACTCGACATCCACCTGGCCGCCGAAGGCAGGCACGAGCAGCTGTACGAGCGGCTCGGCGCGCATCCGCGCGAGCTGAACGGAATCGCCGGCGTCGCGTTCGCCGTCTGGGCTCCGAACGCGACCTCGGCCAGCGTCGTCGGCGACCTCAACGGCTGGGACGGAAGGCTGAACCCGATGCGGTCGCTCGGCTCCTCAGGGATCTGGGAGCTCTTCATCCCCGGGGCAGAGGAAGGCGTGCGGTACAAGTTCGAGCTCCGGACGCGCGAGGGGAAGCTACGACTGAAGGCCGACCCGCTCGCGTTCCGCACGGAGCGCCCCCCCGCGAATGCGTCGGTCGTCTTCGACTCTCGCTACGACTGGGGCGACGGGGACTGGGTGGCGCGTCGCCGCGCCTCGGAGCCGCTGCGGGGGCCGGTGTCGATCTACGAGGTGCATCTGGGCTCCTGGCGGCTGAATCCGGTCGAGGGGAATCGGCCGCTGACCTACCCCGAGGTAGCCGACGAGCTCGCCGAGTACGCGACGTACATGGGCTTCACCCACGTCGAGCTGCTGCCGGTGATGGAGCACCCGTACGCGCCGTCGTGGGGCTACCAGGTAACCGGCTTCTACGCGCCGACAGCGCGCTTCGGGCAGCCGGACGACTTCCGTGCCTTCGTCGACCGGCTCCACCAGGCCGGCGTCGGCGTGATCCTCGACTGGGTGCCCGCGCACTTCCCGCGCGACGACTGGGCCCTCGCCCGCTTCGACGGCACGGCGCTCTACGAGCACGCAGACCCGCGGCGCGGCGAGCATCCGGACTGGGGCACTCTCGTCTTCAACCTTGGGCGCAACGAGGTGCGCAACTTCCTGCTCGCGAGCGCCCTCCTCTGGCTCCGCGACTACCACGCCGACGGCCTGCGGGTCGACGCGGTCGCCTCGATGCTCTACCTCGACTACTCGCGCGAGGCGGGAGAGTGGGTGCCGAACGTCCACGGCGGCAACGAGGATCTGGACTCGATCGCCTTCCTCAAGCAGCTGAACGAGGTCGCCCACGGCCGCGAGCCCGGGGTGCTGATGGCGGCAGAGGAGTCGACGGCCTGGCCGGGGGTCTCGCGGCCGGTGTACCTGGGTGGGCTCGGGTTCGGACTGAAGTGGAACATGGGCTGGATGCACGACACCTTGGAGTACTTTCGGCGGGACGCGGTCTACCGCCGCTACCACCACCACCAGCTGACCTTCAGCCTCGTCTACGCGTTCTCCGAGAACTTCGTCCTGCCGCTCTCGCACGACGAGGTCGTCCACGGGAAGGGCTCGCTGCTCGCGAAGATGCCCGGCGATCCCTGGCAGAAGCGGGCGAACCTGCGGGCACTGTTCGCATACATGTGGGCACATCCCGGGAAGAAGCTCTTGTTCATGGGCGGCGAGCTCGGCCAGGAGGGCGAGTGGCGCTCCGACGGCTCGCTCGACTGGCATCTGCTCGAGCGGCCCGAGCACTCCGGGATCCAGTCGCTCGTCCGCGACCTGAACACGCACTACCGCAACGAGCCCGCGCTCTGGGAGGTCGACTTCGAACCGGCCGGCTTCCGCTGGCTGGAGCCGAACGACGCCGCCGCGAACGTGCTCGCCTTCATGCGTCTCTCCGAGAACGGGGAGAGGCAGCTCGTCTGCGCCTGCAATTTCTCGCCGGTTCCTCGGCCGGACTACCGGCTCGGGCTGCCGCGCGCGGGACACTGGCGCGAGCTCGTGAACACGGACTCCGAGCTCTACGGCGGCTCAGGGATCGGCAACATGGGCGGCGTCACTGCGGAGGAGAGGCCGTGGCACGACCAGCCGTACTCCGCCGAAGTGACGCTGTCGCCGCTGAGCGTTGTTTGGCTCGTGCCGGAGGAGGGCTAGTCGTTCGTCGGGATCTGGGCGATCGGGGAGCTCGGCGCGACGTCGAAGCAGCTCGGCATCGCGTACCTGATCGCCGCTGTTTGCGCGGTTCGTACGGCGACGACGCAGCCTGGTACTTCTTCGCTGCGGTCTCGCTCGTCGCAGCAGCGAGGTGGGCCGCCGCCGTTCGCGGTGCTGCCGGGCGGCGAGTGGCGGCGGCGACGGTCGGGTACTAGCTCACGTGTCCGCGAGAGACGACAACCTCGGCGCGCTGCCGGAGCCGGGCGGGGCCGTCCGGTTTCGCGTCTGGGCGCCGAACGCGCGGTCGGTCGACGTCCGGATCGGAGGCGAGGCCCACCCGCTCGAGGCAGAAGCCGCCGGCACGTTCGCCGGCGTCCTGCGGGCCCGGTCCGGAGACGAGTACCTCTTCGTCCTGGACGGGCGGCAGGCGCTGCCCGACCCCTGCTCACGTTCCCAGCCCGCGGGGATCTGCGGGCCGTCGCGCATCGTCGAGCTGCCGCCCGCGTCGCATCGCGGCGTCTCGCTCGAGAACCTCGTCGTCTACGAGCTCCACGTCGGCACGTTCGCCACCGAAGGCACGTTCGACGGCGTCGTGCCCCAGCTGCCCGAGCTGCGCGAGCTGGGCGTCACGGCGATCGAGCTGATGCCCGTCGCATCCTTTCCGGGCGGGCGCGGCTGGGGCTACGACGGCCTCTACACCTTCGCGCCGCACGCCGCGTACGGCGGACCCGAGGGTCTCGCGCGGCTGGTCGAGGCGGCGCACCGCGAGGGGCTCGGAGTGATCCTAGACGTCGTCTACAACCACCTCGGCCCGGGGTCGGAGGCGATCACAGCCTTCGGCCCGTACGTGACCGACCGGCACGAGACCTTCTGGGGTGGTGCGCTCGACTTCCGCGAGTGGGGCCCACGCGAGTGGGCGATCCAGAACGCGTGCATGTGGGTCGAGGGGTACGGCATCGACGGGCTCCGGCTCGATGCCGTCCACTCGATCCACGACGATTCGGCATGTCACGTGCTCGCCGAGCTCGCCGATCGAGTCCACGCCAGCGCGCCGCGGGCGCTCGTCATCTCCGAGACCTCGATCGACGACGACCGGCCGATCAGGGAGTGGGGCCACGACGCGCGCTGGGCCGACGGGCTCCACCATGCGCTCCACGCGCTCCTGACCGGCGAGCGGGACGGCTACTACGCGCCCTACGGGTCCGTGGAGGACGTCGTCGCCGAGCTGGGCCGGCAGCCGCCCGAGCGACACGTCGTGTGTGCACAGAACCACGACCAGGTCGGCAACCGGGCGCTCGGCGATCGCCTGCCGCCGGACCTCCTTCGCCTCGCCTCCGCGGTCGTCCTCTTCTCGGCGCAAACGCCGCTGCTCTTCATGGGCGAGGAGTACGGCGAGCCGAACCCGTTCCAGTTCTTCACCGACCACACGGACCCGGAGATCGTCGAGGCGACGCGCGAGGGGCGGAAGGAGGAGTTCGCGGAGTACGCGGCGTTCTCGCGAGAGGACGTGCCCGACCCTCAGGATCCCGGGACCTTCCGGCGCTCGCGCCTGTCGCGCCGCGAGCAGCCCAGGGTGCGCGATCACTACCGCAGGCTGCTGGCCCTGCGACGTAGGCTGCCGCGCGACGTGCGGGTGGAGTCACAGGGACAGACGCTGACGATGCGGCGCGGCGACGCGACGCTCGTCGTCGACTTCGCGGCGAAGACCGCCGAGCTCGTCGAGTGAGGGTCTGGCCGGGTAAGCCCTTCCCGCTCGGAGCGATCTGGGATGGGGAAGGGACGAACTTCTCGCTCTTCACCGAGAACGCGGAGCACGTCGAGCTCTGCCTGTTCGACGACGCCGACAACGAGACGAGTGTCCCGCTGACGGAGCGCACTGCGTTCAACTGGCATGGCTACCTCGCCGACGTCGGCCCCGGCCAGCGCTACGCCTACCGGGTGCACGGGCCGTGGGCGCCGGAGGACGGCCTGCGCTTCAACGCCAACAAGCTGCTGATCGATCCCTACGCAAAGGCGATCGAAGGCTCCGTCGACTGGGGCGCGGCGAACGTGCTTCCCTACGTCCCCGGCGACGGCGACTCCGACCTCGACGCGGACGACCAGGACGACGCGGTCGCGATCCCGAAGTGCGTCGTGATCGACCCGACCTTCGACTGGGAGGGCGACGAGCACCCGCGCCGGCCGTGGCACGAGACCGTGATCTACGAGGCCCACGTCAAGGGCTTCACGGAGCTGCATCCCGGAGTGCGTGAGGACCTGCGCGGTACGTACGCCGGCCTCGCCTCGGAGGATGCGATCGCGCACCTTCGTTCCCTCGGTGTGACCGCGGTCGAGCTCCTCCCGGTCCACCACATCCTCGACGAGCACGACTTGGTCGAGAAAGGCCTCCGGAACTACTGGGGCTACAGCTCGATCGGCTTCCTTGCCCCCCACGCCCTCTACGCGGCCACAGGGCGGCACGGGGAGCAGCTGCGGGAGTTCAAAGGGATGGTCAAGGCGCTCCACCGCGGCGGGATCGAGGTGATTCTCGACGTCGTCTACAACCACACGCCCGAGGGGAACCACCTCGGCCCGATGCTTGCCTTCAAGGGGGTCGACAACGCGTCGTACTACCGGCTCGTCCCCGACCAGCCGCGCTACTACATGGACTTCACCGGCACCGGCAACAGCCTCAACCCGGTGCACCCGAGCGTGCTCCGCCTGATCATGGACTCGCTTCGCTACTTCGTGATCGACTGCCACATCGACGGCTTCCGGTTCGACCTCGCCGCCGCGCTCGCGCGCGAGTTCTACGACGTCGACCGCCTGTCCGCGTTCTTCGACACCATCCATCAGGACCCGGTGCTGTCGCAGGCGAAACTGATCGCCGAGCCGTGGGACGTCGGCCCGGGCGGGTACCAGGTCGGGAACTTCCCGATCCTCTGGACCGAGTGGAACGGGCTCTACCGCGACTGCGTCCGTGACTTCTGGCGCGGCCGGTGTGGGCTGGCCGAGTTCGCGCAGCGCTTCACCGGGTCGAGCGACCTCTACCAGGACGACGGCCGCCGCCCGTTCGCGTCGATCAACTTCGTCACCGCACACGACGGCTTCACACTCAACGACCTCGTCTCCTACAACGAGAAGCACAACGAGGCGAACCTCGAGGACAACCGCGACGGCACCGACGACAACCGGAGCTGGAACTGCGGCGTCGAGGGGCCGACCGAGGATCCCGGGGTGAACAGCCTGCGGGAGCAGCAGATGCGCAACGTCCTGACGACCCTCCTCCTCTCCCAGGGAGTGCCGATGCTGCTGGGCGGTGACGAGATCGCGCGTACCCAGCAGGGGAACAACAACGCGTACTGCCAGGACAACGAGGTCTCGTGGTTCCACTGGGAGCTCGACGAGCGGAAGGAGCAGCTGCTCGAGTTCACGCGCGGGCTGATCCATTTCCGGTCGGCGCACCCGGTCTTCAGGCGCACGCAGTTCCTCACGGGCGGGTCGCCGCTCGGCTCCGGCCTCCCGGACAGCTGGTGGTTCCGGCCGGACGGGCGCAAGATGACGCGGCGGGACTGGGCGAACGACGAGCTCCGGTCGATCGGCCTCTTCCTGAATGGGGACGAGATCCCCACGCGGACGCGCCAGGGCGAGCACGTCTCCGACGAGTCGTTCCTTGTCCTCTTCAACTCGCACCACGAGGCGGTGACGTTCCTGCTGCCGCCGCGGAGGTTCGGGCAGCGCTGGAAGCTCGAGCTCTCCACGGCCGAGCCGGAGGTCGAAGAGGGCGAGCGGAGCTTCGCCGCGCGCGGCGAGGTGACGGTCGAGGCGCGGTCGATGGTCCTGCTGCGGCGCGGCTGGTGAGTGGCTGAGTTCCGCGCGACGTACCGGCTCCAGCTCGGGCCGCGCCTCGACTTCGCCGGCGCCCGGGCGCTCGTCCCCTACCTGCGCGGCCTCGGGATCAGCCACCTCTACCTATCGCCCTCGATGGAGGCGCGCGCGGGCTCGACCCACGGCTACGACGTTGTCGACCCGACCTCTGTCTCCGAGGCGCTCGGCGGCGAGGACGAGTTCCGGCGGTTATGCGAGGCGGGGCTCGGCGTCGTGCTCGACGTCGTCCCCAACCACATGGCGGCGAGT
>JBKPCT010000089.1:0-6605 GCA_046727515.1 Actinomycetota bacterium | reverse complement strand
TGGGGTCCTTCGCGCGCGAGCAGGCCGATCAGTCCGTGTTTCAGCGACATCTCAATATTGACATGTCAATGCTGAACGCTAGTTGAACGAGGTCAATCCGTCAACGAGCAGAGAGACGCGGCTCGGCCGCCGGTCTCGCGGACGGGTTGCCCCAGCTGCGCCTTGGTAGAGTAGTCGGCTTCCGTCGCAGCGCAGGGTCGATCGAGGATGAGCGAGCCGGCGAGCTTCATCGCAGGAATGCCGAAGGCCGAGCTGCACGTACATCTCGAAGGGACGTTGGAGCCGGAGCTGAAGTTCCAACTGGCTGGCCGCAACCGTCTCGACCTTCCCTATCGCTCGGTCGAGGAGATGCGCGCGGCCTACGCGTTCGACGATCTCCCCTCGTTTCTCGCCGCCCGGTACGAGGGCGACAGCGTGCTTCTGACCGAGAAGGACTTCTACGACCTCGCGATGGCGTACTTCCGGAAAGCCCACTCCCAGAACGTGGTCTACGCCGAGGTCTTCTTCGATCCTCAGGCCCACACGAGGCGCGGGGTCGCATTCGCGACCGTGGTCGAGGGGCTCCGCCGCGCCCAGCAGGACGCCGAGGCGTCGCTCGGCCTGCGGAGCCAACTGATCATGTGCTTCCTGCGCGACCTGAGCGCCGAGTCCGCGATGGACACGCTCCAGCAGTCGGTGCGCTACAAGGATTGGATTGTCGGCGTGGGCCTGGACTCGGACGAGAAGGGCAATCCGCCGGTGAAGTTCAAGGACGTCTTCGCTCGGGCGCGACGGGAGGGTTACCAGCTGACGATGCATTGCGACGTCGATCAGGAGAACGCGGTCGGGCACATCTGGCAGTGCCTCGAAGAGATCGACGTGGAGCGGATCGACCACGGAGTCAACGCGCTCGAGGACGCGGCGCTGATCAGGGAAATCAACCGGCGGGGTCTCGGGCTGACCGTCTGTCCGATCTCGAACCGCTACGTGACCGACGGGTTGAAGGCGGGCGAGATCAAGGCAATGCTCGACCAAGGCGTCCGTGCGACGATCAACTCCGACGACCCCGCGTACTTCTCCGGCTACATGAACGAGAACTTCGGCGCCGTGCAGGAAGCGGCGAACATGTCGTACCGCGAGGTCGTGCAGCTCGCCCGGAACGCCTTCACCGTCAGCTGGCTCGCGCGCGAGGATCGGGAGCGATACCTGGACGCCCTAGAGACCTACGCAGCGAACCCCGGCTGAGCAGTACCGACTTCCCAAGGCGAGTCCAGGCCTCGCAAACACCTCGGCTGGGTGTGTGAGACAGCCGACGATCTCCATGAGCGCGCGATAGAGGTCGGCGTCGACCGCAGGCGCAAACACCGCCGCCGAGGACGAGGATCCGAGCCGCCAGGAGATCATCCTACAAGGGTCATCTGAAACGACCGACCGCTCGGCGGCGCCTGTCAGTATCCGGCCTTGAAAGGCAGACAAAAGGGGGAAACATGAGAACGCAGGTCCTGTCCGCACTCGTGGTCGCGTCGCTGGCCGCGCTGGTCGGCGGCGGCGTCGCCGCCACAAGCGCTGCGACGGATTCGCCTGCGAGCCCGAGCCGCGCGACCGCGGCGCCCGGTCTCGCCGGCTTCCCGGCGATCGCATGCAACGACGGCGAGGTCGTCGGCGATTCGCCGATCAAGCACGTGATCTACCTACAGTTCGACAACGTGCATCTGCGGCGAAACCTGTCGAGCGTTCCGTCGGATCTCCAGCAGATGCCGCACCTCCTCAACTTCATCCGGAGTAACGGCACGCTGCTCACGAACGACCACACGGTCCTGATCTCCCACACGGCGAACGGGATCCTGAGCGCGTTGACGGGCGTGTATTCGGATCGCCAGGGCCAGTCTGTCGCGAACAGCTTCCGCTACTACAAGCCCGATGGGACCTCGGGCCTCGGCGTCTCCTTCGCCTACTGGACCGACAGCGTCTTCGATCCGAACACGACGACGCCCACGGATCAGAGCTACAACATGATCACCGCCGACGGCCGGAACGCGCCCGCGCCGTGGGTGCCGTTCACCCGCGCGGGCTGCAACTGGGGCGGAGCCTCGACGGCCAACGCGGTGCTGGAGAACATCGGGCCGGACGTGCCGAAGGTGTTCGGTTCCGGCTCACCCGAGGCCGCCGAGGTCGCCGCGAACCCCGGGCAGGCGTTCGCCGACTTCGTCGGGGTCGCGATCCACTGCGCCCGCGACAACGCCCTCTGCTCGCCCGCGAATCACGGACGGCCGGATCTGCTGCCCGACGAGCCCGGCGGCTACTCGGGCTTCAACGCCCTCTTCGGCCACAAGTATGTCGCGCCGCAGATCAATGAGCAGCTCCCGATGACGGACCTGTTCGGCAACGTCATCCAGGACGCCGCCGGCCACGTCGGCTTCCCCGGCTTCGACGGTGTCTTCCCGCGCGTGACGCTCGCGTACGTCGCCGCTATGCAGGAGCACGGCGTGCCGATCACGTTCGGCTACATCTCGGACGCGCATGACAACCACGGCGTCTCCGGCGAGATCCACAAGACATACGGGCCTGGAGAAGCGGGCTACGTGCAGCAGTTGCACGACTACGACCGGGCGTTCGCGGAGTTCTTCGCGCGGCTCCAGCGGGACGGGATCACGCGGAAAAACACGCTGTTCGTGATCACGACCGAGGAGGAGGATCACTTCGTCGGCGGCACCCCGGTCAACCCGGGCTGCAACGGCGTCACCACCCCCTGCCAGTGGACGCACGTCGACTGCCCGCCGACGACCGGCGCCGACTGCACTCACAACGTGACCGAAGTGAACGCCAACCTGCGCGGGCTGCTCGCGAGCCAGACGGGCAACACGACCCCGTTCCAGGTGCACTCGGACATGGCGCCCGCGTTCTACCTCGACGGCAATCCGGCCCGCGACGAGGTCGTCACGCGCCAGTTCGAGCGCGACGTCGGCTCCCTGACCGGGGTCAACCCGATCACGGGGGCCACCGACAAGCTCTCGGACAAGCTCGTCGACCGGGTGGGGATGGACGCCTTGCACATGGTCACCGGTGACCCGTTGCGGACCCCGACGTTCATCGACTTCCTCGACCCGAGCTACTTCGGCTTCGCCGGCGCGGCGGACTGCAGCAGCCCCTGCGTGACCGCACCGGGCGATCCTTCGTTGCACAAGAACCAGACATTCGCCTGGAACCACGGCGGCTACACGGACGACATCGTGCACATCTGGGCCGGCTTCGTCGGGCCCGGCGTCAGGTCGGGCGGGGATGACGGCACGTGGGTCGACCACACCGACCTACGGCCGACGATTCTCACCCTCACCGGCCTCAAGGACGACTACTCGCTCGACGGCGCCGTGATCGGAGGGATCCTCGACACGAAGGCCCTGCCCCAGGCCCTGCGCGCCCACCGCGCGACGCTCGGACGGCTGACGAGGGTCTACAGGCAGATCAACGCTCCGCTCGCGCGCTTCGGCCTCGACGTGATAGCGATCTCGGATGCGGCCGTGAGGAGCAGCGACGAGACGCGCTACGAGGCGCTCGAGAGTGCGATCCAGTCCCTCGCCACGGACCGCGACGCGATCGCCGGCGAGATACGCAGCGTGCTCGAGCAGGCGACGTTTGGCGGTCGTGCGATCGACCAGCAGCAGGCGAAGGCCCTGATCGCTCGGGCCGAGGCACTTCTCGCGCGAGCCGACTCGACCGCCTCTTCGGCATAGGACTGCCGGCCGGGGCGGCCTCGCGCCGCCCCACGGCACCTGCCGAAGCCGGTAGGCCTCCACCACCACCGCGCGTCAGGAGGTGCCGTAAGCCGCGAGAAACACGCGGACGCCTCTGTCCGCGAAGCGGTCGAAGTCGGCGGGGACCGGGGGCTCGTCGTCGCCGAAGAACATCGCCCGGTTCAGCGGAATCGACATGATCAACCAGTTGAAGTGGGCGGCCGCGAGGAGCGGGTCGTCCAGTTGCAGCAGCCCTCGGTCGGCGAGGCGCTCGAAAGCAGCTGCGAGTGCCTCGATCGTGCGCCCCGGGCCTCGCTCGTAGAAGGTGCGGCCCAGTTCGGGGAATCGGTCCGCTTCGCCGATCACCAGCCGGCGCAGCTGCAGCAGCTGCGCTTGCATCACCCTGGCCAGCAGGCGGCTTGCCAGGTCGCGTAGGTCCGCTTCCAGGTCACCGCTGTCTTGGAGGCCGACGACCTCGTTGACGACAGGGTCGCTGACCTCGTTGACCGTGTTATTGACGATCTCGGTGAAGAGGCTCTTCTTGTCGGCGAAGTGCTTGTAGACGGTCTGCTTCGAGACGGAGGCCCGTGCGGCGATCTCGTCCATGCTCGTGCCCAGGTAGCCGTTGCTGACAAATGCCGTCGTGGCCGCCTCGAGGATTGCCTTCCGCTTTCGTGTCGATCGCCGGTCGTCGCGCAGATCTGGTACGGCCCTGACTGGAGGTTCGCTGCTCATCGGACTGAGGGTACTACACCGTACAGTTCTACACCTGGTACTATACCGTCCAGTTCCGAAGACCTTTTCACCAAGGACGAAGAACGCGAGGAGACGCCATCGGCGAGCTTGCCCACCCGGCCATCGAGCTAGGAAAGGCGAGCACCAACGCTCGAGACGACGCGATCGGAACCGTGAGCTCAGGCGACGGTACGGCGCTCGCGTTCGAGCGAAGGGGTGACGGACCGTCGCTCGTCCTCGTCGATGGTGCGCTCTGCCATCGCCGGATGGGGCCGAGCAGTCCTCTCGCCAAGCTCCTGGCAGATCGCTACACGGTGTTCACCTACGACCGACGGGGTCGAGGAGAGAGCGGCGACACCGCACCCTACGCCGTCGAGCGGGAAGTCGAGGACCTGCAGGCGATCATCGTGGAGGCCGGTGGGTCGGCGTACGTATGGGGCATCTCTTCCGGCGCGGCGCTCGCGCTCGAGGCCACGCGCCGCGGCGCCGGCGTCACGAAGCTGGCGCTGTACGAGGCGCCTTTCATCATCGACGACAGCCGACCGCCGATCCCCGCCGACATCGCCTCGCAGCTCACCGCGATGGTCGCAGCCGACCGCCGCGGCGATGCGGTGCGCCTGTTCCTACGGCAGATGGGCGCACCGGCGATGGCCATCGGGCTGATGCGTCTCCTGCCCGTCTGGCCGAAGCTGACCCGGATCGCGCACACGCTGCCGTACGACATGACGATCGTCGCCCCCTACCAGGCAGGGACGCCCTTGCCGGCGGAACGGTGGCGCGACGTGAGGATTCCGACGCTCGTCATGGTCGGCGGGAAGAGCCCGGCGTGGTTCCACCACAGCACGCAGGCGCTCGCCGACGTCCTCCCCAACGCCGCCCACCTCGTCGTCAAGGGCCAGGCGCACAACGTGAAGGCAAGATCGCTCGCTCCGCCGCTCAGGGACTTCTTCGACACTGCGGACGAAGTTTCCGCGATCTCGACGAGGAGTTTTCGATGCCTGAGGTGAACGTCCTCGTGGAGGGAATCGTGTTCGGCGAGCAGCCACGCTGGCATGAGGACCGTCTCTGGTTCTCCGACTGGGGCCCGCCCGAGGTCATCGCCGTCGACCTCGAAGGGCACCACGAGGTCATGCTCGAGGCGCCGTCGTTTCCCTGCTGCGTCGACTGGCTGCCCGACGGGCGGCTGCTCACCGTCTCGGCGCGCGCAGGACGTCTGCTCCGCCAAGAGCCAGACGGCTCGCTCGTCACCCACGGTGACCTCGGCAGCGTCTCGGATCCGCCGGCGGGAAACGAGCTCGTCGTCGACGGTCGCGGCAACGCCTACGTCAACGGCGGCGGCTTCGACCTCATTGCCGGCGAACCGTTCGCTCCCGGGATCGTCGCGCTGGTCACCCCGGACGGGTCGGCACAAGAGGTCGCCGAGGGCCTCGCCTTTCCCAACGGCATGCTCGTGACGCCCGACAACGCAACCCTGATCGTCGCCGAGTCGTACGGCAACAAGCTCACCGCCTTCGACATCGAGGAGGACGGCAGCCTCTCGAACCGGCGCGTCTGGGCCGAGCTCGGCGACGGCATCCCCGACGGCATCTGCCTCGACTCCGAGAACGCAGTCTGGTACGGCGATGTACCCAGCAAGCGTTGCGTACGCGTGCGCGAAGGCGGCGAGGTGCTGCGAACGATCGAGCTCGACCGCGGCTGCTTCGCCTGTGCGCTCGGGGGCGCAGACCGGAAGACCCTGTTCATGATGGCGACCCAGTGGAACGGTCCCGAAGGGATGTTTGCCGAGCCGCGAACGGGCCAGGTGCTAACCGCCGACGCGCCGGCACCGGGCGTCGGCTGGCCGTAGGAAGAAGCCGCGAGCGGATCGTCGTGGTTCCGAGCCGGTCGGCTCCAGTGCGACTCGCTTTGCGCGGCTCAGAGCGGCGGAGGATCGTAACGAACACCGATCAGCTCACCGAGCAGGTCCGCGAAGGTGAGCGCCGTGTCGTCCCCGTAGAGCGGGGCGATGATCTGCACCGCTACGGGCAGACCGTTCGGCGTTCTCCCGACCGGTGCGACCACCGCGGGCAAGCCCGGCAGTGATGCGTGCGAGATCCAATAGGGCTGGTTCGTATAGGGCTGTTCTCCTTCAGGGGTCGCGATCATCCGCTCGCCGAACGG
>JBKPCT010000088.1:0-5105 GCA_046727515.1 Actinomycetota bacterium | reverse complement strand
TTCGGAGACCTCCTCGTCGCAGCCGCGGTGTTCGGCGTGCTGAACACGATCCTGAAGCCGATCTTGCGGCTCGTGACGCTCCCGGTCGCCTTCATCACGCTCGGCCTCGCCTGGTTCGGGATCTCGATGCTGATGCTCTGGCTGACCTCCGTGATCGTGAGCGGCTTCGACATCAGCGGCTTCTGGACCTACGTCTGGGCAACCGTCGTAGTCTGGGCGGTCAACGTCGTCCTCGAGCTCGTCGAGCACTTCTGGGGCTCGCACGCGGCGGCGGCGGCCTCGTGATCGAGCGAGGCGAGCGCCCGTCAATGGCCCTTCGGACGCGGGCGAGGTGGCGGGGCGGCTGTCGGCTTCGGCCGCCGCCCCGCGCAGATCCTCCTCAGGCCGTCATGCGGGCGGCGACCTCGAACTTCGTCACCGACGTGCGCCGGCCGGGCGTCTCGCCCGCCGGCATCGCGTCCAGCGTCTCGTCGCCCTGCTGGTAGTCCTCCTCGTTGTCGAAGAAGACGATCGCGAGCGCCTTCTCGCCCTCCCCGTCGTGCAGGAGGATCACCTCGGTCGCCGGCAGATTCTCCGGCCGCTCGCCGGCCTCGATCCCGCCCTTCAGCTCAGCGATCCGGTCCTGCGAGACACTCTCGAACGTAACGACACGTGCCAGCGCCATTCGCGTCTCCTTTCTAGGTTGCCGGGGCGATGTTCAGGTTCATCCGGAAGAGGTTCTCCGGGTCGTACTTCTGCTTCAGCTCCGTCGGCCGGTCGTAGTTGCGCCCGTAGCCTGCCCGGACGAGCTCGTCCTTCTCCTCGCCGAAGCCGGGGAAGTTGAGATAGAGCCCGCCGGTCGAGTGCTTGCCCATCGCGTTCCAGAACTCCCGACCCCAGGCGATCGCCTCCTCGGTTTGCGTCGGATCGGACCAGCTGGTCTCGCCGGTGACGAGGAAGGACGCGTCGCGACCGCCGTAGGCGGTCTCGGTCTCGCCGACCCGGCTCATCGCGCCGCCGTTGTGCCAGACCACGATGTCGGTCTGAGGAGACGGCCGGCGCCCGGCGAAATCGGCGATCTCGTCGATTGCGGCGTCTGAGAGCTCTGCCAGCGCGCGCGACTTCCAGTAGTAGAGGTTGCCCTTCGGGAACAGCGCGTCGAAGCCGCTCTGGAGCGCGAGCCAGGGCCATGGGCCGCTCAGGTCCAGCAGCGGCTCGCCGAGCTTTCGCAGCGGTTGGACGACCGGCTCCCCGTCCTCGACCGACCCGGAGTAGACCCCGGCGACGATCCAAGCCGGCGCGCCGTGCAGCTCGCGCGGGAAGGGCTCGCCGGGCGGAACGCTCCAGCAGAGCGAGATCGAGCTCAGCTCGTCCGGCGCGGTCGCAATGTAGTCGCGCCACTTGGGCATCAGCGTCCTGACCTGGTCGAGCGGGTAGAAGATCGCGCCGACCATCACCATCGGGCCGACGGGGTGCGCCTGGAACTCGAACGAGGTGACGACGCCGAAGTTGCTCCCCGCGCCCCTGACGGCCCAGAAGAGGTCCTCGTTCTCGGTCGCACTCGCCCTCCGCAGCCGGCCGTCGGCCGTGACGATGTCGACAGAGAGGAGGCTGTCGATCGAGAGCCCGTACTTGCGCCGGAGGTGACCGGCGCCCCCGTGGAGTGTCAGGCCGGCGACCCCGGTCATCGAGACGACGCCGACCGGCACCGCGAGCCCGAAGAGCTGCGTCTCCCGGTCCAGTCCCCCAAGGTAGCGCCGCCCTGCACGCGCACGGTCCGCGTCGCGGGGTCGACGTGCACGCCGTTCATCTGCGACAGGTCGACGACGACCCCGCCGTCGTTGACGGCGTTGCCGGCGACGTTGTGGCCGCCGCCCCTGATCGAGAGCGTCAGGTCGTGCTCCCGGGCGAAGTTGACCGCGTCGACGACGTCCGCGGCGCCGGTGCAACGCACGATCAGAGCCGGGCGGCGGTCGATCAGCCCGTTCCAGATCGCGCGTCCCTCGTCGTAGCCGTCGTCGCCCGGCTGCAGCACCAAGCCGCGGACACCAGCGACGAAGGCTTGGAGCGCCTCCGGATCGAGTGTTGTCTGCGCAGGTGGAGCGCTTGCCATCGCAGTTCTCCTCTCAGCTCGGTTCGCTTTCCGAATTCGGTCTGCGTTGGAAATGGACGCTTCTGTCGCGTCGAGGGCGCTTACCTTACGCCCTTCAGGGCAGCCATTCCTCGCGGTATTGCGTCGGCGCGGTCTCCCCGAACATGCGCACGTAGTCGCGCGTCGCGTCGGTCGTCTCCTCGTCGACGCTCGCGCCGTAGCGCCGCGCGACCTCGTCCACCGTGTACGCGCCGCCGTTGCAGTTCTCGTCGATGTGCTCGCGGGCGCCGATCGCCAGGATGGTGCAGCCCTCCTCGGCGCCGACGATCACGTGCCTCGTTCCCGGCGGGCAGTGCACGAAGTCCCACTGGCGGAGCGGCCGCTCTTCGCCCTCGATCACCAGGACGCCCTCGCCGGCGAGCACGAGGAAGTCCTCCTGGTCGTTCTCCCAGTGATACAGCCCGATCGGCTCCCCCGGCCCGAGGACGACGAGGGCAATGCCGATCTGCGGGAAGTACGTCTCGCATTCCTCGTCCGTGAACCCCGTCAGCGGCAGGCTGTTGCCGCGGCCGGCGCGGTGGCGCCACCGCGCCTCGCGCGCGTTGACGACGAACCAACCGGGACCGGTGGGAGCGAGCCCGGCGTCGGTCGCCTCGATCCTGGCCTCCGGAATCGTCACCGAGGCGAGGCTACCCGACGCGAGGCCCGCGGTCGATGCCGCCGGGCCTCAGCGTGCGCGAGTGCTGTGCCTCGTCGCCGCGGGTCTCGAGCAGCCACTTCGCCCACGGGTCCACCCGCACCGGGTTACATCGCCTGATTGACGAGGTTGAGGATGTTGCCGTCCGGATCCTTGAACCAGACGGCTTTCAAATCCCCGAACAGGTGGACATCCCCCTCCCGCGTGGTGTCGGGCAGGTCGTCGTAGCGCTCGAAGGTAACACCCTTGCCCCTCAGGCCCTCGACGATCGAATCGAAGTCGTCGCCGACCGCCCAGGTCGCGGCCGTCGCCTGGTTCGTCCCGGCGTAGGTGGAGCGATAGACGAGCACGGCCGAGCCGCCGCTCCGGTACACGACTGCACCCGGATCCGGATCCTCGGGCCCGTCCTCGACCCGGCTCAGCCCGAGCGTGTGCTCGTAGAAGTCGCGCGCCGCGTCCATGTCCCTGACGGGGAGCGTGGCTGCCGCGTTCTTGTCCCCCAGCATGTCGACCTCCTCGTCGCGTTGCCGGGTGGACACTAGCCGAGGGCGCGCGCCGTCGGCGCGCGCCCCGAGGGAGGTCGATTCCTCAGGCTGTTCTCGTGAACAGGCCGATCAGGAAAACCACTCCCGCAACCAGCAGGAGGAAGAACAGGAACTTCGAGATCGCAATCCCCCCGACGACCCCAAACAGCAGGAGGATGAGAGCGATCACGAGCAGTAGAGCAAGCATCATGTACCCCTTTCTTCGTCCTCTGTCGCATCGACAACGGTCGAGAGGGCAGGAAAGGTACGGTCTTAGGAAGAGCCCCCATCTGCGAGTGCGGGCGTCGACCGGAATCGCCGCCGCAGCCGGCCTGCAGAGTCGCGCGGCACGCGCTCGTCGCTACCCAGCTGCTTTGCTCGCAGGGACATGAGCGCACGGAGCTCCGCCGTCGGACGGAACGGATCTGTGAGCGCCTCACCGCCGGCGAGTGGAAGGGCAGCCCAGAGCTGGCCGTCGACCTCCGCGACGATCCAGGGGCCATGCGTCATCACCCTCCCGGAAAGCTCCGCCAGTCGCTCGAGGGCCGCGGCGTCGCCAATCGCGGCGGGTCGGAGGGCGATGACTGCGCCTTCATTCAAGCGGGGTGGCAGTGCTCGACGCGCTCCGTTCATCAACAAAGCATGCCGAGCGGTGATTGATAAGCACAACTCGAGCTATCTTTTAGCTTGATCGTGGAACTCGATCAATGGCTCGGGATCGAAGTACGTCACCTCGCGGCTCTCCAGGCGGTCGCCGAGACGGGTACGTTCCGTGCCGCCGCGGTCCGGCTCGGCTACACGCAGTCGGCGATCAGCCAGCAGATTGCAACCCTGGAGCGGCTCGTGGGGGCGAGGTTGATCGAGCGGCCCGGCGGTCCACGCGCCGTCTCTCTGACCGATACCGGTAGGCTCGTCCTCCGGCACGCCGAGGCGATCATCGCTCGGCTCCAGGCCGCACAGGCAGATGTGACCGCGATGATCGAAGGCGAAGGGGGGTCGCTTCGCGTGGGCGCCTTCCAGAGCGCCGGCTCCCGGATCCTTCCCGAGCTCGTTCGTCGCTTCCGCGCCGAGTGGCCCAGTGTCGACGTGCACCTGACTGAATCGGCGTCCGACGACGAGCTGCTCGCGAGTCTCGAGCGCGGCGACCTCGACCTCAGCTTCGTCATGCCGCCGCTTCCCGACGGACCGTTCGGGCTGTCCGAGCTGATGCACGATCCGTGGGTGCTGCTCGTTCCGGCCGACTCTCCGCTCGCTGCGCGCCGAAGACCGCCCTCGCTACGAGAGGTGGCCGAGCTGCCCCTGATCGGTGCCCGGACGTGCCGCAGCCGCGAATACATTCACGGCCAGTTTCGAGTGCGCGGACTCGAGCCGAGCTACGTCTTCCACTCGGACGAGAACAACACAGTGCACGGCCTGGTTGCCGCCGGCGCCGGCATCGGACTGATCCCGAGGCTCGCTGTCGACGCGAACGACGAGCGCGTGCTCGCCGTCGAGCTCGCGCCCGACGTGCCTCCGCGCGTGATCGCGCTCGCCTGGCACCGCGACCGCTACCGGTCCCGCGCCGCGGACGTGTTCGTCGAGCTTGCGAGTGAGGTGTGCGCCGGCCTGCAACGGCCGCCTCAGGCCGCCGTAGCAGTCGCAGGCTGATCATCCCGCCGACTTCAGCGCCATTTTCCCCCGACCTTGCGCTCCTACCGCTCGAGATCGGCGATCAACCGAAGCGCACTCTTGAGCTGACCCCGTATCTGTGCAGAAACCACGACTGCAACATGGGCGTCGAGTTCTGTGAGTACCTGCTCGGCGACCGGCCGTA
>JBKPCT010000087.1:0-9394 GCA_046727515.1 Actinomycetota bacterium | reverse complement strand
GCCCAGGGCCTGCAGTCGACCGCCGCTCCGGCGCTTCTGATCGCGCTCGGAATCCTCGGTGCAAACGAGCTCGCGGGCGTCTACGGGATCGGCGTCGCGGTCATGGCCCAGCTCTCGATGACCGGCCTGATCGTCGCGCTCGACGCGTACGGCCCGGTGACCGACAACGCCGGCGGGATCGCGGAGATGGCGGATCTCGACGAGTCGGTGCGAGCGATCACCGATCCGCTCGACGCGGTCGGTAACACGACGAAGGCGGTGACGAAGGGCTACGCGATCGGCTCGGCCGGACTCGCGGCGCTGATCCTGTTCGACGAGTACACGCGCGGGCTCCGCGACGAGGGGCTCCAGATCAGCTTCAACCTGTCGGATCCGTGGGTGATCGCCGGCCTCTTCGTCGGCGGGCTGATGCCCTTCCTGTTCGCCTCGCTCGCGATGCAGGCCGTCGGTCGCGTCGGCGGCCAGGTCGTCCAGGAGGTGCGGCGCCAGTTCCGCGAGATGCCCGGGATCATGGAGGGGACGCAGCGGCCGGAGTACGGGCGCGCGATCGACATCGTCACCGGCTCCGCGATCAAGGAGATGATGCTCCCTGCGCTGATCCCGGTCGCCTTCCCGATCATCGTCGGGATCATCAAGCCGCAGATGCTCGGCGGCCTGCTGATCGGGACGATCGTCACCGGCCTCTTCCTGGCGATCTCGATGACCTCGGGCGGCGGCGCCTGGGACAACGCGAAGAAGCTGATCGAGGACGGCGCATTCGGCGGCAAGGGGTCGGAAGCGCACGCCGCCGCGGTCACCGGCGACACGGTCGGTGACCCATACAAGGACACCGCCGGCCCTGCGATCAACCCGATGATCAAGATCGCGAACATCGTCGCGATCCTGATCATCCCGCTAATCGTCTCGATCCACGGCTAGTAGCACGGGGGAACCCCTGGTTCCCCCGTGAGCCCCCTCCTTCCGGACGGCGCACTGACGCGAATGCGAGCTGTGCCGGCCACGCTCATCGCGCTTCCACCGCCAACACAGTTACGGTTGCGGCCGCGCCCGCCATGTCGGGCGCGACGGCGATGCGTGCTTTTCGGCCGCCGCAGCCGGGCTTTGCCCGGCGGAGGCACGCGCCGTTCGGGGGTGCGCGCGGGCAAGAAGGAGGGGGTCCGCGGGGGAACCATGGGTTCGCCCCGCGTAGAGTTCGCCGGTGCCTCGGCGACGCCGACAGCAGCAGGGTCTCGAGCGTGTGCTCGGCACACCCGCGCTCTTCTCGACTGCATACGGCAACGTCGGCTCGTCGATCTACTACGCACTCGGCGTCACCTCGGCGATCGCGCTGGGGCTCACGCCGGTCGTCTTCCTGATCAGCGGCCTCATTTTCGCCTGCACTGCCGCGACCTACGCGGAGGGCACAGTCCGCTACCCCGAGGCCGGCGGCTCCGCGAGCTTCGCGCGCCACGCGTTCAACGAGCTCGTCTCGTTCGTGGCCGCCTGGGCGCAGATGCTCAACTACATCATCACCGTCGCCATATCGGCGTTCTTCGTCCCGCACTACCTCTCGATCTTCTGGGAGCCGCTGAGGACGAACCCCTGGGACATCATCGGCGGGGCTGCAGTGATCCTGATCCTGGTCTCGCTGAACATCGTCGGGATCAAGGAAGCGGCCCGGGTGAACATCTTTCTCGCGGTCGTCGACTTCGCTACGCAGCTCCTGCTCGTGATCATCGGCTTCGCGATCGTCCTACACCCGCACGTGCTGACAGCGAATGTCCACTGGGGGATCGCGCCGACGTGGGGGAACTTCGCGCTCGCGATCCCGGTGGCGATGATTGCCTACACCGGGATCGAGACCGTGTCCAACCTCGCGGAGGAGGCGCGCGACCCGAGCCGCTCGATCCCCGCCTCGATCCGGCTGGTCGCGGTCGCCGTCTTCGCGATCTACTTCACGCTGCCGCTCGTCGCGCTCTCCGCGCTCCCCGTCTACAAGAGCGAGGGCGAGTACGTGACGAAGCTCGGCCTCTCGCCGGAGAAGGGCGGCTTCGAGAACGACCCGGTGCTGGGCCTCGTCGAGCACCTCGGCCTGCACGGCGCCGTGCTCGACACCGCGAAGGTGTACGTCGGGATCCTCGCCGCGACGATCCTCTTCATCGCGACGAATGCAGGCGTGATCGGCGCCTCGCGGATCACGTACTCGATGGCGAGCTACCGGCAGCTCCCGGAGGTCTTCCGCCGCCTCCACCCGCGCTTCAAGACCCCGTGGCTCTCGCTGATCGTCTTTGCCGGGATCATCTCGATCGCCGTCCTGCTGCCGGGCAAGGTCGACTTCCTCGGAACGATGTACTCGTTCGGCGCGATGCTCTCGTTCACGATCGCGCACCTGTCGGTGATCGCGCTCCGCCGGAAGCGGCAGGCAGCCGGGGAGGTAGGGGCGGTGTACAGAGCACACCCGAACCTACGGATCGGCACGCTCGACATTCCGCTGTTCGCCGTCGTCGGCGGCCTCGGGACCGCGATCGCCTGGATGGTGGTCGTCGTCCAGTACGCACCCGCCCGCTACGCGGGTCTCGGCTGGCTCACGTTCGGGCTCGTCTTCTACTGGGTGTACCGGAGCCGTATCGTCCACGAGCCGCTGAGGAAGACGGTCCGAGCGCCAGCCCTCGTCCTCGGTCCCTCGCTCGCGGTCGAGTACCGAACGATCGTCGTGCCGGTTGTCCGCTCGGCCGAAAGCGAGGAGGCGCTGGTCGCGGCCGCGCGTCTCGCCGCGGAGCGTGGCGCGACCGTCGCAATCGTGCATGTGATCGAGGTGCCGCTCTCCCTGCCGCTCGACGCGCGGCTGCCCGGTGAGGAGGACGAGGCCGAGACGTTGCTCGACGACGCGCAGGCGCTCGTCGAGAGCTACGGCGTCCGGGCGGTGACGCGGCTCCTGCGCGCCCGCCGGGCAGGCCCGGCGATCGTCGAGGAGGCAAAACGCCGCCACGCCGAGCTCATCGTGGTCGGCGCTCCGCGGCGCGCGATCGCCGGTCGCCGGCGGCTCTTCGGGAGCACCGTCGACTACGTCTTGCGCGAGGCGCCGTGCCGGGTGCTGATCGCGACCGGCACGCAGGCGGAGGCGGCATGAGGAACCGCGCCACCGCCGCCCTCTCGCTGCTCCTGGTCGGGCTCGGCCTCGCAGTGATCGCGCGCACGGTCGCGGCCGGCGTCGGCGGGGGCCTCGGGCTCGTCCTCGGCGGCATGCTCGTCGCCGCCGGCGTGCTCCGCTTCTATCTTTCGACGCGCTAGTGCCTCGCCGCATCCCTGGACTCGTTCGCAGCCTGCCCGGCGAGTCGCTCGCCTCGGTCGCCTACGGCGAGGTCGGCTCCTCGATCTACTTCGCGCTCGGGATCGTGGCGTTGTTCGCCCTCGGGCTGACGCCGTGGGTGCTGCTCGGAGTCGGGACGCTGTTCATGCTCGTCTCGCTCTCGTACGCCGAGGGCACGGCAGCGATCCCGGAGACAGGCGGCGCCGCAATGCTCGCCCGCCGCGCCTTCAACGATCCGGTCGGCTTCCTCACGGGCTGGGTCCTGCTCCTCGACTACGCGATCGTGATCGCGCTCGCGGCCCTGTTCGCGCCCCACTACTTCGGACACGCGGTCGGCTGGGAGCGGCTGACGCGCCATCCCTGGGACGTTGTCGCGGCGGTCTTCATCGTGCTCACGATCACCCTGCTCCGGCTGATCCGGCGGCCGGGCCTCTACCGGATCGCGCTCGTCGTCGCCGTCGTCGCGTTCGTCACCCAGATCGTCCTGATCGGGCTCGGGTTCGGCCTCCTCTTCTCGTCCCACGACCTCACCCAGGGCGCCCACCCGGGTGTCTCGCCGACCTGGAACCGTCTCGCGTACTCGCTGCCGGTGGCGATGCTCGCCTACACCGGCATGGAGACGCTCGTGAACCTCGCGCAGGAGGCGCTCGAGCCGGGAAAGACGATGCCGCGCAGCCTCTTCGGCGGCCTCGGCGCGGCCGTGCTCGTCTCGGCCGTGATCGGGGTCGTCGGGATAGTCGCCTACCCGGCGACGGGCGGAACGACCGCGCTCGGCACCGAGTGGCTCCGGGCTCCGCTCGTCGGAATCGTCGAGGCCTTCGAGGGGCACATGCCCGGCTTCCTCGTCGACTGCCTACGCGTCGTGATCGGCATTACCGGTGCCGGAATCCTGATCGCGGCAGCGACCACCTCCATCTCCGGCATCGGCCGTGTCGTCTTCTCGCTCGGACGGCACCAGATGCTCCCGCACGTGTTCGGGACGTTCGGCCGGCGCAGCACCCTGCCGCCGGCCGCGATCCTCGGAGCGGCGGCGATCTCGTGCGGGCTGGCGATCGCCGCCGCCGCGGTCGGCGACGAGGCCAAGTTCCTCGGCTCGCTCTACAGTTTCGGCGTCCTGATCACGTTCACGATTGCGCAGGCCGCGGTCGTCCGGCTCCGCTTCTCCGAGCCCGACCTCGAGCGGCCCTTCCGGGTGCCCGTGAACGTCCGAGTCCGCGGCGTTCCCGTCCCGGTCGCCGCGCTGATCGGGATCCCGCTCACGATCGCCCTCTGGATCGCCTCGCTCGCCACGCACGACGCCGCCCGGATCGGTGGGCCCGCCTGGCTCGCGGTCGGCGCCGCGCTCTACGTCTTCGCGCGCGTCCGCCGCGGCTCTGGGCTGATGGAGAGGGTCGAGGCGGCGAAGCCCGACCTCGTCCCGGCGGAGGAAGGGGTCTACGAACGCATCCTCGTCCCGGTCAAAATCGGGCCGATCGGCGAGGAGATCCTCGCGACCGCGATCAAGCTCGCCCAGGAGCGCGGCGGGTCGATCTATGCGCTGCACGTGATCCGCGTCCCGCTCGATCTGCCGCTCGACGCGCAGCTGCTCGAGCAGGAGGAGCGGGCGAGTGCGTCGCTGATCGACGCGAAGATGCTCGCTGCCGAGCACCAGGTGACGATCGACGTCGGTGTCATGCGGGCACGCGCGATCGGCGAGGCGATCGTCGAGAAGGCGAAGGAGATCGGGGCCCACCTGATCGTGATGGGCTCCGCGCCGCGATGGCGACGGCAGTCGCGGTTCTTCAGCCCGACCGTCGACTACGTCCTCCGCCGCGCCCCCTGCGAGGTGATGGTGATCGCTTACCCGCAGGGGGTTCTCGAAGAAGAGTTCGTTGGCTAGGCTGAGTGCGTGAAGGCGATCGTGATCGGATGTGGCCGTGTCGGCTCGTCCGTCGCGCACCAGCTCCGGCGCGACGGCTGGGACGTCGTCGCCGTCGACGAGAAGGAAGAGGCGCTCGGCCGGCTCGGCGAGAGCTGGGACGGCGGGTTCGTCGTCGGTCACGGCATGGACTCCTCGGTCCTTCGCCGCGCGGGGATCGAGGACGCGGACGCGGTCGTCGTCTCGACCGACGGCGACAACACGAACATCGTCGTCGGCCAGGTCGTCCAGAAGCGCTTCGGGGTCGAGTGCGTCGTGGTCAGGTTGCTCGACCCGGCGCGCGCCGCTTTCTACGCCGAGCAAGGGATGCGCGTCGTCTGCCCGACCTCGAACGCCATCGAGGTGCTGACCGAGACCGCGCGCAGCTGCGCAGTCCCGCAGCCGGCGACGGCCTGACGTGTACGTCCTGATCGCAGGCGGAGGGAAGATCGGCGCGAACCTTGCGCGGAGCCTGCTACGCGCCGGCCAGGAGGTGACGCTGATCGAGCAGCGCCGCGATCGGTTCGAGAGCCTCGAGGACGAGTTCGAGCACGTCGTCGTCCAGGGCGACGCGACCGAGCTCTTCGTCCTCGAGCGGGCCGGGATCCAGCGCCCGCCGAGCATAGTCATCGCCGCCACCGGCGACGACGAGGACAACATCGTCATCTGCCAGCTCGCGCGCGAGAAGTACGGGGTCGAGAAGGTGATCGCGCGCGTGAACGACCCGCGCAACCAGGTGCACTTCGACTTGCTCGGCGTCTCGCCGACCGTCTGCGCGACCTCGTCGATCATGGCCCTGATCGAGCACGAGGTTCCCGAGCACGGGTTGGTCCACCTGCTCGAGCTCCCGAAGGAGAACGTCGAGATCGTCGAGGTGCTGATTCCGAGCGAAGCGGATTGCGCCGGCCGGGCAATCGAGAGCCTGGAACTGCCCGAGGGCTCGCGCCTGATCTCGGTCAAGCGGAACGGCCAGTTCGAGATCGCAAACGCCGCGACCACCCTGCGGCCCGGCGACCAGGTCCTCGCCATCCTTCCGCCGGGGAAGGAAGACGAGCTTCGGCGAGTCCTGCTCGCGTCCTGACACGCTGCTAACAGTCCCGTCGCTACGGTGGATGCGTGGTCACCGCAATCCTCACCGGAGCTCTCGCGCTCGCCGCGCCTCCCACAGTCGTCGCGCAGGGCTTCGGCCCGCTCACGCACCTCGCCGCGCCGGCGAGCGAGCCCGGGCGGCTGTACGCGGTCGAGCAGCGCGGCTTGATCCGCGTGATCGAGCGAGGGCGAGTCCGGACACGGCCCTTCCTCGACATCCAGACCCAGGTCTCGAGCGGCGGCGAACGCGGCCTGCTCTCGGTCGCCTTCCACCCGCGGTACGCGCAAAACCACCGCTTCTACGTCGACTACACCGACACCGCCGGGAACACGCGGGTGGTCGAGTACCGCTCGAACGGGCGCACCGCGATCCTCTCGTCCGCGCGGCAGATCTTCTACGAGCGCCAGCCGTTCCCGAATCACAACGGTGGCCAGCTCGCCTTCGGCCCCGACGGGCTGCTCTACATCGGCCTCGGCGACGGCGGCTCCGGCGGCGACCCGAACAACAACGGCCAGACGTTCGGGTCGAAGCTCGCAAAGATCTGGAAACTGAATGTCAATCGGCGCGGTGCACGGCCTGTGCTCGTCGCCTACGGCCTCCGCAACCCGTGGCGCTTCTCGTTCGACCGCGCGAACGGCGATCTCTACATCGCCGATGTCGGTCAGAACGCGTGGGAGGAGGTCGACTACGTCCCCCGCGCACAGGTCGGGACGCTGATGAACTTCGGCTGGGCGGTCTACGAGGGCAACGCGAAGTACGACTCGAGCCGGATGCTCGATCCGAGGGGCACGCTCGTCCGGCCGGTGCAGGTCTACAGCCATGACGAGGGCTGCTCGGTCACCGGGGGCTTCGTCTACCGCGGCCGGTCGAGGCCGGACCTCGTGGGCCGCTACTTCTACGGGGACTACTGCTCGGGCACGGTCTGGAGCCTGCGGATCGTGGACGGCGCCGCAACCGAAGTTCGCCGTGAGGCGTTTCGGATCGCGGGGCTGACCTCGTTCGGTGAGGACCCGCGCGGCGGCCTCTACGCCGTCACCGATCGCGGCGTGGTCTACCGCATCGCTGCTTAGACTGCTGGCCTTTCGCCGTCGGCGGCCGGGCTTCGCCCGGGTGCCGCCCGGTCAAGACGCGCGGCGGCGGCGCCGGACTTGCGGGCCTGCCTGGCCGAGCGCCGCGTAGGCGAGCGCGGTCAGCGACTCGTTCAGCGCGCGGAGCTCGTGGACGACCGGCGCGAGGCTCTCGCCCGAGTCGAGCCGCCGGTTCAGCTGCCGGACTTCGGCGGTGAGCCGGTCGATCCGCTCGAGCAGCGCGTCGAGCTGGCGGTCTCCTACCTCTTTGCGCTCCATGGGCTCGATTGTAGGAGCAGGACGCCGGCGAGGACGCCGGCGGCGTCGATCACGACGTCGCGGACGGCGGCGTGCCGGCCGGGAACGAAGTGCTGGTGCAGCTCGTCAGTCGCGGCGTATGCGACGCCGGCCGCGATTGAAAGCAGCCTCGGGGACAGGATCAATCCTGCCCCCAAGGAAATTTCCTCGCGCCCGAGCGCGCGCAGCAGCAGAGCGCCGAGGATCGCGTACTCGCTGAAATGGGCGATCTTGCGCAGGGCGAGGTCCCACGTGCCGAGCCCGGTCCCGAGGTCGGGAACCGACGAGAGCCCGAAGATCAGCCCGGCCCAGAGGACGACGGGCAACCAGACGAGGAGAAGGCGCGACAAGGACACGCGGCCTCGATGATAGGGTCCCCTCGATAGGTGAACGGTAAGGGAACCCGGTGCGAATCCGGGACGGTCCCGCCGCTGTGAGGGGAGATGCTCTCCGCCGGCAGCGCCACTGGGTGAGAGCCCGGGAAGGCGGCGGAGGGGGAGCCTCGAGTCAGAAGACCTGCCGGCCGCCGCTGCAACGTCGATCTCCTCGCGGAGGGAGGATTCGTGTCGAAGCTCCTCGTCGTTCTCCTCACGGCCCTCGCGGCCGCGCTTCTGGCCGGTTCCGCAGCGCCCGCATCCGTCCCGCACAGGATCGTCTCGCTGTCGCCGACCGCGACCGAGACGTTGTTCGCGATCGGCGCCGGCAAGCAGGTCGTCGCAGTCGACGACCGGTCCGACTACCCGGCGCAGGCACCCCGGACCAAGCTCTCCGGCTTCACCCCGAACGTCGAGGCGATCGCCGGCTACAAGCCCGATCTGGTCGTCGTCGCGTACGACCCGAACGGTCTCGCGTCGACGCTCCGCGGGCTCGGGATCAGGGTGCTCGTCCAGGACGCCGCAAAGACGCTGGCGGAGGCCTATGCGCAGATCGCCCAGCTCGGCTCGGTCACGGGCCACGTCCGCTCTGCCCGCGCGCTCGTCGCACGGACGAAAGAGCGCATCGGACGGCTCGCCAGGACCGGGGCGCGCCGCGGACGCGGCCTCAGCGTCTACCACGAGCTCGAGCCCGACCTCTACTCGGCGACGTCGAAGACCTTCATCGGCCAGATCTACACGCTGTTCGGGCTGAAGAACATCGCCGACGCTGCGGACAAGGACGGCACCGGCTACCCGAAGCTCTCCGCCGAGTACGTCGTCTCCGAGAGCCCCGACATCGTCGTGCTCGCGGACATCCGGTGCTGCGGGCAGACGGCGCGCACGGTCGCTGCGCGCGCCGGCTGGAAGAACGTCGCCGCGGTCAAGACCGGGACGATCGTCCGCATCGACGACTCGATCGCCTCGCGCTGGGGCCCGCGGATCGTCGACTTCGTCCGTGCGATCTCGGCCGCGCTCGCCCACCTGAGACGGTGACTCCGCGCCTCTGGCTTGTCGCGGCGGCGCTGTTCCTCGTCGCCGCCCTGCTGACCGGGGCGCTCGTCGGCCCGGTGCACATCGGCCTGCTCGACGCGCTCCAGTCGGTCGCGGCGCGACTGCCTTTCGTCCACGTCCGCTCGCCGCTGTCGGCGACCGACGAGTCGATCTTGTGGGACATCCGGTTGCCTCGGGTCGTCCTCGGCGCCCTCGTCGGCGCGATGCTGGCGGTCGCCGGCGCCTCCTACCAGGGCGTCTTCCACAACCCGCTCGCCGACCCGTACCTGCTCGGCGTCGCCGCGGGCGCCGGGCTCGGTGCGACGATCGCCGTCGTCTACCTGCCGA
>JBKPCT010000086.1:0-23069 GCA_046727515.1 Actinomycetota bacterium | reverse complement strand
AGCTCGATCTTCTGGCGGAAGCGGAACTGGCCGACGGCACGGTAGGCGACGGCGCGCTCGCGGTAGTCGGCGCTGCGCACGCCGGCCTCGACCTCGTCCTCCCACTGCCGGCGAAGGTCGGCGAGCTCGCGCTCCTTGCCCTCCTCGGCAAGCGCATCCGCCTCCGCGGCGGCCTCTGCGAGCGTCAAGCGAGCTCGAGGGAACGCGGTGCCGGCCCGACATACCGTGCATTCGGGCGGAAGAGCTTCCCGGTGCGCTTCTGCTCGAGGATGTGCGCCGACCAGCCGGCAACCCGCGAGCACGCGAACATCGCGGGCGCGAGCGGCGGCGGGATCTCGGCGATGTCGAGCACGATCGCCGAGTAATACTCGACGTTCGTCTTCAGCGGCCGCTCCGGATGCCGCCGCTCGAGCTCGACGAGCGCGACCTCCTCGAGCCGCTCGGCGACCTCGATCTGCGGAGACCCGAGCTCGCGCGCCGTCTCCTTGAGGATCCGCGAGCGCGGGTCCTCTGCGCGGTAGATCCGGTGGCCGAAGCCCATGATCCGCTTGCCGGCCTCGAGCGTCTCCCGTACCCACGTCTCCGGATCACCCATCGCCGCCACCTCTTCGAGCATCGGCTTCACGTACGCGGGCGCGCCGCCGTGCAGCGGCCCGGAGAGCGCGCCGACCGCCGCCGACAACGCCGCGCCGCAGTCGGCCCCCGTGGACGCGACGACGCGGGCTGTGAACGTCGACGCGTTCAGCCCGTGCTCGGCCGTGCAGATCCAGTACGTGTCGATCGCCTTCGCCTGCCGCGGGTCGGCCTCTCCGCGCCAGCGGAGAAGGAACTTCTCGGCCGCGGTCTCGCCGCGCGCGACGACCTCCTCCGGCACCGGGTCGGCGTGGCCGTCCGCGAGTCGCGCGGAGCGGGCGACGATCGCCATCATCTCGCCCGACAGCCGCCCCAGGTCCTGGCGCGCCTGCTCGTCGGAGATCTCGTTCAGCTTGCCGAGCTTCCAGACGCCGGCGAGACGCGCGGTCTCCGTCTGGAGGTCTGCGGGCGCCTTGCCCGTCAAGCCGACCGGCTCGTAGGGCTCGGGCGGCGGCATGACCGAATTCAGGTCGTTGTCGACGAGGAGCCCCCACACCCGCTCGTACGGAACGTGGCCGACGAGCTCCGTGATGTCGACACCGCGATAGCGGAGGACGCCGCCTTCCTTGTCGGGCTCGGCGATCTCCGTCTCGACGGCGACGACACCCTCGAGACCCGGCTTGAAGTCGTTCATCCGGCTGGAATCTACCCGGACCCGCGCGGCGACACGCCGGTAGAGTCAGGCGGCGTGGCGCACAGAGTCACTCTCATTCCCGGCGACGGGACCGGCCCGGAGCTGACCGAGGCGACCCGCCGCGTCGTCGAGGCAACGGGGGTGGAGTTCGACTGGGACGTCCAGCACGCGGGCACCGACGTGATGGAGGAGTACGGCGGCAATCCACTCCCCGCGCACGTGCTCGACTCGATCCGCGCGAACGGCGTCGCCCTCAAGGGCCCGATCACGACGCCGGTCGGCGGAGGCTTCCGCTCGGTCAACGTCGGCCTGCGGAAGAGCCTCGACCTGTATGCGCAGGTCCGCCCGTGCAAGTCGTACGAGGGCGTCCGCTCCCGCTTCGACGATGTCGATCTGATCATCGTCCGCGAGAACACGGAGGACCTCTACGCCGGGATCGAGTTCGAGGAGGGCACGCCCGACGCGCAGGAGCTGATCGGTTGGATCGAGTCGAAGGGCGGCAAGCTCCGCTGGCGCGACGCCGGCATCTCGATCAAGCCGATCTCGGTCACCGGCACGCGCCGTATCTTCGAGTTCGCCTTCGGCTACGCGCGCCGCAACGGCCGACGGAAGGTCACGGCCGTGCACAAGGCGAACATCATGAAGTTCTCCGACGGGCTCTGGCTGCGCGTCGCGCGCGAGGTCGCGGAGGAGAACACCGACATCGAGTTCGACGACAGGATCGTGGACAACATGTGCATGCAGCTCGTCCAGCGGCCTGAAGAGTACGACGTACTCGTGCTTCCGAACCTCTACGGCGACGTGCTCTCGGACCTCTGCGCCGGGATGATCGGCGGACTCGGCATGGCGCCCGGCGCGAATTACGGCGAGGAGGCGGCGGTCTTCGAGCCGACGCACGGCTCGGCCCCGAAGTACAAGGGGCAGAACAGGGTGAACCCGATGGCGCAGCTGCTCTCGGCGATGCTGATGCTCCGCCACCTCGACGAGACCGAGGCGGCGGATCGGCTGGAGGCGGCGATCGCAGAGGTGATCCGCGAGGGCCGTAACCTGACCTACGACATGAAGCCGACGCGTGACGACCCGACTGCCGTCGGTACGAGCGAGGTCGCGGACGCAATCATCGAGAAGCTCGGAGTCAGGGTCTGATGCCGGACCTCCCACGAGGCCGATACGAGTTCAAGGCCGCGCCCGGACGACGGAAGGTCACGATCGTCGGCGCCGGGAACGTCGGCGCCACGTGCGCCCTCGAGCTGGCGCGGCGTGACTACGCGGATGTCGTCCTCGTCGACATCATCCCGCAGTTCCCGCAAGGAAAAGCGCTCGATATGAACCAGACGGGCTCGGTGCTCGGCTTCGAGCCGAACATCGTCGGCACGAACGGCTACGACGAGACAGACGGCTCGGACGTCGTCGTGATCACCGCCGGCAAGCCGCGCTCGCCCGGGATGAGCCGCGACGACCTGGTGACGACGAACGAGTCGATCGTCGGCTCGGTGACACGGGAGGTCGTGAAGCGCTCCCCAGACGCGATCCTCGTCGTCGTCTCCAACCCGCTCGACGCGATGTGCCACGTGGCCAAGGCGACCTCTCGCTTCAAGAAGAACCGCGTGGTCGGAATGGCGGGGATCCTCGACACCGCCCGCTTCTCGGCCTTCATCGCCTGGGAGACCGGGTGCTCGGTGAAGGACGTAACCGCGGTGGTGCTCGGCGGCCACGGCGACCAGATGGTGCCGGTCGTCTCGGCGACGACCGTCGGCGGGGTACCGCTCGACCAGCTCGTCACGCGCGCGCGAATCAACAAGATGGTCGAGCGGACGCGCAAGGGCGGCGGCGAGATCGTCAACCTGCTCGGCACCTCGGCGTGGTACGCGCCGGCCGCGGCGGCGGCGCAGATGGTCGACGCGATCGTGCTCGACGAGAAGCGAGTGCTTCCCTGCACCGCGTACCTCGAGGGCGAGTACGGCGTCAGGGGCCTCTACATGGGCGTGCCGGTGAAGCTCGGGGTCGCCGGCGTGGAGGAGATCGTCCGTCTCAAGCTCACCGACGCCGAGAGAAAGATGTTCCGCGAGTCGGCCGCTGCGGTCCGGGAGGTCGTCGGCATCCTGAAGCGCAAGTAGATGGACCTCGGCCTCCGCGGCAGGACGGCAATCGTCTGCGGTGCCTCGTCCGGGATGGGCCTCGCTACAGCCGAGGCGCTCGCGGCCGAGGGCGCGAACGTCGCGATGTTCGCGCGGCGACGCGACGTACTGGAGCGCGAGGCCGACCGGATCGGCGGGCTCGCCGTACGCGGCGACCTGACCGTCCCCAAGGACCTGGCCAAGCTCGTCGACCGGACCGTCGACGCGTTCGGCGGGATCGACATCCTCGTCAACAACGGCGGCGGCCCGCCCCCCGGCCCTGCGGCCGGCGCCGACGCGCAGGCGATCGAGGGCGCGGTCGAGCTCCTGCTGCTCTCTGCCGTCCGGCTGACCAACCTCTGCCTCCCGTACCTGGAGACGAGCGGCCGAGGCCGGATCGTCAACATCGAGTCGAGCTCCGTCCGTTCCCCGCTCGACGACCTCGCACTCTCGAACGTGGTGCGGCCGGGCGTCGTCGGCTGGATGAAGACGCTCGCCCGCGAGGTCGGCGCGAAGGGAATCACCGTCAATACGATCGCGCCCGGGCGGATCAACACGGAGCGGCTCCACCACGCCGTTGGCGCCGGCGATCTCAGCCAGATCCCGCTGGGCCGCATCGGCGAGCCTACCGAGATCGCGGCAGTCATCTGCTTCCTCGCCTCCGACCATGCGGGCTATGTCACCGGAGCGGTGATCCCGGTCGACGGCGGCTTGACGCGCAACCTGCTCTGACCCGGCGACTCTCAGCCGGCAGGCTGCTCGGCATCGGCGCCGTCCTGCTCCTCGCTGCCGTCGCCGCTCTTTGGCTGTGGCCCTCGGACGAGTTTCTGCTGCTTCCGGACAAGGCGCGGCCGGTCGCGCCGCTCGTCCAGGTCCGCGGCGGCAAGGACCCGACAGGGACCGGACAGATCTACTTCGACGCGATCGTCATCCGGCGCGCAAAGCTCTTCGAGAAGCTGTTCCCCTGGATCCACGGCGACGCGACACTCGTTCCCGAGGAGCAGGTCAACCCGCCGGGGGTCAACGACACGCAGCGCCGGAAGGAGGATCTCCGCGAGATGAGCCGCTCGCAGGACATCGCCGCCGCGATTGCGCTCAAGTACCTCGGGTACGACGTCGTCGAGCGACCGACGGGGGCGCTGATCGCCGAGGTGCTCGCGGGCTCACCCGCCGAGAAGGCTGGCCTCGAGCCGACCGACGTGATCGTCGCGGTCGACGGCCACCCGGTCCTGAAGAGCAGCGATCTCCGCGCGCTGATCTCTCGGCACCGTCCCGGAGAGACAGTGCGGATGTCGGTACGTTCGCCGCGGGGCCTGAGTGAGTTGCGCGTTGGGACCGTCGCCGACCCTCGTCGGGGCGGCCGTCCCGTCATCGGCGTGCTCGTCGAGCAGGCCGCGCAGCTGAAGCTGCCGTTCCCGGTGAAGATCGACGCCGGCTCGATCGGCGGACCGTCGGCCGGGCTCCCGTTCGCGCTCGACGTCGTCCGGGAGCTCGACGGCGACATCACCCGCGGCCACCGCGTCGCCGCGACCGGAGAGATCAACCTCGACGGCTCGGTGAGCCCGATCGGCGGCGTGAAGCAGAAGATCTTGGGTGCCCGGCAGGCAGACGTGGACGTCTTCCTTGTGCCCGCTGGGGAAAACGCGCAAGTTGCCCGCAAGTACGCGGACGGGGTCCGGGTGATCCCTGTGGAGAGTTTTCGACAGGCGTTGCGTGCGCTGGCAACGCTGCCCAGAAGGCGCTAAAATCGCTGCATTTGCCGGATTTTGATTCGGCCGCAAAGAGCATGCTTTTCGTTTCCGCGCCCCTTGTACCACGGCCGCAGCGGCCTATGATCGCTTTGTCGTCCATCAGTCCGGGAGGAGCAAGGGGGGCTTCTTGGGCAAGCGCAATCAGGTCACCTGTCAGGACTGCTACTTCCACAAGGCCGGGCTCTGCGCCCTGCTGCTCGAGATGCCGTGCCCGACGTTTCGGCGCGCGGAGCATGGAGTGCTCGAGCCGCCGCGCCATCCGCAGCTCGTCCCGCGCCCACTCTCCGCGTTCGCACGCGAAGCAGCCGCGGCATAGGATCGCGCCATGAGCACGCCGCAGCCGCCGGCGAGCCCCGAGGAGCCGCCGGTCGCCGCGACAGTCGAGGAGCCCGCCGCCCCACCGCCGTCGCCCCTACCGGAGCGCGAGCCCCCGCCGGGCAGCGAGGAGGAGGCGCCGTCGACCTGGCAGCCGTGGCTCTACGCGAAGCTCGCGCTGCTCCTGATCGTGATCGCCTGGGCGACCGCGTTCGTCGTCAAGAACACGCGGCAGATCAAGATCGACTTCGTCTTCACGGACGCGAACGTGCGTGTGATCTGGACGATTCTGCTCCTGCTCGCAATCGGGCTCGTCAGCGGCGTGCTGCTCTCGCAGCTATACCGCCACCGGCGACGAGCGAAGCTCGCGAAGGAGAGCGGCAAGTCGCGCCACGCCCGTTGAGATCTCCGCCGGCGAGACATAGCTGAAGGCAAGGCGCGCGGAGCCCTCGCCTCCTCGCCCCGGCGGGAAGAAGTCGGGGCCCGCGACGAAGGTGACGCCCTGCTCCTCACCCCGGGCTAGTACGTCCGTTGCCTGTGTGCCCGCCGGGAAGTCGAGCCACGTGAAGTAGCCGCCCTCGGGCCGGCTCCAGCGAGCGCCCTCGGGCAGCTCTTCGGCCAGGGCGTCACGCATTGCGTCGCGCCGTTCGCGCAGGAGCGCGACGACGCGCTCGATGTTCGGCTCGAGCAGGCCCCGGGAGACGAATTCGAAGGCGGTCGCCTGCGAGAGCAGCGCCGGAGTCAGATAGGTCTGGACGGCGAGCGCCTCGAGCCGCGCGATCAGCTCGGCGGGGCCCACGAGGTAGCCGACCCGCAGACCGGGCGCGGCGATCTTCGAGAACGAGAACGAGTAGACGACGCCCTCGCCGCCGGCGAGCTCGTAGATGCTCGGCAGCGGATCGCCCTCGTAGCGCACCAGCGAGTACGGATCGTCCTCGACCACGAGCAACTTCCCCTCGGCGGCGACCTCGGCGAGGCGGCGGCGACGCTCCAGGGAGAGAGTGCGACCGCTCGGGTTCTGAAACGTCGGGATCGTGTAGAGGAACGCGGCCGGGAGCCGAAGCGCGTCCGGGTCGAGTCCCTCCTCGTCCATCGGCAGCTGCACAGGCCCGCCGTCGTGGCGGGCGATGATGTGCAACGCGCGGTCGTACGTAGGTCCTTCGACGAGCACCCGCGAGCCTGAATCGACGAGGAGCGCGGCGATCAGCGAGAGACCCTGGAGGGAGCCGTTCGTGACAAACACCTGGCCCGGCGTGACGCCGTGGCGCTCGGCGACCCATTCGCGCAGCGGCCCGTAGCCGGCAACCGGCCCGTAGTTGAGGACGGCCGTCCCGTCTCGCTCGACGGCCGCGCGGGCGCAGTCGGCGAGCTCTGCCACGGGCAGGCACTCGGGCGCCGGGACGCCTCGCGTGAACGCGATCGTCTCCACGTCGGCCAGTCTAGTGGCCCGCCAGGCGGCGTCCTCGGCTTCGCACGTCGTGGTTCGACACTCGCGACGCAGGGTAAGCGATGGGCATGGATCTCTACCAGGCAGAGTGGTGCCCGCACTCACATCGCGTGCGGCAGCGGCTGACGGAGCTGGGGCTCGATTTCGTCGCGCGCCAGGTTGCGGCCGAGCGGGCCGAGCGCGAGTGGATGCGCACCGAGGTGGGGGACGACGAGATTCCCGCCCTCGTCGACGACGGCCACGTCGTGCTCGGGGACGCGGACATCCTCGCGTACCTCGACGAACACTACGACGAGAGCCCGGACGCCCACGCGCACCGGTCGAAGGCCCGCGAAGAGGTGCTTGAGTTCGAGGAGATCGCGGGCTAGGCGTTTTTCAGCCCCCACCCTCGGGTGGGGGTGCCAGCCCCTTTCCCCTACCGGCGAGGCTACCCCGAAACAGCGCCCGCCTCTGTGCCGATTCGGTGCCAAGAGACGCGCTCCGAGCGTCTCGAGCCGACGTACGATGCCGGCATGCCCACGCTCCCGGCCGGGACGGTCACGTTCGTCTTCACGGACATCGAGGACTCGACCGACCTGCTCAAGCAGCTCGGCGAACGGTACCGCGAGGTGCTGAGCGAGCATCGCCGGCTCGTCCGCGACACGCTCGCGGCCGCGAACGGAACCGAGATCGATTCACAGGGTGACGCGTTCTTCTTCGCCTTCCCGCGCGCTCGGGACGCGGTCGCAGGAGCAGTGCAGGTGCAGCGCGAGCACGCGCGCCACGACTGGCAGGACGGCATCCGGGTGCGCGTCCGGATCGGCCTTCACACCGGTGAGCCCTCCGTCGGGGACGAGGGATATCTGGGCCTCGACGTCGTTCGCGCGGCTCGCATCTGCATGTCCGGCGCCGGGGGGCACGTCCTGTTATCGGAGACGACCCGGGCGCTCGTCGGGTCGAGCCTCCCCGACGGGGTCTCGGTGTTTCCGCTCGGCGAGCGGCAGCTGAAGGGACTGGACGAGCCCGAGCGGGTCTACGAGCTCGAGATCGACGGCGTGACCGTCGCTCGACCGGGGCCGGAGCCAAAGCCTCCGGCTGCCATGGAGACGCGCCGGGAGGACTTCGGCAGCAGAATCGAGAAGCGCATCGAGGAGAGTATTCTGCGCCTGGTCGACGCAGGCCTCGAAAAGCTCGCGCCGACGCCGTCGACCGACAGCGATGTCGAGGAGCTGGCCGAGCGAGGCGTGTCGCTCGACGAGGAGATTCGCGCGAAGGTCGACGCTGCCCTCCGAGCCAGCGGCGTCCCCCGCAACGAGAGGTAGAGCCCGGTCTACCGCCCGGCGGCGACTTCGGCCGCGATCTGCGCGGCGACGTCGGCCGCGATCTGAGCGGCCTCGGTCGGCGAGATGCCGACGCGGACGCCACTCGCCTCGAGCGCTTCCCTCTTCGCCTGGGCGGTGCCCGACGAACCGGTGATGATTGCCCCGGCGTGACCCATCGTCTTCCCGGGGGGTGCGCTGAACCCGGCGATGTAGGCGACGACGGGCTTCTTCATCTCTTCCGCGATATACCGCGCAGCCTTCTCTTCCTCGTCGCCGCCGATCTCACCGACGAGCACGACGACTTCGGTTTGGGGATCGGCCTCGAACATGGCGAGGACGTCGATGAACGAGGAGCCGACGATCGGATCGCCGCCGATCCCGACGATCGTCGAGTTGCCGAGCCCGAGCCCCGTCAGCTCGTGGCCGATTTGGTAGGTCAGCGTGCCCGATCGCGACACGAGCCCGATCGAGCCTTCGCGGAAGATCTCGGCGGGGATGATCCCGACGTTCGACTTCCCCGGCGAGAGCGCGCCCGGGCAGTTCGGACCGATCATCGTCACCCTGCGCGGGCGGATGTAGTTGTAGACCCGCAGCATCTCGTGGGCGGGAAGCCCCTCGGCGATGCAGACGACCGTGTCGATCCCCGCGTCGACCGCTTCGTAGATCGCGTCCGCCGCGAAGCGCGCGGGCACGAAGACCATCGTCGTGTTCGCGCCCGCCTCCGAGACCGCCTCGGCGACGGTGTCGAAAACCGGGATCCCCTCGAGGTCCTCGCCGCCCTTGCCCGGCGTCACCCCGGCGACGACCCGCGTCCCGTAGGCGCGGTTGCGCAACCCGTGAAAGGACCCTTCCCGCCCGGTCAGGCCCTGGACGACGAGCCGCGTGCTCTCGTCGACGACGATCGCCACTACTTGACCCCCTTCAGCGCCATGCGGTCCAGGCTGACCCAGCCGTGCTCGGTCCGCTCGGCGGTCAGCTCCCGCACGCGCGCCGCCGCGTCTCCGGTGCAGCCAGCGCGCTCGAGCCACGGCTCGAGCTCGACCCGCTGAGGCAGAGAACGGACATCGACGACGTCGAGACCGACGGCCTGGAACAACTCACGCCACTGCTCGACCGTGTAGCAGCGCACGTGCGACGGGTCGCGAACGCGCTCGGCCTCCTCGAGCGTCTCACCGCCGTACGTGTTGTCGACGATGATCACCGCCCTCGCCGCGACGCGCGCCATCTCGCGCATCGCCGCCCGAGCGTCGGCGAAGTGGTGCGCGCCGAGCCGAGACACGACGAGATCGAAGCTGCCATCGGTGAAAGGCAGCTGCTCCGCGGGAGCGACCACGTCCGGCTGCATCCCCGCCGCAGGATCGAGCGTCGTCACCTCCAGCCCCGCCTCGCGCAGCCGCCGCGCGACATGCCCGCCGCCGGTCGCGACGTCGAGCGCCGACTGCGCGCCCGCAGCCCACTCGACGATCAGGTCGAGATCCGGCCCCTCACGGTGGGCCGGGCTCCGGCGGTACGCCTCGGCGCGCTGCGACCAGACTTCGGTCACTTCGCCAGCTCCACCGCTCGCTTCGCCGCCTCGAGCATCGTCGGTTCGACGTGGAGGCTCGGCGGTGCCGTCTCGGCCAGCAGCCTCCGCCCCTCCTCCGCGTTCGTGCCGTCCAGCCGTACCACGATCGGGTGCTCGATCGTCATCTGGGAGAGCGCCTGCAGAATGCCGCGGGCAACCTCGTCCGTCCGCGTAATCCCGCCGAACACGTTGAACAGGATCGAGCGCACCTGCGGATCGCCGGTGATGATCTCCAGCGCGTCGACCACGCCCTGGGCGTCTCCGCCGCCGCCGAGGTCGCAGAAGTTCGCCGCGCGCCCGCCGGCGAGCGCGACCACGTCCAGCGTCGACATCGCGAGGCCCGCCCCGTTCGCGAGGATCCCGACCGACCCGTCGAGCTTCACGTAGGTGACCCCTTTCTCGCGCGCAGCGCGCTCCTCGGGTGGGTATGCCTCGGGGTCGCGCATCTCGGCGACATCGGCATGACGGAAGAGCGCGTTGTCGTCGACCGTGAACTTCGAGTCGAGCGCCTTCACCTCGCCCGCCGATGTGACGATCAGCGGATTGATCTCGCACAGCATCGCGTCGAAGGAGACGAACGCCTGGTACAGGCGTTCGACGATCGTCGTGATCTGCTTCTGTTCCTCCGGGTCGGTGACGCCGGCGCCGTAGATCAGCCGCCGCGCCTGCCAGGGCTGGAAGCCCTCGAAGGGATCGACGTGCAAGCGCACGATCGCGTCCGGCGACAGGGCCGCCACCTCCTCGATGTCCACGCCGCCCTGTGTCGTGAACATGAACAGGGACTGTTTCGCACCGCGGTCGAACGTGACTGAGAGGTAGTACTCCTTCGCGATTTCGGAGGCTTGCTCGATCCAGAGCTTGCGGACGACGTGGCCGCGGATGTCGAGACCGAGGATCTCGCGCGCACGCTCCTCGGCTTCGTCCGGCCCGTCGGCGAGTTTGATCCCGCCGGCCTTGCCGCGACCGCCGGTCAGCACCTGGGCCTTGACGACGACCTGACCGCCGAGCTCCTGCGCCGCCGCGCGCGCCTGCTCCGGGCTGGTCGCAAGACGACCCTCCGAGACCGGGATGCCGACGCGTCGGAAGAGCTCCTTGCCCTGGTACTCGTAGAGATCCACGCCGCGGGCGAGCCTAGCGGACGAGCGCTGCGAAGCGGGGGTCCTGCCGGACCGCGTCGAAGTCCGAGTCGGCGACTGCGCCCGCACGCAGCCCGGGCTCGAGCTGGAGCGAGCGCGCGAGATGCGCCAGCGCCTCCTCGGTCTTGCCGGCGAGGGACTCGAAGCACGCGAGGTCGTACAGGAGAGCTCCGTCCTCGCCGAGCCGGGCGGCCGCCTCGCGCAGGACTGCAACGCCCTCCGCGTAGCGACCGGGCGCGTCGAAGTCACCCGCCCGCCGGAGCGCGTCCCAGACGAGGTGGATCCCGAGCAACCGCCGCAGCTCCGCGATCGGCTGCGGATGATCCTCGACGCGGAGCTCGCAGACGCGGTCGATCCTCTCGCGTGACTCCTGCGCGGCGCCGACCCGCTCGACGACGATCGCCGCCGACTGCTGGCCGCGCGAGTCGCCTCCCGCCGCCTGGCCGGCCTCGAGCGATGCGACCAGCCGCTCGGCAAGCGATCCCGGCGCCTCCAGGAACGCGCGCTCCATCTCGGTGACGACCGCCTCCCCGACGAGGATGTTCCCCTGGACGGCATACCCCTCCCCGAAGCGGGTGGCCCGCCCAGGCAAGGCACTCGGTTCCCGTATGCGAGGCAGCGCGGCCGTCGGCGGCGACGACGCCGAGCTGGCGCGTCTCGCGCTCGGAGTCGTCCGCAAGCGCGCGGGTGAGCGCTTCGCCCGGCGCGGCGCCTTCCTCGAGCAACGCCAGCACCCGTGGGCCGTAGGCGGCGACGCCGGCGGCTTGCGTTGCGACCGCCCCGATCCCGGCCCTCGCCCACGGGACGACCGAGCCGACGGCGAAGTAGCGCGACTGGACGGCGCACCCGACTTCCTCCGTCGCCGGGTCGATCGCGCAGATCGAGAAGGTGGCCTTTTGGTGAAGAGGCACGTCCGAAACCTAGTCCAGCGTGTGACAGGACGCTCGGCGAGGGCATACACTCCCACGACCCAGTTCCCGCCGAAGGAGGCAACATGGCTGACGAGCGCAAGCTCACCGACGACGAGATCCTGACCACCGGCACGGGCGCGTCGCGCTCGCGGCTGGAGACAGCCGACGCCGACGGTGACGACACGGACACCACCGACGGGGACGACACCGACGCCGACGCCGACCTCGAGGACCCGAGCTAGCGGCGAACAGGCGCTCGCCCGCTGCGTGGAGCCCCTCGACGCGGCGGAGTTCCTCGCCGACTACTGGGAGCAGCAGCCGCTCGCCGTCCCGCGCTTCGAGCCGGGTCGCTTCGATGACCTGATCTCGGTGGCCGACGTCGAGCGGCTGGTCTCTTCAGGCAGCCTGCGCTACCCGGCCTTCCGGCTCGTCAAGGAAGGCGGTCAGATCGGCCTGTCCGAGTACGCGACCGACCTGCCGTGGCGCCCGCACGCGTTCACCGGCAGCGCCGACCCCGACCGGGTCGCGACAGCCTTCGAGGACGGCGCGACGATCGTGCTCCAGGGCCTGCACCTCAACTGGACGCCGCTGGCCCGGTTCTGCCGCGGGCTCGAGGCCGAGCTCGGCCACCCCGCGCAGGCGAATGCGTACTACACTCCTCGCCGCTCGCAGGGCTTCGCCGTCCACCACGACACGCACGACGTCTTCGTGCTCCAGGTCGCCGGCGAGAAGCAGTGGCGGATCTACGATCCCTTGCTGGAGCTGCCGCTGAAGCAGCAGCGCTACTCCGAGGCGCTCGGCGAGCACGGCCCGCCGACGCTGGAGCTCACCCTCCGCGCCGGCGACACGCTCTACCTCCCGCGTGGGTGGCTGCACGACGCGCTGACGTCCGAGACCGACTCGCTGCACGTGACGGTCGGGATCAACCTCCACACCTGGGTCGACGCCGTGCGGGCGGCGCTCGACGAGTGCGAGAACGACCTCGAGTTCCGCCGCTCCGTTCCCGAAGACGGGGAGATGAGCGCCGATCTCCTCGACCGTCTGGCGGGCAGGCTCGAGCCGGACGACGTCGCGCGACGTGCCCGGGAGAAGCTCGTCCGCAGCCGCCGACCGATCCTCGACGGTCAGCTCGAGGAGGTCCGCCGGCTCGGGTCGCTCGGTGGCGACACTCTGCTCGAGCGCCGGCCCACGGTGATCGCCGATCTCGAAGGCACCACCCTCTCGTTCGAAGGCAAGCACGTGACCGTGCCGGACCACGCCCGCGCCGAGCTCGAAGCGATCTTCGAGGCCGACGGCCCCTTCACGGCCGCCGAGCTCCCGGGCGAGCTCGACGACGAGAGCCGGCTCGTCCTGCTCAGGCGGCTGATTCGCGAAGGATTCGTGCGGCGTAGTGCCGCGAGTGCCTGAGCGTCTCCGACGAGCAGGTCAGGTAGGTCAGGGGCCCCAGTGAGGCGGTAACGTCGACCTCGAAGAGTCGCCCCGCCCCGCGGAAGACGACGATCGGCCGCTCGGCGACGAGCTCGAGGTCGGCGACACCGGTCAGCCCCGCGGCCTCGCGCACGGCCTGCTCGGCAGCCTGGGTCGCGAAGGAGTAGCAGGAGCGCCCGCGATAGTGGGCGAGGTCGATCCGGCCGGCGAGGTACTCCTCCAGCAGCGACCACGCCTCGCCCGGACCCACCCGCCCGAAGTAGAGACCGTCGGGTAGTACGACCAGGTTGCCGGCGAAACGGTCGCCGCCGACGTGGGAGACCTGCCAGACCCACTCGTCGCCCGCGAGCTCGGCGACCGCCTGGTAGAGCGGGCGCCCGTGCCGCGCGCAACACGGGTCGTGCTTCCCGTGGGTGCAGACGAGGAGGAGCGGGTCAGCGAGCGGCTCGCCCGGTGCGGTCAGGTCGAGGCGGAGCAGGTCCTCGTAGCCGGCGATCTCCGCCGCGAAGATCCGGCCGCCGCGCTCGGGCGAGCTGCCCCACATCACCGCGAGCCCCGGCCGACTCCGCCGCTCGGTCCGGCGGACGAAGAGCAGCTTCGTGTGCGGAAGCGCGGCGCGCTGCTCGCGCAACCCCTCCTTCACCTGATCGGAGAGCCCGCTGCCGGCGATCGCGTCGCGGCTCCAGAGGCCCCGGTACTCGATCAGGATCCAGTGATCGACGCGGCTGGCTGTGGCGGCGAGCGGTTCGGCGTTCTCCAGCGAGCGCTCGGAGCAGAAGGACCCAGGCTCCCTCATCCGGAGGTGAGGCCATCCTCCGGCGCGAGGACGCAGATCACCTGGCCCGTGCGGACCGGCTCGCCGGCCGTGACCGAGAGCTCGCTGACCACGCCGTCGCGGAGCGCGTGCACCTCGTTCTCCATCTTCATCGCCTCGACGATGCAGATCACCTGTCCGGCAACGACCGAATCCCCGTCCGCCACCTCGACGGAGAGCACCGTGCCCTGCATCGGGCTGACGATCGCGTCGCGCCCTCCGGGCCCGCCGGCTCGGTGGCCGGCGCGCGCGCGCCGGCGCTCGGCCAGCTCGGCCCACGGTGGAGCCGGCACGAGCGCGGTGACGTCGAACCGTCGACCGTCGAGCTCGACGACCGTGATGCGCTCCCGCGTGCCGTCCGAGTATGCCGGTAGGGTTGTTGCCCCATGCGACAACTGATTGGCCGCCTCCGTCAATCGCTGCGCCGATTGCGCCAGCTGCTCCGACTCGACGATGCCGTGGCAGGTTCCGCTTCCGGCGAAGCACGGGTGAGCGAGCAGCGCGCGGTGGAAGCCGAGCAGCGTGGTGACGCCGCCGATCTCGTACTCCTCGAGCGCGCGCAGCATCCGCCGGCGCGCATGCTCGCGGTCGACGCCGTGCACGACCAGCTTCGCGACCAGCGGGTCGTAGAGCGGCGAGATCTCCGAGCCGTCCTCCACGCCCGAGTCGACCCGCACCCCCGGGCCCGCCGGCTCGCGGTAGCCCGCGATCCTCCCCGGGCTCGGCAGGAAGCCGTTGGACGGGTCCTCCGCGTTGATCCGGCACTCGATCGCGTGCCCGGTCAGGCGGACGTCGTCCTGGCTCAGCGATAGCGGCTCTCCGGCCGCGATCAGCACCTGCTCGCGGACGAGGTCGAGGCCCGTCACGAGTTCGGTGACGGTGTGCTCGACCTGGATGCGCGTGTTCATCTCCATGAAGTAGTAGGCGCCGTCCCGATCGAGCAGGCCCTCGATCGTCCCCGCGGAGCGATACTCGACCGCTCGGGCCGCGTCGACTGCGATCGACCCGATCCGGGCACGGAGCTCGGCGTCCACCGCCGGCGAGGGCGTCTCCTCGACGAGCTTCTGGTGGCGGCGCTGGATCGTGCAGTCTCGTTCGCCGAGGTGGATCACGTTGCCGTGGGCGTCGGCGAGGACCTGGACCTCGACGTGGCGGGGATCCTCGAGGTAGCGCTCGACGTAGACGGCAGGGTCCGAGAAGTAGGCCTCGCCCTCTCGCCGAGCGGACTCGAGCGCGCGCTCGACGTCGTCGCCCTCGCGGACGACCTTGAAGCCCTTGCCGCCGCCTCCGGCCGAGGCCTTGATCGCGAGCGGCCAGCCGAGCTCGTCCCCGAGACGGGCGACCTCCGCCGCCGAGCCGATTGCCGCGGTCGTGCCGGGGACGATCGGCACGCCGGCGGCGGCCATCCGCTCCCGCGCCTCCGTCTTCGAGCCCATCGCCTCGATCGCCTCCGGCCGCGGGCCGATCCAGACGAGGCCGGCTGCCTCGACCGCGCGCGCGAAGTCCGCGTTCTCGGCGAGGAAGCCGTACCCGGGGTGGACGGCCTCGGCCCCGGCGGCGAGCGCCGTCTCGAGAACCCGCCCCCTGTTCAGGTAGCTCTCGGCCGGCGGGCCCGGGCCGAGCAGCCTGGCCTCGTCGGCGTGGCGGACGTGGAGCGAGCCGCGATCCGCTTCCGAGTACACCGCCACGGTCCCGATCCCGAGCTCGCGGAGCGTGCGGAAGATCCGGATCGCGATCTCGCCCCGGTTGGCAACGAGCACCTTCGAGAACAGTCCCACCGGCAACGTATTCTCCCCGAGAGATGGGCCCTGCCGATCAGCTGACCGTTGCCCGGATCGTCGCCACGCCCTTCGTGGTCGTCCTGTTCGTCTGGGACTTTCCGGGTCACGCGTACTGGGCGACGGCGGTGTTCATCGCCGCGATGGCGACCGATCAGATCGACGGCTGGCTCGCCCGGCGCCAGCGGCGAACGACGCCGCTCGGCTCGCTGCTCGACCCGGTGGCGGACAAGGTTCTCGTGCTCTCGACGCTGATCGTGCTGATCGACGAAGGAATCTTCCCCGGCTGGATGGTCGCGGCGATCGTCGCGCGCGAGCTCCTCGTCTCGGGCCTCCGGCTGGCGGCGGTCGAGCGCGGGGTCGTCATCCAGGCGCGCGACCTCGGGAAGCTGAAGACCTGGTCGCAGACGGTCGCGGCGGCGCTCGGGGGATTCGCCGCGGCGGGCGCCTGGAATCAGACCATCGCCTGGTGGGCGCTGCTCGTGGCGGTCGTCCTGACCTGGGTCTCGGGGCTCGACTACGCCCGGGTCGCACCCGGGCTCCTGCGCGGCCGCGCCCTCGCCTAGGGCCGCGTTGCGCGCCCCCGAGGCTACTCGTCGGGATCCTCCTCGATCGCCTCCCGCACCCCGGCCTCCCACCAGGCCGAGGCGCCGTCGTCGCGACCGCCGAGCGCGGCCAGCGCGCGTAGGATCGCCTCCCGCTCCTCCCGTGTCGGCTCCGGCCTGATCTCGACGCTGACGTCTTCGGCGTCACGACGCCGCCCTGCACCAACGCCGGCGGCGTCGCCGTCGCCTTTGCGCCCGGCCTCGTTTCTCATCGCCGCCTCAGCCTAGACGGCTTCGAGCCTCCCGCTTTCGAGGGAGCGATTTGCCGCCAGGGAGACGAGCAGCGCCCGGCGAGCCTGATCCGCCGTCGCCTGCTCAGGCTGCCGAGCCAGTTCGACGCATTCGACAAAGTAGGCGAGCGCGGGCCCCCACGGATCAGCGCTCTCGACCGGGATGGTCACCGCTGGGCCGTCACCGGGCGTTAGACGCAGGCCCCGGGCTGACTCCGATGCGCCGATGTTCCCCTCACCCTCGACCGCCGCGGCGGAGAATGCGTACTCGGCCGCTCCCTCGTCGCAGAGCACGCGAATGTTGCTCGAGAACGGATACGAGCGGGGCATCGCCACGCTTCCTTCGGCGAGTCCGGTCGCGCCGTGGTACTCGACCAGCGCCTGCACGTGGCCAGCGCGCGGCTCCCGCGCGAAGACACGCCGGGGCTCACCGAGCAGCCAGTTCATCTGGTCGAAGTCGTGGACGAGCAGATCGACGGGCACACCGCCCGACTGCTCCCGATCCGCCATCCAGTCGTTCCAGTCGATCGGAGGAGAGAGCCGATACGTGGACACGGCGCGCGGCCGTCCTAGGTCGCCCGACGCGACCCGACGCTGCAGCTCCACGTACTCCGGCCAGAAGCGCAGGACGAGCCCGACGACCAGCACCGTACCGTGGCGCGCGGCGGCGTCGACGACTGCGTCCGCGTCCTCGGCCCTCAGGGCGATCGGCTTCTCCAGGAAGACGTGCTTCCCCGCCTCGAGCGCCCGCTCCGTCCACTTCCGGTGAAGCGCCGAGGGAAGGCAGATGTCGACGGCGTCGATCCGCGGATCGAGCACGGCTTCCTCGAGGTCCGTGGTAGGCACAGCGCCGACGACATCGGCTACTTTCGCGGCCCGGGAGATACTGCGGGCGACCACCCTTTCCACCCGCACCCGATCGTCGAGCCGCTTGTAGTTGGCCGCGTGGGCGCCGCCCATGAAGCCGGCGCCGAGGATGGCGACGGAGATCAACGGCGAAGGCCGAGACGGTCGTGCACGTCGTCCAGGTCGCGGACCAGGTCGACGACTGCCGTCTTCGCCCATTCGAGGAATTCCTCGCCTCGCTCGGCCGTAGAAGCGCTCGGGGTGCCCCAGACCCCGCCGCCCTCCTCGAGCAACGACCAGAACGAGCCCGGGGTCGCGAGGAACATCGGATCGAGGAGCGCAAAGGGACTCGTTCGCAGCTCACCGAACTCCGGCACGAAGTCCCGAACGCGCTCCATGTCGCACAGGTCGGGATTGATCGCCAGCACGGCCGAGGTCTCGCCGACATTGGCATGGATGCCGGCAGTTCCCGAGAGGTACTGCTCCGCCTGCTCGGGCTTCAGCCCCTGCCAGTACGGGAAGGGGTAGATCCGTACGTCCGGGGGAAGCTCGTCGTAGACGTCGGCGGCGGCGTATTGCAGCGCCCACGAATTCACGTAGTGGCCGTTCAGCAAGACGATCTTTCTGAAGCCGGCCCCCGAGAGCGTCACGCAGACGTCGCGAACAAGATTGACGAACGTCTCGAGACGGAGATACACGAGACCGCTGGCACCGCGGTGATCGGGCGCCAGGCCGAAGCCGATTGGTGGAGCAACGAGCGCGTCGAGGTCGCGAGCCGCCCGTTTGGCGACCTCCAGCGGGATGTAGACGTCGGTCCAGAGCGGCCCGTGGTCGCCGTGATCCTCGGTGGAACCGACGGGGACAATCACCATCCGCACGTCGCGTTCCAGGTACTCCTGCACCTGCAGGTTCGTCATCTCCGGCATGAAGATCGACTCGGCCATCAGAGCCCCAGTCCTTTCAGGTGTTCGTACGAGCGCTGCATGCTCTCGTTGACGTCGGCGAGTGGCGGCCAGGGCTCGCCCGTGAACTCCAGCTCGACTGAGAACGGGCCCGTGTACCCGGCCGCCCGCAGGATCTCCAGGACGCGCCCGAAATCGACGGTGCCGTCGCCGATGGCGGGGAAATTCCAGACGCCCTTGCCGCCGACGGTGTCTTTCAGGTGAACGTGGGCGAGGTAGGGCGTGATCTTCGGCAGGTCGTCGACAGCCTTCAGCCCCGAATAGAACTCGACGTTCGCCGTGTCGTAGTTGACCTTGACGGAGTCGCGCCCGATCTTCTCGAGCAACGGGATCGTGACGTCGCTCGAGGCCATGATGTCGCCGTGGATCTCGAGCGCGACGAAGACCCCTGCTGCCTCCGCCGCGTCGGCGAGCTCACCGATGTTGCCGAGGAAGGCCGCCTCGTTCTCGTCTGCACTCTGGTGGCCACCGACGGCGGTATTCACGATCGGTAGGCCGTAGTCGGCTGCCCAGCCCACCGCCTTGACCCCGTGCTCCAGTCCCTCACGCGTCGTGAGATCGGAGTGGGCGCTGAGGCTTACGGCTTCCAGGGCGTAACCCTCCAGCTTCCGGCGCATGGAGTCAGGATCATCCCCGAGCGAGACATGCTCCGTCCAGCCGGGCACGGCCGAGAGCTCGACACCCTTGTAGCCCGCCTCGGCGATGCCCGCCAGGGCCTCGTCGAAGCTGTAGGAGTGGTAGGTGTTGGTGTGACCGGCGAGCGGATTCGCCATCGGCTCCTCCAGAACTCGGCCGAGGCGCCGCGTGGTCGACGCAGCGCCTCAACCGTTCGATCGATTTAGAGTGGGTAGCCCTTCGGCACCGTCGTGGTGCGGAAGAACTCGTTCAGCTTGAAGGCCTTCCCATCCCTTCGGGCGCGAGCGACGTCCGCCCTCTGGTTCGCGGCGCGGACCAACTCGTTCGTCAGGACGTCGTTGATGTTCAGACGCTTCTTGACCTGGCCGATCTTCGCGATCGCATCGAGATAGCGGTTCCACGATGTGGCGTCGTGCCAGCCGTAGAGATGCGGCGGCCGCCGGTGGAAGACGCTATACCCGGACGCGAGCTGCATCATCGACTCGACGGCGACCTGCGGCGAGATCAGCTTCTGCAACAGGGGCCGGGCGCCGTAGGTGATCTGGGCCGCGGCGCGCGGATTCGCCTTCGCGAACTCGGAACCCATCACCGAGCCCTGGAGCAGGCGGGTGAAGAGGGCCTTCTTCGTCGCGTCCTGCATATCCGCCGTGCGCACCACGTACGTGTTCGAAGGGCCTTTCGAGCCCCACTGCGTGCCGACCAGGAATTTGATCTGAAATGCCGAGCCGAAGGTCGCCGACTGACCGACCAGCTGCGCGCGCAAGCCCTCCCAGACGAGCCCGGCGTCGGCCTGCCCGAGGGCAACCGCCTGCACCCACTGCGGGCCGAATACCCGGTACTTGACGCTCTTCGGATCGACGCCGACCTCCACCAGCATCGGGTTGATGATCGATCTCCAGATGTCGTTGAAGATCGCGATCGTCTTCCCCTTCAGCTGGCGGGGGTGAGTGATCTTGCTCTTGCCGTTGAGGACGAAGTCGAAGACCTGCGCCGGATACTGCTCCCAGATCGAGATCACCGGGATACCGGCATCGACCGACGACGTGAGCACGCCGGGCGACGGGTAGCCCATGTCCACCTGCCCCGCCGCTACCTGCGGCAGGTTGCCGCTCGCGTCTCCCGGGCTGAGGCTCAGGTCGATGCCCAGCCGACGGTAGTAACCCATCTTGATCGGCACCCAGAGGTTGAAGTCGTCCATCACGTCGAGGGTGCCGCGCGGTGAGATCCACTTCACCCTCGTCGCCGCTCCGGCGCCGAGCGCGGATTGAACCTCGAACATGCCCAGCGCGGACAATCCGACGCCGACGCCGGCCGCCCGCTTGAGCAGGTCTCGGCGGGTCAGGCCTGCGTACTCGATCTCCTCTACGAGGTGGTTCTCGTCCATGTGCTACCTCCCTCCTCCCTTGGTGACTAGGCCTCCCAGCTCGCCCATCGCCTTCCGATCAGGAAGAACACCACGTAGATCAAGACTCCGAGCACCGCGATGATGAGAATGACGGCACCGACGTTCGCCATCCTGATCAGCGACGAGAAATAGACGAGTTGATGACCGAGGCCTCCCTGATCGCTTGCGGAGACCATCTCACCCCCGACCGCCGTGAGCAAGCCGAAGATCGATCCGACCATGAAGCCGACGATGATCATCGGCAGCGCAAGAGGGAAACGGATCGTTCGAAAGATCTGGAACGTGCTGGCGCCGTAGGAGCGCGCAAGCGCGATCTTCGCCAGGTCGGTGCGCCGGAAGCCGGTCGCTGAGTTGATCAGCACCATCGGCCCCGACGCAAGCGCAACCGCGACGACGATCGGCCAGATGCTGAAGCTCTTGATCAGGCCGATGCGCAAGAACGGGACCAGGGCGAGCATCGGCGTCGTGACCAGGATGATGATGTACGGGGCGACGATCTTCTCGACGAACGGCTTCTGCGTGATCACCGCTGCGAGGAACAGGCCGATCGTCGACCCGATCAGCAGTCCGAGCAGGAACTCCTGCAGCGTCACCCAGAGGTGGTGCCCGTAGAGCAGCCAGAAGTCGCTGACGAACAACGCCCGGACGACCGACGTCGGTTTCGGGAAGACGTACTCGGGCGTGTTCGTGACCCGGAGGATGCCTTCCGTCCCGAAGAACACGGCGACCGCGACCGCGACGATCGCCGCGAACTCGAGGGCGCTCTTCGCGGTGCGGATCGAGGTGAGGCCGGTCCAGTCGATCGGCCCGTGGTCTCGTTGGGGCGGCGCCTCCTCGAAGCTCGGGATCTCGTCGCGAAGCTCGCTCGGGACCTGGCTCTCGGTCATCGGCCGGCTCCCGGCCCCACGAGAGCGCGCCGAAGGCGAGCGATCATTCGACCCCCACCGTGTGCCTCGCTCCCGACTCCACCGTCCGCTTGATCTCCTGGATCAGCTCGATGAAGTCGGGCTCGAACATCATCTCGATCGTCCGGGGGCGCGGCAGCTCGATGTTGAAGATTCGCGCGAGCCGGCCCGGGCGCGGCGTCATCACGACCACTCGGTCGGCGAGGAAGATCGCTTCGCTGATGTTGTGCGTGACGAAGACGATGGTCTTGCTCGTCTCCGCCCACAACCCCAGGAGCAGGAGGTTCATCTCGTCGCGTGTGAACGCGTCGAGCGCGCCGAAGGGCTCATCCATCAGCAGGACATCGGGATCCTGGGCGAGCGCCCGCACGATCGACGCGCGCTGCTGCATGCCGCCCGAGAGCTCCCGCGGATACGCCTTCTCGAACCCGGCGAGCCCGACCTGCTCGAGCAGCCGACCGACTCGCTCGGAGTCGACCGGCCGCTTCTTGATCTCGAACGGGTACTCGATGTTCTTGCGCAGGTTCCGCCAGGGCAGCAGGTTCGCGTCCTGGAACATCATCCCGATCTCAGCCGGCCGAGGCCCTCTGACGGCCGTGCCGCCGAGGAGGATCTCACCGCGGGTCAGCGCGTGCAGGCCCGACATCGCCCAGAGCAGGGTCGTCTTGCCGCAGCCGCTCGGGCCGAGGATCGTGACCAATTCGTCCTCGGCGATGTCGAGCGAGAACGACTCGAGCGCGTGCACCGGCCCGGTCTTCGTCTCGTAGGTCTTTGTCGCGCCCTGGATCCGGATCTTGGCGTGGTCGACCGCGCTCAGAACCATCCCTCCTCGTCGGGGTTCGCGTACTGCATGAACTCGATCACTGCGCCGCCGACGTCGACGAACGCGACAGTCACGAATCCGTTCCCGACGTCGAAGGGTTCGGCGAGGACCGTGTGACCTTTCACTGCCTCGTACACGTCGGTGACCCGGTAGGCGATATGCGGCTGCGTCCGGAGGGGACCCGTGACCGGGCTGTCGGGCTCGAAACGGAGCCATTCGATGTTGGCCGGGTGCGTGCGCGGGTTCGTCACCCACACACGCGTCGCCTCGACCCAGCTCTCCCCCTCCTTGCGCTCGTCCGTAATCAGGCCGACGTGGTCGAACCTCGAACGGTCGCACTGTGGGGAGGTCGCTTGCAAAGCGAGCCCGAGCGTTTCTATCGTCCGGCCTGACTCCCGTCAAGGAGCAAGCATGCGAGTTCTGGCCGTTGAACCCCGACTTCCTCAGAGCGGGATGTTCCCGTGCTTCCGCGGGGGGCGACGCTCACGCTTCGATCGCGCGGTCTCGAGCGCGTCGATCAGCACCGGCCGCGTCCGCCGCGGCTCGATCACGTCGTCGACGTACCCTCGCTCGGCGGCGACGTACGGGTTCGCAAAACGTGCCTTGTAGTCCGCGATCACCTCGGCGCGCCGCTCGTCGCCGTCGCCTCCCTCGAGCTCCCGGCGGAAAACGATGTTGACCGCGCCCTCCGGCCCCATCACCGCGACCTCCGCCGTCGGCCAGGCGAAGTTGAAGTCGGCGCGGATGTGCTTCGAGCTCATCACGTCGTAGGCGCCGCCGTACGCCTTGCGCGTGATCACGGTCAGCTTCGGCACGGTCGCCTCCGCG